>NZ_JBITZP010000010.1:0-140948 GCF_044546945.1 Kitasatospora sp. NPDC053057 | reverse complement strand
CGCGATACTGGGATTGAACCAGTGACCCCTACCGTGTCAAGGTAGTGCTCTCCCGCTGAGCTAATCGCGCCTGGTGTGGCGGTTGTGCAGCAGGCCCCGAGGGGCCCGTTACTGTGCGCGATACTGGGATTGAACCAGTGACCCCTACCGTGTCAAGGTAGTGCTCTCCCGCTGAGCTAATCGCGCCTGGTGTGGCGGTTGTGCAGCAGGCCTCGAAGGGCCCGTTACTGTGCGCGATACTGGGATTGAACCAGTGACCCCTACCGTGTCAAGGTAGTGCTCTCCCGCTGAGCTAATCGCGCCTGGTGAGGCGTTCCTGCAGCAGATCCCGACGGATCCGACGTGCGCGATACTGGGATTGAACCAGTGACCCCTACCGTGTCAAGGTAGTGCTCTCCCGCTGAGCTAATCGCGCGGGGAGGTCTCCCGGCAGAGCCGGGAGAGCCTCTTGGAGGTGGAGACGGGATTTGAACCCGTGTACACGGCTTTGCAGGCCGTTGCCTCGCCTCTCGGCCACTCCACCAGGCAACACACGAAGAACGATCTTACACTGTTCTCCATCGAGCGGACGACGAGATTCGAACTCGCGACCCTCACCTTGGCAAGGTGATGCTCTACCAACTGAGCCACGTCCGCCTGTCTCCCGGGATCTTCACCGCTTTTCTTCGGCTGCGCTCCCCGGCGACGTGTTGAACTCTAGCGGATTCCCGGGCCAGCTAAAAATCCGTTCCCGCAGCGTGCCGAGGGGATGCCCGCCGCGTGCCGTCCCGTCAGCCCTTCCGGCCGGTCACCGGCCACCACCTGCGGCGCTCCCGGACGATCATCCGCAGGTCACCCGGCGCACATCCGCCCGACGCACTCGGCTGCTCGTACGCGGGGGCGCGGGAAGCTGCGGACCCGACCGGCGCCGCGCCCCCGACCTACACTTCAGGCACCGCCGCCCCAGCACCACCGCGCAGGAGAACCGTGTCCGGCCACCCCGATCCCCGCACCCCGCTCGCCCGCTTCGGAGGCCGCGTGGCCACCGGACTGCGAGACGTCACCTCGGACCCGGCCGCGCTCGAATCCTCCGGCTACTGGGCCGTCGCCTACGACTTCGAGGGCCGGTTGACCTGCGCCCGCTTCGACGACGTCCGCCCCGCCCCCGCCCCGCCCTCCGGCGCCGGCTGGCACGGCCCGGACGCCGACAGCTGGCACAGCTCCCTGGACCGCACCGCCTACATCGCGGGCGTGCGCCGCATCCGCGAGCACATAGCCGCCGGCGAGGTCTACCAGGCCAACCTCTGCCGAGTGCTGTCCGCACCGCTGCCCGACCCGGACCGCAGCGACATCGACGCCCTCACCGGCCTCCTCGCCCACGGCAACCCCGCGCCGTACGCCGGCACCATCCGGCTGCCCGAGCACGGCGTCGAGATCGCCACCGCCTCCCCCGAGCTCTACCTGCACCGCACCGGACGCACCGTCTCCTCCGGCCCGATCAAGGGCACCGGCCGCACCGAGGACGAGCTCCTCGACAAGGACCACGCCGAGAACGTGATGATCGTCGACCTGGTCCGCAACGACCTTGGCCGGGTCTGCGAGACCGGCAGCGTCACCGTCCCCGACCTCTGCGTCGTCGAGAAGCACCCCGGCCTGGTCCACCTGGTCTCCACCGTCGAGGGCACCCTGCGCGACGGCGCGGGCTGGCCCGAACTGCTCACCGCCACCTTCCCGCCCGGCTCGGTCACCGGCGCCCCCAAGTCCAGCGCCCTACGGATCATCGACGCCCTGGAGACGGCCCCCCGCGGCCCCTACTGCGGCGCCGTCGGCTGGGTCGACGCCGACCGCGGCGAAGGCGAACTCGCCGTCGGCATCCGCACCTTCTGGCTCGACCGGCAGGACCGGCGGGCACCCGTCCTGCGCTTCGGCACCGGTGCCGGCATCACCTGGGGCTCCGACCCCGAGCGCGAATGGGCGGAAACCGAGCTGAAGGCCGCCCGCCTGGTCGCGATAGCGTCAGGCAGCGAAACCGGCAGTGACACCGACACCGACCACCACGAGTCGCACCGCGCCTAGGAGCAGCCCTCGATGCACAACCGCACCACGAGCTGGGTCAACGGCACCCTCGTCGACTCCGCCGACGCCGCCGTCTCGGTCCTGGACCACGGCCTCACCACCGGCGACGGCGTCTTCGAGACCATGAAGGCCGTCGACGGCCGGGCCTTCGCGGTCACCCGCCACCTCGACCGGCTCACCCGCTCCGCCCGCGGCCTCGGCCTGCCCGACCCCGACCACGACCTGGTCCGCGAGGCCTGCGCCCAGGTCCTCGCCGCCAACCCGGCCGCGCTCGGCCGCCTGCGCGTCACCTACACCGGCGGCAACGCCCCGCTCGGCTCCGAGCGCGGCACCACCGGCCCCACCCTGTTCGTCGCCCTCGGCGCCATCAACCGCCGCCCCGACGAGACCGCCGTCGCAGTCGTCCCCTGGCGCCGCAACGAGCACAGCGCCGTCGCCGGCCTCAAGACGACTTCCTACGCCGAGAACGTCGTCGCCCTCGCCGCCGCCCACCGCGCCGGCGCCTCCGAGGCACTGTTCGCCAACACCGCCGGCCGGCTCTGCGAGGGCACCGGCTCCAACGTCTTCGTGGTCATCGGCGGCCGCCTGCTCACCCCCACCCTCGCCTCCGGCTGCCTGGCCGGCATCACCCGGCAGCTGGTCATCGACTGGTGCGGAGCCGAGGAGACCGACCTGCCGCTCAGCGCCCTCCAGGACGCCGACGAGATCTTCCTGACCTCCACCACCCGTGACGTCCAGGCCGTGACCCGCGTCGACGACCGCGAACTGCCCGGCACCGGCCCGGTCACCGCCAAGGCCATGACCGTCTTCGCCGAGCGCAGCGGCGACGACCTCGACCCCTGATCCCACCCCCCGGGGCAGCGCCCCGGGAGACGGCACGGGCGGCGCGGATAACCTTCCCGGCGAGGGGAAGGGACCACGACATGACCACCACGCTGCGCCCCGAGGGCCCGGAGACACCCACCACGGCCGGCGGCCGCACCAGACGCTGGCGGATCCTGACCAACGGCCACCAGGTCGGCGCACTGCGCACCACGTCCGCCCGGCACGGCAGTCAACTCTGGGGTGAGATATCGGAGTTGGAGATCGCCGAGGGCCGTGGCCGGGGTCGCGGCACCTTCGGCGCGCTGGCCGCGGAGGAAGTGCTGCGCACCTGGGGCTGCACCCGGGTGGACGTGGTCGTCCCCGAGTCCGCTCCGATCGCCCGCGGGCTCGCCGCCGCCCTCGGCTACACCGAGCGGATGCGGAACCTGGGCAAGAGCCTGACCACCGCCCCGGCCCTGCCCGCCGGCGTCACCGCCCGCCCGATCGGCCCCGCGGAGTTCCCGGCCTGGCTCGACCGGGCGGCCCGGGAGTACGTCCGCTCCCTGGTGGACTCCGGCCTCACCGAGGAACAGGCCCAGGCCAAATCGCGCCTGGACCACCGCAACGTCCTCCAGCAGGGCGCCGACACCCCCGGCGTCGCCCTGCGTCGCCTCTACCGAGCGGGCGGCGACGATCGGACGGCCCTTGAGCCGCTCGGCTCGCTCTGGGTGGACCTCCACCTGCGCGACCTGCCGGACGGCACCCCGCTCGCCTGGGTCATGGTGGTCGAGGTGTCCCCGGCCCACCGGGGCCGGGGACACGGCCGCACCCTGATGCTGCTCGCCGAACAGGAGTGCCTGGCCGCCGGGGTACGCGAACTCGGCCTGAACGTCTTCTCCGGCAACGAGGTCGCCCTGCGGCTCTACGCCTCGCTCGGCTACCGAGTCGTCAACCGCTGCTACGGCAAGCAGCTGTGAGGAGTTGACGGAGCGTCAGTGGTCGGCGTCAGGAAGCCCGCGCCGCCTCGATGACGGCGACGATCCGCTCGCGCAGCCCCTCCTGGCTCTTCCCGCCGTCCAGACGCTCCCCGCCGATCACGTACGTCGGAGTGCCCGTGACCCCGATCGCCTTACCCTCGGCCTGGTCGGCGTCCACGGTCAGCATGTGCCGGCCGTCGATCAGCGCGGTGTCGACCTCCTCGACGTCCGCCCCGACCTCCCGGGCCACCTCCAGCAGCACCTGCTGCCCCCGCGCGTCCAGCTCCTCGACCCGGGCCAGCAGCGCCTCCACGAACGGCCACCCCAGCCCCTGGTCGAACGCCTCCTCGGCCGCCTCTGCCGCGGCGTAGGCGTGCTTGTGCTTCTCGAGCGGGAAGTGCCGCAGCTCCACGGACAGCGCGTCGCCGTACTGCGCGCGCAGCGCCCGTACGTCGTCCAGGGCAGTGCGGCAGTCCGGGCACTGGAGGTCGCACCAGAACTCGAGGCGGGGGAGGGAACCATCGATCATCCCCCCAGTGTTCCACTAGTGGGTGCCCGCCCCCGCCCGGCGGTGCGCCCGAGGGCGGACCGACAGGGAGGCACCGATGACCAGGACGATCGGAAGCGAAGGGGTCCACTCGTGCTGACCGCCGCGATCAGTTTCCTTCTCACGGCCGGTGGAGTGGCCGTCGCGGGCCTGCGGGCCTGGCGCCGGCGCTTCCTCTCGGCCACCCGCTGGTTCGCGGTGGCCCTGCTGCCCGCCGGGCTCTACCTGACCGGACTGTTCCCGCTGGCCACCACCATCGGTCGGGAGTTCGCCGACTGGGCGGCCAAGCTGGTCTTCGACCCCCGGGTGTGGACCGGCGTCGTGCTGCTCGGCGTCTCCGCCGCCCTGCTGGTCACCACCCGCTGGGTGGGCCGGCGCGGCGCGGTGGAGGCCCCGTCGGAGCGTCCGCCTGCGGCCGGGTCTGCCCCCGAGCGCCCGGCGGTGGCCAATGCGCCCAAGGCGCCGAAGAAGCAGCAGACGGGCAAGCGGGACGACGGCCTCGGCGACTTCGCCGACATCGAGGAGATCCTCCGCAAGCGCGGCATCTGAGCCGCGGACGCGCGGGCCGGGGGGGCGTCAGGCGGAGGCGACGGCCTCCGCCGACCGCTGCCGCGCCCGGTAGGCGGCGACGTGCAGCCGGTTGCCGCAGGTACGGCTGTCGCAGTAGCGCCGCGAGCGGTTCCGGGAGAGGTCCACGAAGACCCGGGCGCAGTCCGGCGCCTCGCACCGGCGCAGCCGCTCCCGCTCGCCCGCCATCAGGATGAAGGCCAGCGCCATGCCCAGCTCGGCCGCGAGGTGGGGGCCGAGTGCGGCGTGCGGTGCGAAGTAGTGGATGTGCCAGTCGTGGTGGTCGTGGTTGACCAGCCGGGGCGTCGTCCCGGCGGCCGCGACGATCGCGTTGACCAGCTCGGCGGCCTCTTCGGTGGACTCCGTCCCGAAGACCTCGCGCAGCCGGGTGCGCAGCTCCCGCACCTGGTGCAGGTCGTCCTCGGTGAGCGAGTCGATCTCGCTGATCTCCTGGCGGCCCACGAAGGCGTCCAGCGCGGCGACGTCCGGCAGCCGCTCGTCGCCGCACACCTCGGGTGCGGTGTTGAGCAGATCGACGAGGATGCTCAGCGCGCACTCGGTGTCATGGGTGATCAGCACGTTGGGACTCCTCGCGCAGGGGGACTCCGGTACCCCGCGTCCACGGTTACCCCAGACCATACCGGCCCTTGCGGCATAAGGGCGGCGCGTTTGTTCGAAGGCCTGTGCGGATCCCGTCAGAGTGTCCCAAAGCGGTCGCCGGGCCCCGCGCCGAGTCCCGCCGTACGGCCGGGGCGCGGCCCCGGAGAAAGACGCAGGCGCCCGACAGCGAGGCCGGCCACCCATACGGGTGGCCGGCCTCGCTGTCGGGCGCCTGCGGTGCTGTGGGCCCGCTCCGGTGGGAGCGGGCCGTTCACCGGCCCCGAGACCGCGTCGTGCGCGGCTGAGTCTGCGGCCGTGCCCCCGAGTAGGACGGCTGCGATGACGGCAAGGAGTACGGCCCCGCCGACAGCGGGGCTGGACCGCCTACGGTCGGGGTCAGCTTTCGGCGAGGATGTGGGACAGCTCCCGGTCGAGGTCGAAGTGACGGTGTTCGGTGCCGGGGGGCACCGCGGCGTCCGTCCGCTTGAGGAACGACTCAAGCGCCCGGGCCGGGGCCTCCAGCAGGGCTTCTCCTTCCGGAGAGCTCAGTGCGATGCAGACCACCCCTTGCCCGTGGCTGCGCGACGGCCACACCCGGACGTCGCCGGTACCGGTGGGTCGGTGCAGCCCCTCCGCGAGGAGATCTCGGGCGAACACCCACTCCACGGTCTCGTCGGCGCCCGTGTGGAACGTGGCGTGCACGGCATAGGGGTCGGCGGTGTCGTAGCGCAGGCCCGCGGGGACGGGCAGTGAGGACTCGCTGGACACGATGAGGCGCAGGTGCAGCTCGCAGCTGACCGTGGTGTTCATAAGCGCCATGGCCTTTCGCTCAGTGTGCGCTCGGGGAATCGCACGTCGGCGAACGGACCATCCCACCCCCAAGACCGATGTAAACCCCTCTGTCCCGATTCGGGCGCGAGTCGTACCCCTTACGGCGCATTGCGGAATCGTCGCGGAGTACCCGCCCGGGGCATTACCGGCGGTTCTTCTCGGCCGGATTCCGGGCCGGCCCGTAGCCGTCCCGTACGAAGCACCGAGGGGGCCGGGAACAGGGGAGCGGATGGTGCGGCCGGGCCCGACGAGTCGTGCGTGCGGGCGGGAGGCGTGGGCGGCGGAGGAAGGCGGAGGTGCGGGTCGGGGCCTTTGGGCGGCCGGGCTGGGCCGGGCGGGTGCCGCCCGGGCGTCCGGGGTGGGGGCGGTGGACGGCCGGGGTGTTCGGAGCACCCTCCGGGATGCGGTAATGTTTTCCCTGCACCCGGGCGATTAGCTCAGCGGGAGAGCACTTCGTTCACACCGAAGGGGTCACTGGTTCGATCCCAGTATCGCCCACCGGAATGCATTGTGATATGTGAGGCCCAGTCGATTATCGGCTGGGCCTCACATGTATTTCCGGAATCCCACCCGAAGTACCGTCCGCAAATCCGGCTGAGGCCCAGTCACCTTCCGCGCGGAGCACGAGTTCTGTGGATCCGTCGGCCGTACCCCGGAAGAGCGAGTTGTACGACCGCCCTCGAATGGTGCTACAGTTCTTCTCGTTGCCCGGGCGATTAGCTCAGCGGGAGAGCACTTCGTTCACACCGAAGGGGTCACTGGTTCGATCCCAGTATCGCCCACCGGACAGCACGCAGGCCCTGACCAGGAAACCGGTCGGGGCCTGTGGCGTTTCCGGGGCCCTACGCGGCCGCCTCGCAACCGTGTTCGGGCTCCATCCGCCGGCCGCAGACGCACCGGGCCGGCCGCAGCGGCCAGGACAGGTCAACCCGCTCCGGCGTCCCCGAGCGGTCGAACCAGGCCTGCAGCCCGCGCGCCTGCGCCGCGTGCCAGACCGCCTGCCGCAGGTGCAGCTCCGCGGCCGACAGTCCGCCGAGCGCGGCCGGATAGCGGGCGCCTATTCGCCGGATCAGTGACATGGCCGCCGTCGCGTCCGCCGCCGCGTCGTGCGCCCCGGTGAGGTCCACCCCGTAGTGGGCGCACAGGTCGGTCAGCGTCCGGCGGCCCTTGCGGTAGCGGTCCACGTGCTTGTCCAGCACCCGCGGATCCAGCACCACCAGCCCGGCCCCGTCCAGCCCGGCGTTCAGCGTCAGCCCGTGGTGGCGACGCAACTCGCGGTCCAGCAGCGTCAGGTCGTAGGGCGCGTTCATCACCACCACCGGGCGGCCGGCCCGCGCCTGGGCGGCCAGCGCGCGGGTGACCTCCGCCACCACCACCCTGGCCGGCCGGCCGTACACCCGGACCTGCTCGTCGGTGATGCCGTGCACCGCCCGGGCGCCGTCCGGGATCGGCACGCCCGGATCGGCGAGCCAGGTGGTGGTCTGCGCCGGTGCGCCCGGGGCGAGTTGGACGACCAGGGCGGCCGAGACGATCCGATCGGTCTCCACGTCCACGCCGGTCGTCTCGGTGTCGAAGGAAGCGAGTGGGCCGGTGTACCAGTGCTGCTGCATGACTGCCCCTCAGGCGTGCGTTCCGCGTCCTGGTGATACCCGCTTCTGACGCCCGCTCAACCCGTTTGGCCCAGCCCCGACCGGGGATCCTGCCCAAGACAGTCCCGTCCGAACCGGGACGGGCCCGGAGCCGGGGGAGGCCACGGGGCGATGGCACTGACCCAGCCGCAGCCCGACGAGGCGGCGGCCACACTCAGGGGGAACCTCGCGGTCACCGCGTGCATGGAGACGCTGCAGGTCGGCTACCTGCACGCGGTCGCCGCCGCGGCCGGCTGCTCGCTCTCCCAACCGTTCCCGGACAACGGCATCGACTGGCAGGTCAGCCACGGCTCCCGGGAGCACGAGGTGGACGACGAGGTCACCATCAAGATCCAGCTCAAGGCGACCCAGCAGATCGCGCCCGACCCCGCCGGGCCGTTCTTCAGCTTCACCCTGGACAACGACCATCTGCGCAAGCTCGCCCGCGCCCGGGTCGCCGTCCCGCGCATCCTGGTCGTGATGCTGCTGCCCCGCCAGGTCGACCACTGGCTCCGGGCCCGCCCGGACGCCCTCGAACTGCGGCACTGCTGCTACTGGGTCAACCTGGCCGGCCACCCCGTCACCGGACAACGGCGAACCAACGTCCGGGTGCCCACCGACAAGGTCTTCGACGACCGCGCGCTCTGCGACATCATGGCCCGGGTCGGCGCGGGCGACAGCCCGTGACCACCCGGCCCCGGCAGCGAGGAACCACGCCCATGACACTGCCGCACGGACCGGACGGCCACGCCCCGGCCCTGCCCGACCCGGCCACCGTCGACCCCGCGGTGCTCGCCACCCTGCTCGCCCGGCACGGCTGGGTCCGCCGCGGCGGGCCCGCCGCCCGGTACGGCCGCTGGACGCCGCCGGACGGCGAACCCGGCACCAGCCTCCTCGTCCCCACCGCGGACGGCTTCGACGACGCCGTTGAACTCCTCACCGACGCCGTCACTGCCCTCTCCCGCTCCCGCACCCCCTCCGCCCGCTCGATCCTGCTCGCCCTCGCCGTCCCCGGCGACGAGCTGAGCTGGCGCCGCGAACTGCCCGGCCCCGCCGACGCCACCCCCTGGGACGACGCCGAACGGCTCCAGCGGGCAGCCCGCGCGATGCTCGCCGCCGGGGCCAAGGCCGGCCGCACCGCCGCCGCCTACTACGGCGCCCGGCTGGACGGCCTCGCCGGGGACTTCCTGGACCGGGTCCTGGTCGTCGAACAGGGCGTCGTCGACCAGGGTGCGGCCCTCACCGCCTACACCCCCGCCCCCGAGGGCCGGACCGCCGTCACCACACTCGTCCGCGCCCTGGAGGCGCTGCGCGACGCCGTCGACTACCGCCGGGTCAGCGGCGGGCCCGAGGCCTTCGAGAACGCCGTCCGGTCCGGAGTCAGCCGGGAACTCGTCCAGTCCGTCGAGGACCTGGTGCGCGGCGCCACCGCCGCCCGGCTCACCGTCGCCTGGTCGCCCGCCGCCGGAACCCCGGGCGGCTTCGGCGACCGCCGCATCGACCTCGACTTCTCCCCCGGCGACCTGCCCGCCCTGACCGAGGCCGCCGAACTGCTGGAACGGATCGAGCCCGCCGTCGACGTCACCGTGGTCGCCGTGGTGGTCCGGCTCAAGCGCGCCGACCCGTCCGGACCGGGCTCGGTGCGACTGCGGGTGCTCGACGGCGCCGAGGTCCGCGAACTCAAGCTGCGCCTGCCCGACGCCGACTACCGGCTCGCCGCCGAGGCCCACCTCTCCGGCGTCCCGGTCCGGGTCTCCGGCCGCCTGGAGCGGCGCGACGGATTCCGCCGGCTGACCAGGCCGCACGGCCTGGAACTGTGCGGTTGGGGGGAGGACGAGCGCGAGCGGCTGCTCAAGGGGCTCCAGGAAAGGGGAGACAGGTCCTGAGTGCACGGTGCGGGTGGCGCTCTCGGTACCATCGTCACGCGCAGCGCAGTGTTGCGTCCTCTGAAATCCAGCACGTCAGGAGAGACCGGTGACGGACGTCCGGGTAACCATCAGCCGCGAACCCGATCGGGAAGAGCGCGTGGTGACGACGGGCACTACGGCCGCCGAGCTCTTCGCCGACGACCGCTCGATCATCGCCGCCCGCGTCGGCGGCCAGCTCAAGGACCTCGCCCACGTCCTCCAGGACGGCGAAGAGGTCGAGCCGGTCGCGATCGACAGCAAGGACGGCCTCGACATCCTGCGCCACTCCACCGCGCACGTCATGGCCCAGGCCGTGCAGCAGCTCTACCCCGAGGCCAAGCTCGGCATCGGCCCGCCGGTCAAGGACGGCTTCTACTACGACTTCGACGTCGAGAAGCCCTTCCACCCCGATGACCTCAAGGCCATCGAGAAGAAGATGCAGGAGATCATCAAGCGCGGGCAGAAGTTCTCCCGCCGCGTGGTCACCGACGAGGACGCCCGCGAGGAGCTGGCCGCCGAGCCGTACAAGCTCGAACTGATCGGCCTCAAGGGCTCCGCCGCCACCGCCGGCGAGGGCGCCGACGTCGAGGTCGGCGCCGGCGAGCTCACCATCTACGACAACCTGGACGCCAAGAGCGGCGAGCAGTGCTGGGGCGACCTCTGCCGCGGCCCGCACCTGCCCAGCACCCGGCACATCCCGGCGTTCAAGCTGATGCGCAACGCGGCCGCCTACTGGCGCGGCAGCGAGAAGAACCCCATGTTGCAGCGCATCTACGGCACCGCCTGGCCGACCAAGGACGAGCTCAAGGCCCACCTGGACTTCCTCGTCGAGGCCGAGAAGCGCGACCACCGCAAGCTCGGCAACGAGCTCGACCTCTTCTCCATCCCGGAGGAGATCGGCTCCGGCCTCGCCGTCTTCCACCCCAAGGGCGGCATCATCCGCCGCGCCATGGAGGACTACTCGCGCAAGCGGCACGAGGAAGAGGGCTACGAGTTCGTCTACACCCCGCACGCCACCAAGGGGAAGCTCTTCGAGAAGAGCGGCCACCTCGACTGGTACGCGGACGGTATGTACCCGCCCATGCAGCTCGACGAGGGCGTGGACTACTACCTCAAGCCGATGAACTGCCCGATGCACAACCTGATCTTCGACGCGCGCGGCCGCTCGTACCGTGAACTGCCGCTGCGCCTCTTCGAGTTCGGGACGGTGTACCGCTACGAGAAGTCGGGTGTCGTGCACGGTCTGACCCGTGCCCGTGGCTTCACGCAGGACGACGCCCACATCTACTGCACCCGCGAGCAGATGTCGGACGAGCTCGACTCCACGCTGACCTTCGTGCTCAACCTCCTTCGTGACTACGGTCTGACCGACTTCTACCTGGAGCTGTCGACCAAGGACCCGGAGAAGTACGTCGGCTCGGACGAGACCTGGGAGGAGGCCACCCGCGTCCTCGCCGCCGTGGCCGAGAAGCAGGGGCTGCCGCTGGTTCCGGACCCGGGCGGCGCGGCCTTCTACGGCCCGAAGATCTCGGTGCAGGCGAAGGATGCGATCGGCCGTACCTGGCAGATGTCGACGATCCAGCTGGACTTCAACCTGCCGGAGCGCTTCGACCTGGAGTACACCGCTGCGGACGGCTCGCGTCAGCGGCCGGTCATGATCCACCGCGCGCTGTTCGGTTCGATCGAGCGCTTCTTCGCGGTGCTGCTGGAGCACTACGCCGGTGCCATGCCGCCGTGGCTGGCCCCGGTCACCGTGACCGGCATCCCGATCACCGACGAGCACGTGCCGTACCTGCTGGAGGTCGCGGCCGAGCTGAAGAAGCACGGGATCCGGGTCGAGGTGGACACCTCGGACGACCGCATGCAGAAGAAGATCCGCAACGCGCAGAAGTCCAAGACCCCGTACATGCTGATCGCGGGCAACGACGACGTCGAGGCGGGCGCGGTCTCCTTCCGCTACCGCAACGGTGAGCAGAAGAACGGCGTGCCGGTGGCCGAGGCCGTCGCCGAGATCGTGGACGCGGTGAAGAACCGCATCCAGGTGTGACACAGGCCCCGTCCTGGCGGGGATCGCGCGGGGCAGGCTCTTCAAGAGTCTGCCCCGCGCGGCTTTGCAAGCACGGTTGGGCGAATATGCTGATCAGCATGACGACTGAGCCGGAACTGCAGCGGGGTGTCGGTGAGCCGGACGGCTTCCGCCGCCTGTGGACCCCCCATCGGATGGCGTACATCCAGGGTGAGAACAAGCCCACCGGCCCGGCTCCGGACGACGGTTGTCCGTTCTGCTCGATCCCGTCGCTGAGCGACGAGGACGGGCTGATCATCGCCCGGGGGAGCGCCGTGTTCGCGGTGCTGAACCTGTACCCGTACAACGGCGGGCACCTGATGGTGGTCCCGTACCGGCACGTGGCCGACTACACCGACCTCGACGAGGCGGAGACGGCCGAACTGGCGGACTTCACCAAGCGGGCGATGGCCGCGCTGCGCGCGGCCTCGGGGGCGCACGGGTTCAACATCGGGATGAACCAGGGCGCGGCGGCCGGCGCCGGGATCGCGGCGCACCTGCACCAGCACGTGGTGCCGCGCTGGGGCGGGGACACCAACTTCATGCCGGTGGTCGGCCACACCAAGGTGCTGCCGCAGCTGCTGGCGGACACCCGCAAGATGCTGGCCGAGGTCTGGCCGCAGGGCTGAGTCCGCGGAGTGCCGAAGAGGGGCCCGCCACCGGGGAGTTCGGTGGCGGGCCCCTCCTCGTGCGTCCGGATCAGCCGGCGTCGAACTGGTCGACCTTGTACGGGCGGCTGCCCTGCGCCTCGGACTTGATGATCGAGGTGCGGTTCTTGAAGAAGCGGTCGGCGTCCAGGTCGTGCTCCTGGAGGAACTCCAGGGTGGCGGTGTGCACCGCGTTGAGCACCGGGACGGACGCGTTGAGCGCGTTGTCGACCATGGAGCGGTTGTTCCAGGCGGTGTTGACCCAGGAGTGCCGCAGCCCGAAGGGTTCGGGCAGGCCGAGGCCGCCGCCGAGCCAGCCGAGCAGGCCGGGCATCCGGTAGAAGGGGGCGCGGACGGCCTGGCGGACCACCTCGTCGTTGTCGATCAGCGGGAGCTTGACGGTGTGCTCCTCCCAGAACTTCACCGTCCTGGCGATCGACTTCTCCTTGTCCTTCGGCTTGTCGAAGAAGACGCCCTTGACCGGGCCGAGCGCGTAGCCGGCCACCGAGATGCTGAGCACGTTGGCGAGCAGGGTCACCGTGACGGTGAAGGTGATCACCAGCTTGCCGTCGTGGGTGATGAACTGGGTGGCCAGGTAGTGCCGGGGGCCGCCGGGGAAGGTCTGCTTGTCGGCGAGGCTCTGCACGGCGAAGTCGCGCATCCGCTCGCCGTCCATGTCGGCGCCGTCGGGGCGGCTGATCTCGTCGGCGCCCTCGCTGATGTCGAAGACCACCCACTGCTTGATGGCGACATTGGGGATGCCGCTGTTGGCGACGTGGCTGACGCCGAGGCCCTTGAGGTGGGCGGAGATCCGGCGGATCAGGTCCCAGGGGTGGAAGGCGCGGAAGTCGGCGTGGCCCTCGGCGGGATGGAGGGTGTCGGCGAGGCGCCACTCGCCCCAGCGGCGGCCGGCGCCGAGGATGCCCTTGGGGCCGGCGTAGTGGTGGACGTTGGTCTCCTGCTCGGCGTCCAGGCGGCCGAGCTTGTCGCGCAGCTCGTTGGCCTTCTTGTCCAGGTCGTCGCGGGGGACGGCCTTGGCGACGGTGGCGGCGACGGCGCTGCCCTCGACCAGGTCCTGCCAGCGGCCGCGGAGGTCCTTGGCGGAGCGCTCGACGATGCGGCGGGCGAGGTACCAGCCGAGCACCGGGGCGAGCATGGTGATCCGCAGGTAGATGCCCAGGACGCCGTCCGCCGGGGGGCGGAGCAGCAGGAAGGCGGCGAGGACGGCGGCGGCGATGAGGGCGAGGGCGCCGTAGGTGTCGGCGCCGCGGGCGTTGTCGCGCTTGAGCCAGGCGCGCAGTTGGAAGGCGCCGAGCCAGATCAGGGTGCCGGGGAGGAACAGCAGGCCGGTGACGACGGTGACGGTGCTGAGTTGCCGGTCGCGAGTGTGGCGCAGTTCCTCGGCGGCGAGGCAGTGTTCGACGATCTGGCGGGTGTCCACGCCGAAGGACGGGACGAGGGGTTTGCGGTCGCCGCCGAGCGTGCGGGAGATCAGCGCCTTGCTGAAGGCCTCGCCGAGGTTGGGGCGGAAGAGCGCGAAGCGGCCCTTCTTCTCCTTGACGTCGGCGACGTCCTCGACGAACTTGCCGATCTCGCCGTCGCGGTAGGCGGCCGAGGAGAGCGCCTGGGTGACGGCGGTCTGCGGGCCGGCGTCGGTCCGGGGTATCTGCGCACCCGGGGTCATGTCGAGTGTGGGCACGGTGGCGTCCCCTCCTCCCCTTGTCAGCGGCAGGTTACCGTGCCGTGGCACCCCCGCGCGGATGATCGTCTGAAGTACCGTGACGAACCGTCACGTTCCGGCCGCGCCCGGCCTGACAGGCATGATGCCCGCTTTCGGCCGGGTCGATACCCGCCCGAGCCGGTCGGTCGGGGGTGGAGGAGGATGAACGGTGGAGTCGATGAAGGGGGTTGCCGTGAAGGATCCGGTGCTGGTTTTCGACGGGGACTGCGCGTTCTGCTCGTCCTGTGTGCGCTGGGGGGAGAAGTACCTGCGGCAGACGCTGGCCTCGGGGGGCTGGGAGGCGGTGCCGTTCCAGTTCGCGGAGCTGGCGGAGTTGGACGCGCTGGCGGGTGGCCGGGGTGAGGTGTCGGCCGAGCGGGCCGGGCGCGAGGTGCTGTGGGTGACGCCGGCGGGCCGGGTGTACGGGGGCGCGCAGGCGGTGGCGCGGGTGCTGATGCGCTCCGGGGGCGCGTGGGCGTACCTGGGTGCGCTGATGGCACTGGGGCCGGTGCGTCCGGTGGCGGGTGTGGTGTACCGCTGGGTGTCGCGCAACCGGCACCGGATGCCGGGGGGTACGGCGGCGTGTGCGCTGCCGAACCGGAAGCCCGCTCAGTCGGTGTAGCGGTCGGCCAGGGCGGCGGGCATGGGTTCGTGGCGCAGGTAGGCGCGGGAGAACTCGGCGGTGCCGTGGGTGAGCGAGCGCAGGTCGACCGGGTAGCGGACGAGTTCGAGCTCCGGGACTTCGGCGCGCAGCAGGGTGAGGCCGCGGCCGCCGGTCTCGGTGCCGAGGACGCGGCCGCGGCGGGCGGAGAGGTCGCCGAGGACGGCGCCGAGGTACTCGTCGGGCAGCAGGATGCTGACGGCGGCGACGGGTTCGAGCAGGCGGATGACTGCGTGCTCGGCGGCGTCGCGCAGGGCGAGGGCGGCGGCGTTCTGGAAGGAGGCGTCGGAGGAGTCGACGGAGTGGGCCTTGCCGTCGGTGAGGGTGACCCGGACGTCGACGAGCGGGTAGCCGGTGGCGACGCCCTTGGCGAGTTGGGCGCGCACGCCCTTCTCGACGGAGGGGATGAAGTGCTTGGGGACGGCGCCGCCGACGACGTGTTCCTGGAACTCGAAGCCGGAGCCGGCCGGGAGGGGTTCGACCTCGAGGTCGCAGATGGCGTACTGGCCGTGGCCGCCGGACTGTTTGACGAGCCGGCCGTGGCCGGCGGCGGCGGTGCCGAAGGTCTCGCGCAGGGCGACCTTGGGTTCGACGGTGTCGACGTGGACGCCGTGGCGGGTGCGCAGCCGGTCGAGGACGACCTCGGCGTGGGCCTCGCCGGTGCACCAGAGGACGAGCTGGTGGGTGTCGGGGTTCTGTTCGAGCCGTAGGGCCGGGTCTTCGGCGCCGAGCCGGGTGAGGGCTTGGGAGAGCTTGTCGTCGTCGGCCTTGCTGTGGGCTTCGACGGCGATCGGCAGCAGGGGTTCGGGCAGGGTCCAGCCGTCGAGTTCGACGGGGTGGCCGGGATCGTGGACGGTGTCGCCGGCCCGGGCGGTGGTGAGTTTGGCGGCACAGACGAGGTCGCCGGCGACGGCGTGCGGGACGGGGCGCTGGAGTTTGCCGAAGGGGCTGGTGAGCCCGGTGACGCGTTCGTCGCCGTTCTGGTCGGCGGTGTGGGCGGGGCCGACCAGGTGGATCTTGGTGTCGGGGCGCAGGGTGCCGGCGTACAGGCGCAGCAGGCTGATCCGGCCGACGTAGGCGTCGCCGGTGACGCGGACGACCTGGGCGGCGAGCGGGGCGTCGGGGTCGCAGTCGGGGGCGGGGCGGGTGCGTTCGGTGGGGTTGGGGAAGGTGTGGGCGATCAGGTCGAGGAGTTCGGCGGCGCCGAGGCCGTTCTCGCTGGTGGGGACGGCGGGGTGGAGGGCGCAGGAGAGGACTTCGCGGCGCAGTCCGGCTTCGAGGGCGTCGGTGTCGAGGGGGTCGCCGGAGAGGTAGCGCTCCATGAGGGTGTCGTCCTGGCCGGAGATGGCTTCGACGAGGCTGTCGTGGGCGGGGCCGGTGTCGGGCAGGGGGGTGGCGTCGCCGTAGGTGTCGCCGGTGAGGAGGTCGACGCTGCCGTCGGGGTGTCCGTCGTGGAGGACGGGCAGGAAGAGCGGGCGCAGGGTGTCGGGGCCCAGTTCGAAGGCGTCGTGGCAGGTGGTGAGGATGTCGTCGAAGCCGGTGCGGGCGAGGTCGAGTTTGGCGACGGCGATGGCGCGGGGGATGCCCTCGGCGGCGCACTCGCGCCAGAGGGCGCGGGTGGGGGCGGCGACCGGGTCGGTGGCGGAGACGACGAAGACGGCGGCGTCGGCGGCGTGCAGGGCGGCACGCAGGTCGGCGGCGAAGTCGGGGTGGCCGGGCGGGTCGATCAGATTGATCTTGACGCCCTTCCATTCGAGCGGGAGCAGGGAGAGCTGGACGGAGCGCTGCTGCTGGTGCTCGATGTCCTCGTGGTCGGAGACGGTGGTGCCGTCGGTGACGCGTCCGGCGCGGCCGGTGGCGCCGGCGGCGAGGGCGAGGGATTCGGCGAGGGTGGTCTTGCCCACACCGCTGGAGCCGATGAGGACGACGTTGCGCAGGTCCTGAGGGCCGGTGACGGCGGGTGCCTGGCCGGCTCGTGCGGTGCTGCGGTCGGGCATCGGGGTCTCCTCCCGTGGCGCCGAGGCTGTCTTTGGCAGTCTAGGCGTGCCGCGCGGATCAGGCTGGACGAGGCCGCGGCGTCTGGGTGCGTGCATCGCAAGGCGGAGGAGGGAGCCACTGCGGAGCATTGGCGACCGACGACAACGCGGCGAGGCGCGTGCCCAGGCGTCGCTGGCTCCGGCCTGATCCGCGCGGCACGCCTCTGGTCGGGTCCGGTCGGGCGCGTGTCGTGTGACCGTCCGTGCGTGGGCGGTGGCCGGGGTGTCGTCCGGCGGTGCGCGCGACGGAGGCCGTCCCGGGCGTGGCTACGATGGGTGCGCCGGGCGGGCTCATTCGTCCGGCCGTCTGCCGCGTGTGCTGCGCCAGGCGGGTACCTGGGAGATCGGAGCGGCTGGGAAGGCCATGCTCAACAAATACGCGCGTGCCTTCTTCACACGTGTCCTGACCCCGTTCGCCGCGTTCCTGATCCGGTTGGGCGTGAGCCCGGACGCCGTGACGCTGATCGGTACCGCCGGTTCGGTGGCCGGTGCGCTGGTGTTCTTCCCGCGTGGGGAGTTCTTCTGGGGCACCATCACGATCACGCTGTTCATCTTCTCGGACCTGGTGGACGGGAACATGGCCCGCCAGCTGGGCCGGAGCAGCAAGTGGGGGGCGTTCCTGGACTCCACGCTGGACCGGGTCGCGGATGCGGCGATCTTCGGTGGTCTGGCGATGTGGTACGCGGGCAAGGGTGACAACAACCTGCTGTGCGCGGTGGCGATCTTCTGTCTGGCCAGTGGTCTGGTGGTGTCGTACACCAAGGCGCGGGCGGAGAGCCAGGGCCTGCCGTGTGACGTGTCGGGGCTGGTGGAGCGGGCCGAGCGGCTGGTGGCCAGTCTGGTGGCGGCCGGGGTCGCGGGTCTGCACGAGTTCGGGGTGCCGTACGTGGAGTGGCTGCTGCCGGTGGCGCTGTGGCTGGTGGCGGCGGGCAGTCTGGTGACGGTGTTCCAGCGGATGCTGACCGTGCGCCGTGAGGCGTTCGAGGCCGACCGAGCGGCGGCCGGGAGTTGATGGGGGGCGTCCTGCGGTGACGGACCGACTGGTGTACTGGGCGTACGCGCTGGGGTGGGCGGTGCTGAAGCACCTGCCGGAGCCGGTGGCGCGGTGGCTGTTCGACCGGCTGGCGGACTACGCCTGGCGCCGCCGCGGCCCGCGGGTGCGCCAGCTGGAGGCGAACCTGCGCCGGGTGCGGCCGGGGCTGCACGAGGCGGCGCTGCGGCGGTTGTCGCGGGCCGGGATGCGTTCGTACCTGCGGTACTGGATGGAGTCCTTCCGGCTGCCGGTGTGGAGCCGGGAGAGGGTCCTCCGGGACGTCCAGGTGGACGGCTTGGAGCACCTGCGGGAGGCGCTGGAGTCCGGGCGGGGCGTCGTGGTGGCGCTGCCGCACATGGGCAACTGGGACCTGGCGGGCACCTGGATAGCGCACCTGGGCCACCCGTTCACCACGGTCGCCGAGCGGCTGAAGCCGGAGCGGCTGTTCGACCGGTTCGTCGCGTTCCGGGAGGGCCAGGGCATGGAGGTCCTGGCGCTGACCGGGGGCGGGGTGAACGTGATCGGCACGCTGGCGCGCCGGCTGCGCGCGGGCAAGCTGGTCTGCCTGGTGGGGGACCGGGACCTCTCGGAGGCGGGCATCCAGGTGTCGTTCTTCGGTGAGCCGACCCGGATGCCGGCCGGGCCGGCGGCGCTGTGCCAGCGCACCGGGGCGGCGCTGCTGCCGGTGACGCTGTGGTACGACGGCCCGGTGCTGCGCGGGACCATCCACCCCGAGGTGCCGGTGCCCCAGGAGGGCGACCGCAAGGCGCGGACGCTGGCGATGACCCAGGCGATGGCGGACGTGTGGCAGCGCGGGATCAGCGAGCACCCGCAGGACTGGCACATGCTGCAGAAGTTCTGGCTGGCCGACCTGCCGGCCCGTGAGACGGTGGGGGGCGGGCCCGTCGAGGCGCGTCCCGAGCCCGCCGCAGAGCCCGCCGCCGAGGCTTCCGAGGCCTGAGCCCGGCCCGTACGACCTGCCCGAAGGAGCTTGAGGACCCGTGAAGATCGGCATCGTCTGCCCGTACGACTGGGACGTCCCCGGCGGGGTGCAGTTCCACATCCGGGACCTCGCCGAGCACCTGATCGGTCTGGGCCACGAGGTGTCGGTGCTGGCGCCGGCCGAGGACGACGAGGCGCTGCCGCCGTACGTGGTCTCGGCGGGGCGGGCGGTGGCGGTGCCGTACAACGGGTCGGTGGCGCGGCTGAGCTTCGGCATCCTGTCGGCGGCGCGGGTGCGGCGGTGGCTGCGCGAGGGGCGCTTCGACATCCTGCACGTGCACGAGCCGGCCTCGCCGAGCCTGTCGATGCTGGCGGCCTGGTCGGCCACCGGCCCGATGGTGGGTACCTTCCACACCTCGAACCCGCGCTCGCGGGCGATGATCGCGGCCTCGCCGATCCTGCAGCCGGGGCTGGAGAAGATGCGGGCCCGGATCGCGGTGTCGGAGTACGCCCGGCGCACCCTGGTGGAGCACCTGGGCGGGGACGCCGTGGTGATCCCGAACGGGGTGGACGTCGGGTTCTTCGCGGGGGCCGAGCCGGACGAGCGGTGGACCGGAGGTGCGGCGGCGGGGGAGCCGGGCACGATCGGCTTCATCGGCCGGATCAACGAGCCGCGCAAGGGCCTGCCGACGCTGCTGGCGGCGCTGCCGAGGATCCTGGCCGAGCGGCCGGGGGTGCGGCTGCTGGTCGCGGGCAAGGGTGACGAGGAGGAGGCCGTGGCCGCCCTCCCGCCGGAGGTCCGCGGGCAGGTGGAGTTCCTGGGCATGGTCTCGGACCGGGAGAAGGCCCGGCTGCTGCGCAGCGTGGACCTGTACGTGGCGCCGAACACCGGGGGCGAGAGCTTCGGGATCATCCTGGTGGAGGCGATGTCGGCGGGCGCCCCGGTGCTGGCCAGCGACCTGGACGCGTTCAAGCAGGTGCTGGACGGCGGGGACGCCGGGGAGCTGTTCCCGGTGGAGGACGCGGACGCGCTGGCCCGTACGGCGCTGCGGCTACTGGGGGATCCGGCGCGGCTGGAGGAGCTGCGCAAGGCGGCCTCGCGGCACGTGCGGCGGTTCGACTGGTCGACGGTCGGAGCGGACATCCTGGCGGTGTACGAGACGGTGACGGCCGGGGCGGCCGCGGTGGTCGAGGAGGACGTGCGCAGCGGGCGGCGGGGCCGGTTCGGGCTGGCCAGGGACTGATCGCGGGCCGATCGTCGCGGGCGGGGCCCGGGGAAGGGCCGGGATGTCAGCGGCGTTAGGGTCAGGCGACCGTACCGCTCGATTCGTGTGACTCATGGGGGCAACCGATGCCGCAGATTTCCGTCGACTACTCGTCGAGCCTGGCCGGGACCTTCGACCGCCGGGCGCTGGGGCTGGCGATCAACCGGCTGGCGGAGGAGACCATCGACGCGAAGCCGGAGTCCTGCAAGACCCTGTTTCGGCAGAGCGACGAGCTGGTGGTCGGCAGCACCGGGCCGGAGGGCGACGCCCAGGTGTACGTCGAGTTCCAGGTGTTCCCGGGCCGTACCGCGGAGGCGAAGGCGGCGCTGAGCGAGGGCGTCATCGCGCTGCTGGCCGAGCACGTCACCGCGCCGTCCGGGGGCCGGCTGTTCACCGCGGTGAACATCGAGGACATCGACCGGGACAGCTACCGCAGCGCGACGGCCTGAGGGCCCTGGGGCTGACGCCGGGCGGGGTGGCCGGTGACACCCGGTAACGTAGCGGCCCGTGACTACCTGGATCTGGGCCGGCGTGGCCGTGGTGCTGTTCGGCATGTACCTGAGTTGGACGGCCGGGCGCCTGGACCGGCTGCACGCCCGGATCGACGCGGCGCGGGCGGCGCTGGACGCGCAGTTGGTCCGCCGGGCCTCGGTGGCGGTGGAGCTGGCGACGTCCTCGTTGCTGGATCCGGCGGCCTCGCTGCTGCTGCTGGACGCGGCGCACGCGGCCCGGCAGGCCGAGGACGAGCAGCGCGAGGTGGCGGAGAGCCAGCTGAGCCTGGCGCTGCGGGCGGTGCTGGCGGAGCCGGAGCAGGTGGCGGCGCTGGTGGCCGAGCCGGGCGGCGAGGACGCGCTTCGTGATCTGACGGCCGCGGTGCGGCGGGTGCCGATGGCCCGCCGGTTCCACAACGACGCGGTGCGGGCGGCGCGGGCGGTGCGGGAGCACCGGCTGGTGCGGTACTTCCGGCTGGCGGGCAAGGCGCCGTTCCCGATGGCCTTCGAGATGGACGACGCTCCGCCGCCCGCCCTCACGCCGGAGGGGGCGCCTGCTTAGGCTGTCCCCGGATACGGCCCGTTTGTCGCATCCCGTCGTCCGGGCTGGACTTGGTGGCGCATGGTTGGGCCACCCGTTCCGCCTACCATAGGGCGATAGCACTGGTTCATCTTCGAGTGAGGTCTCACGTGTCCACCACCCCCACCACCGCAGACCAGCCGCAGATCGGTACCGCCCGGGTCAAGCGCGGCATGGCCGAGCAGCTCAAGGGCGGTGTGATCATGGACGTGGTCAACGCCGAGCAGGCGAAGATCGCCGAGGACGCCGGCGCGGTGGCCGTCATGGCTCTGGAGCGGGTTCCGGCCGACATCCGCAAGGACGGCGGCGTGGCCCGCATGTCCGACCCGAACATGATCGAGGAGATCATCGAGGCGGTCTCCATCCCGGTGATGGCCAAGTCCCGCATCGGTCACTTCGTCGAGGCCCAGGTCCTGCAGTCGCTCGGTGTCGACTACATCGACGAGTCCGAGGTGCTGACCCCGGCCGACGAGGTCAACCACTCCGACAAGTGGGCCTTCACCACCCCCTTCGTCTGCGGTGCCACCAACCTGGGCGAGGCCCTGCGCCGCATCGCCGAGGGCGCGGCCATGATCCGCTCGAAGGGCGAGGCCGGCACCGGCAACGTCGTCGAGGCCGTCCGCCACCTGCGCCAGATCAAGAACGAGATCGGCCACCTGCGCGCGCTGGACCACAACGAGCTGTACGCCGCCGCCAAGGAGCTGCGCGCCCCGTACGAGCTGGTCAAGGAGGTCGCCGAGCTCGGCAAGCTGCCGGTCGTGCTGTTCTCCGCCGGTGGCGTGGCCACCCCGGCCGACGCCGCGCTGATGCGCCAGCTGGGTGCCGAGGGCGTCTTCGTCGGCTCCGGCATCTTCAAGTCGGGCGACCCGGCCAAGCGCGCCGCCGCCATCGTGAAGGCGACCACCTTCTTCGACGACCCGAAGATCATCGCGGATGCCTCCCGCAACCTGGGCGAGGCCATGGTCGGCATCAACTGCGACACCCTGCCGGAGACCGAGCGCTACGCCAACCGCGGCTGGTAATCGCTCCCTCCCCTTCGTCGGCCCGCCGCAGCGCCTCGGTGTGCGGCGGGCCGAGCCGCGTACGTCCGTAGTAACGATCGATTGAGGTTGAAGACCGTGAGCACTCCCGTCATCGGCGTCCTCGCCCTGCAGGGCGATGTCCGCGAGCACCTGGTGGCGCTGGCCGAGGCCGACGCGCTCGCCCGTCCGGTGCGCCGCGCCGAGGAGCTGGCCGAGGTCGACGCGCTGGTGATCCCCGGCGGGGAGTCCACCACCATGTCCAAGCTGGCGCTGCTGTTCGGCGTGATGGACCCGGTGCGCGAGCGGGTCGCGGCCGGGATGCCGGCGTACGGCACCTGCGCGGGCATGATCATGCTGGCCGACAAGATCCTCGACGGCCGGGAGGACCAGGAGAGTGTCGGCGGCATCGACATGACGGTGCGCCGCAACGCCTTCGGCCGTCAGAACGAGTCCTTCGAGTCGGGCATCGCCTTCAAGGGCCTGGACGACGCGCCGGTGCACGGCGTCTTCATCCGCGCCCCCTGGGTCGAGTCGGTCGGCGCGGGCGTCGAGGTGCTGGCCGAGCTGCCCGGCGCGGACGGGCCGGAGAGCCGGATCGTGGCCGTGCGCCAGGGCAACCTGCTGGCCACCTCGTTCCACCCGGAGCTCACCGGCGACCACCGGGTGCACGCCTACTTCGTGAAGATGGTCGAGGAGCACCTCGCCGGCGAGTAGGGCTCCGGTAGCCGTGTGCGCCTCACCGGTGACGACACCGGTAAGATCTCATCTGTTCATTTCCAATGGCGACGTAAAGGAGCTGGCGATGTCCGGCCACTCTAAGTGGGCTACCACCAAGCACAAGAAGGCCGTGATCGACGCCAAGCGCGGCAAGCTCTTCGCCAAGATGATCAAGAACATCGAGGTGGCGGCGAAGACCGGCGGTCCCGACCCGGCGGGCAACCCGACCCTCTACGACGCCATCCAGAAGGCGAAGAAGAGCTCGGTCCCGATCGACAACATCAACCGTGCCGTCAAGCGCGGTGGCGGTCTGGAGGCCGGCGGTGCCGACTACCAGACCATCATGTACGAGGGCTACGGCCCGAACGGCGTCGCCGTCCTGATCGAGTGCCTCACCGACAACCGCAACCGCGCGGCCTCCGACGTGCGCGTCGCGATGACCCGCAACGGCGGCTCGATGGCCGACCCGGGCTCGGTGTCCTACCTGTTCACCCGCAAGGGCGTCGTGATCGTCCCCAAGGCTGACGGCGTGGACGAGGACAAGCTGTTCGAGATCGTCCTCGACCAGGACCCCGAGGAGATCAACGACCTCGGCGACTCCTTCGAGATCGTCTCCGAGGCCTCCAAGATGGTCGACGTGCGCACCGCGCTGGTCGACGCCGGCGTCGACTACGACTCGGCCGAGGCCAACTTCCTCCCCAGCATGCAGGTCGAGCTGGACGTCGACGGCGCCCGCAAGATCCTCAAGCTGATCGACGCGCTGGAGGACAGCGACGACGTGCAGAACGTCTTCGCCAACTTCGACATCTCCGACGAGGTCGGTGCGCAGCTCGACGCCGAGTGACACGGCGTCGATCGATCGACGGCGAGTGATCGTTCTCACTGCCCGGCCCGGTGGTCCAAGGACCGCCGGGCCGGTGTCGTCGGCGGGGTTGTCGGACCCGGGCGGTAGCCTGCGGAGGTCGTTCGCCTTGGGGCGGGAGTCGCAGAGAGGCGGGGCGTGACGTGCGGGTGCTGGGTGTGGACCCGGGGCTGACCAGGTGCGGGGTCGGCGTGGTCGAGGGTGCGCCGGGCCGGCCGCTGCGGATGGCCGGGGTGGGCGTGGTGCGCACGCCGGCCGAGGCCGAGATCGGGCAGCGACTGCTGCTGATCGAGCAGGGCCTGGAAAGCTGGCTGGACGAGCACCGGCCCGACCTGGTCGCGGTCGAGCGGGTCTTCGCCCAGCACAACGTGCGGACGGTGATGGGCACCGCCCAGGCGAGCGCGGTCGCGATGCTCTGCGCCACCCGGCGCGGCATCCCCGTCACCCTGCACACCCCCAGCGAGGTCAAGGCCGCCGTCACCGGCTCCGGCCGGGCGGACAAGGCCCAGGTCACGGCCATGGTGCAGCGCCTGCTGCGGCTGGACGCCCCGCCCAAGCCCGCCGACGCCGCCGACGCGCTGGCGCTGGCGATCTGCCACATCTGGCGCGGCGGGGCGGCCAACCGGCTGCAGGCCGCCGTCCAGGCCGCCCGCGCCACCCCCCTGAAAGCCCCTTCCTCCCTGAAAGGCACCGCTCCTGTGAAAGACACCGTCCGGTGATCGCCTTCGTACAAGGACCCGTGGCGGCCATTGCCTCCGGAGTCGCGGTGGTCGAGGTGGGCGGGGTCGGCATGGCCGTCCAGTGCACCCCGAACACCCTGGCCGGCCTGCGGCTGGGCGAGCCGGCCCGGCTGGCGACCTCGCTGGTGGTGCGGGAGGACTCGCTGACCCTGTTCGGCTTCGCCGATGACGACGAGCGCGCCGTGTTCGAGATCCTGCAGGCCGCGCCGGGCGTCGGCCCCAAGCTGGCCCAGGCGATCCTCGGCGTGCACAGCCCCGACGCGCTGCGTGCGGCGGTGGCGGGCGGGGACGAGAAGGCGCTGGTCGCGGTGCCGGGCATCGGCAAGGCGAAGGCGGCCAAGCTGCTGCTGGAGTACAAGGACAAGCTGGGCGCCCCGCACGGCGCGGTGCCCGCGCAGAAGCCGATCGCCAGTGGCCCGGCGCCGTGGAGCGAGCAGCTGCACTCCGCGCTGACCGGCCTCGGCTACGCCCCGCGCGAGGCGGACGAGGCGGTCGCGGCCGTCACCCCGGAGGCGGAGGCGCAGCAGACGCCGGACGTCGGCGCGCTGCTCCGGCTCGCCCTGCGCGGCCTCAACCGCGCCCGCTGAATCCACCTGACGATCTGTCCGTTTGTCGACACCGCCGATACCGCCGACACCGCTGACACCCCTGGAGCCCGCGAGGATGTACGAGGAACCCGCTGACCGGCTGGTCACGGCCGCCGCCGACGGCGAGGACCAGGCGGTGGAGGCCGCGCTGCGCCCCAAGCTGCTGGACGAGTTCATCGGCCAGGAGCGGGTGCGCGAGCAGCTGTCCCTGGTCCTGCAGGCGGCGCGCAAGCGCGGCAGTGCGCCCGACCACGTGCTGCTGAGCGGCCCGCCCGGGCTGGGCAAGACCACCCTGTCCATGATCATCGCCGCCGAGCTGGGCGCCCCGATCCGGATCACCTCCGGCCCGGCCATCCAGCACGCCGGGGACCTCGCGGCGATCCTCTCCTCGCTCACCGAGGGTGAGGTGCTCTTCCTCGACGAGATCCACCGGATGTCCCGTCCGGCCGAGGAGATGCTCTACATGGCGATGGAGGACTTCCGGGTCGACGTGATCGTCGGCAAGGGCCCGGGCGCCACCGCCATCCCGCTGGAGCTCCCGCCCTTCACCCTGGTCGGCGCCACCACCCGGGCCGGCCTGCTGCCGCCGCCGCTGCGCGACCGCTTCGGCTTCACCGGGCACATGGAGTTCTACGCCCCGGCGGAGCTGCAGCGGGTGGTGCACCGTTCGGCCGCGCTGCTGGACGTGGAGATAGACCCGGCGGGCGCGGCCGAGATCGCCGGGCGCTCGCGCGGCACCCCGCGCATCGCCAACCGGCTGCTGCGCCGGGTCCGCGACTACGCGCAGGTCCGGCACGACGGTGTGGTCACCGTCGAGATCGCCGGCCAGGCGCTGGACGTCTACGAGGTGGACGCCCGGGGCCTGGACCGGCTGGACCGTGCGGTGCTGGACGCCCTGCTGCGGCTGTTCGGCGGCGGACCGGTCGGTTTGTCGACACTCGCGGTCGCCGTGGGGGAGGAGGCCGAGACGGTCGAGGAGGTGGCCGAGCCCTTCCTGGTCCGCGAGGGACTGCTCGCCCGCACCCCGCGCGGGCGGATCGCCACCGCCGCCGCCTGGCAGCACCTCGGGATGACCCCGCCGGTCCAGACCTCTCGCGGCAGCGTGCCGCCCCAGCCGGAGCTGTTCCCGGCGGACGGAAGTTGACCGCTCTGGGCTGAACGGGTGAGAGGTGGCGACCGGTTCCCGGCCGGCCCGGTGCCGCGCCCCTTGGAGATGCCAGGGCGGAAGCCCGGGGAAACCGTGCGGACGGAGGGTCGCCACTTTCGGCGGCAGGATGCGATGCTTGGCGTTGTCCGATCAGTTCGGGGTCGCCTAGACTCCGCCGGACCGCCCCTCTCACCTGACGGGCCGACCCATACCACACAGGCCGCCGGCCGGCGGCCCGTAAAGGACCCTGGCTGCAGTGAACCTCATCATCCTTCTCCTCCCGATCATCGCGATCGTGCTCATGTTCCGGTCGCAGAAGAAGCGCCAGTCGCAGATGCAGCAGATGCAGACGGCGCTGGAGCCCGGGGCGGGAGTGCGCACCATCGGCGGCCTGTACGCCCAGGTGAAGGCGGTCAACGACGAGACCGTCGAGCTGGAGATCGCTCCCGGCGTGATCACCCACTTCACGAAGAGCGCCGTCGCGGCCGTCCTGGACCCCCAGGAGTACGACGCGATCATCAACGGTCGTCCCGAGGACGACGAGCTGTCCGAGCCGGAGACCGAGGACGTCGCCGACGCCGCGCCGGCCGAGGGCAAGCCGCTGACGCTCACCAAGGACGGCGCCGAGAAGGGCGATGCCGAGGGCGGGGCTCCCGCGAGCAAGTAGTACGGACGGGCAACCCGCCCGTCCGCGCGGCGCAGTGCCGCGAGCCCACAGGACCTCAGGGCCGCAGAACCGCCATGCCCCCGTCCCGCCACGAGCCGGACGGGGGTCCGGTCGGGGAGGTGGCATGGACAGGGAGAAACGAGCAAGGTGGCAACACCCAAGTCGCGCCCGCGCGACGGCTACCCAGGGCGGGCGCTGGCCCTCATCCTGGTCGTCACCGTCGGACTGGTCGCCCTCATGTTCGGGACGGGCAACACCAAGCCCCGGCTCGGAATCGACCTCGCCGGCGGCACCAGCATCACGCTGACCGCGAAGTCGACCGATCCCAAGGCGGTCAACAAGGCCAACATGGACATCGCCACCGGGATCATCGAGCGCCGGGTCAACGGAATGGGTGTCTCCGAGGCGGAGGTCCAGACCCAGGGCTCGGACACGATCATCGTGAACATCCCCAAGGGCGGCGACCGGCAGAACGCGGCGGACCAGGTCGGTACCACCGCGAAGCTGTTCTTCCGTCCGGTCCTGGCCGTGGCGCCCAGCGGTATCACCGTGCCGGCGCCCACCGGCACCCCGTCCGCCGGCGCCTCCGGCAGCCCGAGCGCCGCCCCCTCGGGCAGCGCCGCCCCGTCGGCCTCGGCCGGCGCGAGCTCCTCCGCCAGCCACGCGCCGACCGCCTCCGCGAGCTCCACCAAGCAGGGCCGCTCGGTCGGTGAGGCGCTGGCCGCCGAGGCCGCCACCCCGTCGGCCGCCGCGACGGGCGCGAGCACCGCTCCGTCCGCCGCCACCGGCTCGGCCGCCCCGTCCGCCTCCGGTGCCCCGAGCGCCCAGGCCACCCAGCCGAGCGCCGCCGACCTGAGCGCCGCGATGACCCAGGGCACCGTCCCGCCGGAGCTGTCCGCGGCCTTCGCGGGGCTCGACTGCTCCAAGCCCGAGATCCGTTCGGCCCAGACCGGGGCCGAGGACAAGGCCATGGTCGCCTGCTCGCAGAAGCCCGGGAAGGGCGGCTACTACGAGAAGCTGGCGCTCGGCCCCGTCGCGGTGAAGGGCTCGGACGTCTCCAAGGCCCAGCCCTCCCTCGACACCCAGACCGGTAGCGGCTGGCAGGTCCAGCTGCAGTTCAACGGCACCGGCACCGACGCCTTCACCAAGGTCACCGGGCAGCTCGCCACCCAGGCCCCGCCGAACAACCAGTTCGCCATCGTGCTGGACAACCAGGTGGTCTCGCACCCGCAGGTCAACGGCCCGATCCCCGGCGGCAGCGCGGTCATCACCGGCCAGTTCAGCCAGGCCGAGGCGCAGGACCTCTCCAACGTGCTGAGCTACGGCGCCCTGCCGCTGGAGTTCACCAAGAGCGACATCACCACCGTCTCCCCGGCGCTGGGCAGTGACCAGCTCAAGGCCGGTCTGGTCGCCGGCGCGATCGGCATGCTGCTGGTCGTCGCCTACTCGCTGGTCTACTACCGCGGCCTCGGCCTGGTCTCGATCGCCGGTCTGGTCGTCTCGGCGGCCCTGACCTACTCGATCATGAGCCTGCTCGGCGGCGGGATCGGCTTCGCGCTGACCCTGCCGGCGGTCTGCGGTGCGATCGTCGCGATCGGTATCACCGCCGACTCCTTCATCGTGTACTTCGAGCGCATCCGCGACGAGGTCCGCGAGGGCGCCCCGCTGCGCCCGGCGGTCCAGCGGGCCTGGCCGCGCGCCCGGCGCACCATCCTGGTCTCGGACTTCGTGTCCTTCCTCTGTGCCGCGGTGCTCTACGTGGTCTCGGTCGGCAAGGTCCAGGGCTTCGCGTTCACCCTGGGTCTGACCACCGCGCTCGACGTCGTGGTGATCTTCCTCTTCACCAAGCCGCTGATCACGCTGCTGGCCCGGCGCAAGTTCTTCTCCGACGGCCACCCGTGGTCCGGTCTGGACCCCAAGCGGCTGGGCGCCCGCCCGCCGCTGCGCAGCAGCCGTCGCCGTAGCCCCTCCTCTGCCGCCGTGAAGGGGGCCTGACACCGTGTCACGCTTCTCCAATCTGGGCCACCGGCTCTACCAGGGCGAGGTCAGCTTCGACTTCGTCGGGCGCCGTAAGCTCTGGTACTCCATCTCCGGTGTGATCGTGCTGGTCGCGGCGATCGGCCTGGCGATGGGCCTGCACCTGGGCATCGAGTTCAAGGGCGGCTCGGTCTACACCGTGACCAAGCCGGGCCTGACGGTCTCGCAGGCGCAGGAGAAGGCCGACCAGGTCACCTCCTCGCACCCGCTGGTGCAGTCGACCGACAACAACAAGATCCGCATCCAGGTCAGCACCGACGAGCCGAAGAGCTCCGACGAGGTCCGTTCGCAGCTCGCCGATAAGATCGGCGTGCCGCTGGACACCGTCGAGGCCCAGGTCATCGGCCCCAGCTGGGGCAAGCAGATCTCCAACAAGGCGATCACCGGCCTGATCATCTTCATGGTCCTGGTGACGATCTACCTGGCGATCGCCTTCGAGTGGCGGATGGCGGTGGCCGCCCTGGTCGCCCTGATCCACGACCTCCTGATCACCATCGGCGTCTACGCCCTGGTCGGCTTCGAGGTCACCCCCGGTACGGTGATCGGCTTCCTGACCATCCTCGGGTACTCGCTCTACGACACGGTCGTCGTCTTCGACACCGTGAAGGAGAACACCAAGGGGCTCACCAAGCAGAACAGGCTCACCTACAGCGAGGCGGCCAACGCGGGCCTCAACCAGACCCTGGTGCGCTCGCTCAACACCACCGTGGTGGCGCTGCTGCCGGTCGCCGCGCTGCTGTTCATCGGTGGCGGCCTCCTGGGCGCCGGCACCCTGAACGACATCTCGCTCGCGCTGTTCATCGGCCTCGCGGCCGGTGCCTACTCCTCGATCTGCGTCGCCACTCCGCTGCTGGCGCAGCTCAAGGAGGAGCAGCCGGAGATGAAGGCGCTGCGCAAGCGCGTCCTGCAGCACCGGGCCGCGGCCGCCAAGGCGGAGGTCCAGGACGCGGTGGCGACGGACGAGGTCGCGGACGAGGACCAGCCTGCGGGTATGGTCGGTCAGCGCGGCCGGTCGGCCGGCACCCCGCGTGCCAAGGGCCGTCCGTCCACCAAGCGCTGAACCCGAACCTAAGGAACCCACCACCGTGACCACCGTCGACACCACACTGGCCGAGCTGCTGAACAGCCGGATCCGGGACGTCCCGGACTACCCGAAGCCGGGCGTGCTGTTCAAGGACATCGCGCCGCTGCTCGCCGACGCCGAGGCCTTCGGCGCCCTCACCCGGGCGCTGGCGGACCGGGCGAAGGAGCTCGGGGCGACCAAGGTGGTGGGCCTGGAGGCGCGCGGCTTCGTGCTGGCGGCCCCGGCGGCCTTCGCGGCCGGGCTCGGCTTCGTGCCGATCCGCAAGCAGGGCAAGCTGCCCGGCGAGGTGTTCCGGCGTTCGTACGAGCTGGAGTACGGCTCGGCGACGCTGGAGGTGCAGTGCGACGCCTTCGCGCCCGGTGAGCGGGTGCTGGTGGTGGACGACGTGCTGGCCACCGGCGGCACCATCGGTGCCTCGCTGGACCTGGTGAAGGAGGCCGGCGCCGAGCTGGCGGGCGTCGTGGTGCTGATGGAGCTGGGCTTCCTGGACGGCCGCGACCGGCTGGCCGGACACCTGAACGGCGCCCCGCTGGAGACGCTGGTCACGGTCTGAGGGACGGGCTCCACAAGGGACTCCGAGGACGGCGGTCGGATCATCCGACCGCCGTCCTTCCGTTTCCGGGCCCGGCCGGATGAACACCGGGCCGCCCGGCTCGGTACCATGAAGATTCATCCCCTCCCGGTTGTGCCCGGACGTCACGGGCCCGGCAGGGGTCGGCCCCGGTGCCCCGAGGAGTGTCCTTGCCCGACGAGGTTGTGCCCACGGCCGCAGCGGCCGCCCCCGAAAACCGTCCCACGCCCTCGGGGGCCACCCCGGCACGCCCGACGCCGACCTCCTCGCGCCAAACCGCCCCGCTCGGCCGCGGCTCCGGCACCGGCGGCGGCATGCGCGCCCGACTGGCCCGCCTGGGCGGCCAGCGCTCCAGCGTGCTGAACCCCGTCCTGGAGCCCCTGTTCCGCTCGATCCGGGCGAACGACCCCAAGGCCGACCCGGCGCTGCTGCGCGACATCGAGCGGGCCTACGCCGTCGCCGAAAAGTGGCACCGCGGGCAGAAGCGCAAGAGCGGCGACCCGTACATCACCCACCCGCTGGCCGTCGCCACCATCCTCGCCGAACTCGGCATGGACGCCCCGACGCTGATGGCCGGGCTGCTGCACGACACCGTCGAGGACACCGACTACGGCCTGGAGACCCTGCGCAAGGACTTCGGCGACTCGGTGGCCCTGCTGGTCGACGGCGTCACCAAGCTGGACCGGGTCAAGTTCGGCGAGGCCGCGCAGGCCGAGACCGTCCGCAAGATGGTCGTGGCGATGGCCAAGGACCCGCGGGTCCTGGTGATCAAGCTGGCCGACCGCCTGCACAACATGCGCACCATGCGCTACCTCAAGCGGGAGAAGCAGGAGAAGAAGGCCCGCGAGACGCTGGAGATCTACGCCCCGCTGGCGCACCGGCTGGGCATGAACACCATCAAGTGGGAGCTGGAGGACCTCGCCTTCGCGATCCTCTACCCCAAGATGTACGACGAGATCGTCCGGCTGGTCGCCGAGCGCGCCCCCAAGCGGGACGAGTACCTGGCGACCGTCATCGACCAGGTCCAGGCGGACCTGCGCGGCGCCCGGATCACCGCCTCCGTCACCGGCCGGCCGAAGCACTACTACTCGGTCTACCAGAAGATGATCGTCCGGGGCCGGGACTTCGCCGAGATCTACGACCTGGTGGGCATCCGGGTCCTGGTCGACACCGTCCGCGACTGCTACGCGGCGCTGGGCACCATCCACGCGCGGTGGAACCCGGTGCCGGGGCGGTTCAAGGACTACATCGCGATGCCCAAGTTCAACATGTACCAGTCGCTGCACACCACGGTGATCGGTCCAGGCGGCAAGCCCGTCGAACTCCAGATCCGCACCTTCGACATGCACCGGCGGGCCGAGTACGGCATCGCCGCGCACTGGAAGTACAAGCAGCGCGCGGTCGCCGGCGCGTCCAAGGTCCGCACCGACACCCCGACCCAGACCCGCAAGGACGACAAGGCCGGCGCCGTCAACGAGATGGCCTGGCTGCGGCAGCTGCTGGACTGGCAGAAGGAGACCGCCGATCCGGGCGAGTTCCTGGAGTCACTGCGCTTCGACCTGGCCAGCAACGAGGTCTTCGTCTTCACCCCCAAGGGCGACGTGATAGCGCTGCCGGCCGGCGCCACCCCGGTCGACTTCGCCTTCGCGGTGCACACCGAGGTCGGCTACCGGACCATAGGGGCCCGGGTCAACGGGCGGCTGGTGCCGCTGGAGTCGACCCTGGAGAACGGCGACACCGTCGAGGTGTTCACCTCCAAGGCGGAGAACGCCGGCCCCTCCCGGGACTGGCTGGGCTTCGTCAAGTCCCCGCGCGCCCGCAACAAGATCCGCGCCTGGTTCTCCAAGGAGCGCCGCGAGGAGGCGATCGAGCACGGCAAGGAGGCGATCGTCCGGGCGATGCGCAAGCAGGGCCTGCCGATCCAGCGGATCCTGACCGGCGACTCGCTGGTCACCCTGGCCCACGAGATGCGCTACCCCGACATCTCCTCGCTCTACGCCGCCATCGGCGAGGGCCACGTCGCCGCGCAGAACATCGTCCAGAAGCTGGTCCAGGCGCTCGGCGGCGAGGAGGGCGCCACCGAGGACCTCGCCGAGACGGCCACCCCGACCCACGACCGCCGGGCGGTGCGCCGCCGGGCCAAGGGCGACCCGGGCGTGATCGTCAAGGGCGTCGAGGACGTCTGGGTCAAGCTGTCCCGCTGCTGCACCCCGGTGCCGGGCGACCCGATCGTCGGCTTCGTCACCCGCGGCAACGGCGTCTCGGTGCACCGCGCCGACTGCGTCAACGTCGAGTCGCTGAGCCAGCAGCCCGAGCGCATGATCGACGTCGAGTGGGCGGCCACCCAGTCCTCGGTGTTCCTGGTGGCCATCCAGGTCGAGGCGCTGGACCGCTCCCGGCTGCTCTCGGACGTCACCCGGGTGCTCTCCGACCAGCACGTCAACATCCTGTCAGCGGCGGTCCAGACCTCCCGGGACCGGGTGGCGATGAGCCGCTTCACCTTCGAGATGGGCGACCCGAAGCACCTGGGCCACGTGCTCAAGGCGGTGCGCGGCGTCGAGGGCGTCTACGACGTCTACCGGGTCACCTCGGCCCGGAAGTGACCACGGCATGAGGAAGGCCCCCGGGGTGCTCCCCGGGGGCCTTCGCCGTTCAGTCGGTCAGCCGGATCAGCCGCTGAACTCCTCCTGGCTCTTGTGCGCCTGCTCCAGCAGGGTCTGCACGCCGGCCAGCTCGGACTCCAGCCTGGCGGTCTTGCCGGCGTTGCCGGCCGCGCGGGCCTTGTCCAGGTCGGCCTGGATCTTGTCGGCCTTCGCCTGGAACAGGCCCACCATGCCGGCCGCCCGGGCCTTGGCCTCCGGGTTGGAGCGCTTCCACTCGGCGTCCTCGGCCTCGCGAATGGCCCGCTCGACCGCGTTCAGCCGGCCGTCCAGCTTCGGACGGACGTCGCGCGGCACGTGGCCGATGGCCTCCCAGCGCTCGTTGACCTCGCGCAGCGCGGCCTTGGCGGCCTTCAGGTCGGTGATCGGCAGGATCGCCTCGGCCTCGGTGGCCAGGGCCTCCTTGAGCTTCTGGTTCTCCACCTGCTCGGCGTCCCGCTCGCTGAAGACCGCGGAACGGGCCTGGAAGAAGACGTCCTGCGCGCCGCGGAACCGCGCCCACAGCTCGTCCTCGACGTCCCGCTGCGCCCGGCCGGCGGCCTTCCAGCGCGCCATCAGGTCGCGGTAGGCGGCCGCGGTGGTGCCCCAGTCGGTGGACGAGGACAGCGCCTCGGCCTCGGAAACCAGCGACTCCTTGGTCTGCCGGGCCTGCTCGCGCTCGGCGTCCAGCGTCGCGAAGTGCGCCTTGCGGTGCTTGGAGAAGACCGAGCGGGCGTGCGAGAAGCGGTGCCACAGCTCGTCGTCGCTCTTGCGGTCCAGCCGCGGCAGGCCCTTCCAGGTGTCCACCAGGGCGCGCAGCCGGTCCCCGGCCTCCCGCCACTGGGTGGACTCGGCGAGCTGCTCGGCCTCGGAGACCAGGGCCTCCTTGGCGGTGCGGGTCTCGTCCTGGGCCTTGGCACGGGCCGCCTTGCGCTCCTCCCGCCGGCTCTCGATCTCACCGGCGAGCGTGTCCAGCCGCTTGGCCAGCGCGTCCAGGTCGCCCACCGCGTGCCCCTCGGTCACCTGCGCGCGGAGGTGCTCCAGCGCGGTCTGGGCGTCCTTGGCGGCCAGGTCGGTGGTGCGCACCCGCTTCTCCAGCAGGCCGATCTCCACCTCGATGCCCTGGTACTTGCGCTCGAAGTAGGCGAGGGCCTCCTCGGGCGAGCCGGCCTGCCAGGAACCGACCACGCGTTCGCCGTCGGCCGTCCTGACGTACACCGTGCCCTGCTCGTCCACACGGCCCCACGGGTCGCTGCTCATAGCGCGTCCTCCACATGACGTCGCGCCCGCGCCGGGGCGGCGCGCGACCGTCGTCCACAGTTGATGTGCGGCGGACCGATGAGCCCGCCGTCCCCGTCCGCCGTGTCCTGCTGCCGAGGGTGACGGCCAGGCGGGTGCGGGCACCCTATACAACGCCAACATAGGCGACCAGGCCCGGTGCTGTCCGCATCCGGGCCGGGCGATTTCGGTCCGGGGCCGGGCGGGAGCGCTTCGGGCGCCCGCCGCCGGCGGCCCCGGGATCGGTCAACCCTTGGACACCGTAACCGAGTTGAAGGTGACGTCGGCCATCGGGTGGCCGTCCGGGGCGCCCTCCAGGGTGCCCGCGGCGGCGATCTTCTGGACCACGTCCAGGCCGTTGGTGATCTTGCCGAAGGGGGTGTAGTTCGGCGGCAGCTGGGTGTCCTTGTAGACCAGGAAGAACTGGCTTCCGTTGGTGCCCGGGCCGGAGTTGGCCATCGCCACGGTGCCCGCGGGGTAGGTCGCGCCGGTCAGGTTCTCGTCCGCGAACTTGTAGCCGGGGCCGCCCGTGCCGCCCGGCACGGTCGCACTGGCGGTCGGGTCGCCGCACTGGAGTACGAAGATGCCGTCGGTGGTCAGCCGGTGGCACTTGGTGTGGTCGAAGTACTGCTCCCCGGCCAGGAAGTTGAACGAGTTCACGGTGTGCGGGGCCTTGGCCGCGTCCAGCGCGACGGTGACCTTGCCGCAGTTGGTGTCCAGCGCCATGGTGTACGAGGCGTTCTGGTCGATCGACATGGCCGGCTCGGCCTTGAACTGCTTGCCGTTGGGCGAGCCCGGCGCCGGGGCGGCGCAGCCCTCGACCGGCTTGCGGGTCGGGGTGGCCGGGGCCGTCTGGGTCGGCGCGGCCTGGGCGGAGGAGGCGGCCGAGGTGCTCTTGTCCTTGCCGTCCGAGCTGAACGCGCCGGTGGCGAACAGCGTGCCGCCGCCGGCCAGCACCACGACCGCGAGCGAGGCGCCCAGGATCGTGTTGCGGCGCCTGCGGGCGGACGCCATCTCGGCGCGGCGCTGCATCTGGCGCTCGTACTTCTCGCGGGCGAGCTGCCGCCGCCGCTGTTCGCTGCTGACCACCGGCCGTGTCTCCTGAGCATGTGCGGGAAAAGTGGATGGTTCCGGAGCGGATCATCGCATCCATCGGCGGCCAAGTGTAGGGACCGGGCCCTAAGAACACGGTGAACGCGTCGGCGGGCCGAACCGGTCGCGGCGTATCTGGTTCGCAACCGGACCCGCACCGCCGGTAGGCTTCCCTTACGTCATCACTACTGGTAGCCACCGCAGCCCCCCGCCGCACAGACCCGAAGGACGCGCGTGTTCATCGCCGGATTCCCCGCTGGAGCCTGGGGCACCAACTGCTACCTGGTCGCGCCGGCGGCGGGCGAGGAGTGCGTCATCGTCGATCCCGGCCACCAGGCCGCCCGCGGCGTCGAGGAGCTCGTCCGTGAGCACCGGCTCAAGCCCGTCGCCGTCCTGCTCACCCACGGCCACATCGACCACGTCGCCTCGGTGGTCCCGGTCTGCGGCGCCCGCGGCGTCCCGGCCTGGATCCACCCCGAGGACCGGTACATGATGTCCGACCCGGAGAAGTCGCTCGGCCGCTCCCTGGGCACCCAGCTGATGGGCGAGATCACCGTCGGCGAGCCCGACGACGTGCGCGAGCTCACCGACGGCAGCGTGCTGGAGCTGGCCGGCCTGCAGCTCACCGTGGACCACGCCCCGGGCCATACCGGGGGGTCGGTGACCTTCCGGACGCCCGGTGCCGAGGACCTCCCCCCGGTGCTGTTCTCGGGCGACCTGCTGTTCGCCGGCTCCATCGGGCGTACCGACCTCCCGGGCGGGGACGGCGAAGCGATCATGCGCTCGCTGGCCCGGGTGTGCCTGCCCCTCGACGATTCCACCGTGGTCCTCTCCGGCCACGGCGGTCAGACCACCATCGGCCGCGAGCGCGCCACCAACCCCTACCTCCGACAGGCAGCGGGGGCGGCCGGCGCCCCGGCTTTCCCGCGACGAGGAATGTGACGGAAGAGAAGTTGAGCACCTTCACCGCCCCCAAGGGCACCTACGACCTGCTGCCCCCCAGCTCCGCGACCTTCCTGGCGATCCGCGAGCGCATCGCCGCGCCCGCCCGCCGGGCCGGTTACGGCTACGTCGAGACCCCGGTCTTCGAGGACGTGAAGCTGTTCTCGCGCGGTGTCGGCGAGTCCACCGACATCGTCTCCAAGGAGATGTACACCCTCACCACCAAGGGCGGCGACGAGCTCGCGCTGCGCCCCGAGGGCACCGCCTCGGTGCTGCGCGCCGCGCTCCAGGCCAACCTGCACAAGCAGGGCAACCTGCCGGTCAAGCTCTGGTACTCCGGCTCTTACTACCGCTACGAGCGCGCCCAGAAGGGCCGCTACCGCCAGTTCTCCCAGGTCGGTGCCGAGGCGATCGGCGCCGAGGACCCGGCGCTGGACGCCGAGCTGATCATCCTGGCCGACGACGCCTTCCGCTCGCTGGGCCTGAGCAACTACTCGCTGCTGCTCAACAGCCTCGGCGACAAGCAGTGCCGCCCGGTCTACCGCGCCGCCCTGATCGAGTTCCTCGCCGGCCTGGACCTGGACGAGGACACCCGCCGCCGCGCCGAGATCAACCCGCTGCGCGTGCTGGACGACAAGCGCGAGTCGGTGCAGGAGCAGCTGGTCGGCGCCCCGATGCTGCGCGACTTCCTGTGCGAGGAGTGCAAGGCGTACGACGAGAAGGTGCGCGAGCTGCTCACCGCCAACGGCGTGGCCTTCGTCGACGACCCGAAGCTGGTCCGCGGCCTGGACTACTACACCCGCACCACCTTCGAGTTCGTGCACAACGGCCTCGGCGCCCAGTCCGCGATCGGCGGCGGCGGCCGCTACGACGGCCTGTCCGAGATGATCGGCGGCCCGGCGCTGCCGTCCGTCGGCTGGGCGCTCGGCGTGGACCGCACCTACCTGGCGCTGGAGGCCGAGGGCGTCGACCTCGACCTGCCCGCCGCCACCTCCGTCTACGCCGTCGCGCTCGGCGAGGAGGCCAAGAACCTGCTGTTCGCCAAGGTGGTCGAGCTGCGCCGGGCCGGCGTCGCCACCGACCTCGCCTTCGGCGTCAAGAGCATCAAGAACGCCATGAAGTCCGCCGACCGGTCCGGCGCCCGCTTCGCCCTGATCGCCGGTGACCGGGACCTCGCCGAGGGCGTCGTCCAGCTCAAGGACATGAGCACCGGCGAGCAGACCCCCGTCGCCCTCGACGCACTCGTCACCACCCTGAAGGAGAAGCAGCTGTGATCCGCACGCACGACGCGGGCACGCTCCGCCCGGAGCACGCAGGCACCACCGTCACCCTGGCCGGCTGGGTCGCCCGCCGCCGCGACCACGGCGGCGTCGCCTTCATCGACCTGCGCGACGCCTCCGGCACCGTCCAGATCGTGGTCCGCGACCTCGAGTCGGTGCACGGCCTGCGCGCCGAGTACTGCGTCAAGGTCGTCGGCGACGTCCGGGTCCGCCCCGAGGGCAACGAGAACCCGGACATCCCGACCGGCGCCGTCGAGGTCGTCGTCAGCGAGATCGAGGTGCTCTCCGAGGCCGCCCCGCTGCCGTTCCCGGTCGCCGAGTACGAGCCCGGCACGGTCAACGAGGAGGTCCGGCTGCGCTACCGCTACCTGGACCTGCGCCGCGAGGGCCCGGCCAAGGGCCTGCGGCTGCGCTCCAAGGTCAACAACATCATCCGCCGGGTGATGGAGGAGAACGACTTCCTCGACATCGAGACGCCGTACCTCACCCGCTCCACCCCCGAGGGCGCCCGCGACTTCCTCGTCCCGGTCCGCCTGCAGCCCGGCCACTGGTACGCGCTGCCGCAGTCGCCCCAGCTGTTCAAGCAGCTGCTGATGGTGGCTGGCATGGAGCGCTACTACCAGATCGCCCGCTGCTTCCGCGACGAGGACTTCCGCGCCGACCGCCAGCCGGAGTTCACCCAGCTGGACATCGAGGCCTCCTTCGTCGACCAGGAGGACATCCTGGCCCTCGGCGAGAAGATCGTCGGCTCCATCTGGCGCGAGGTCCACGGCTACGAGATCCCCAACCCGCTGCCGCGGATGACCTACGCGGACGCCATGGGCCGCTACGGCTCCGACAAGCCGGACGTCCGCTTCGGCCAGGAACTCACCGACCTCACCGAGTACTTCAAGGGCACCGAGTTCCGCGTCTTCCAGGCCCCGTACGTCGGCGCCGTGGTCATGCCGGGCGGTGCCTCGCAGCCGCGCAAGCAGCTGGACGCCTGGCAGGACTGGGCCAAGGCGCGCGGCGCCAAGGGCCTGGCCTACGTGCTGATCGACGCCGAGACCGGCGAGCTGCGCGGCCCGGTCGCCAAGAACCTCTCCGAGGAGCACCTGGCCGGCCTCGCCGCCGCGGCCGGCGCCAAGAACGGCGACGCCGTCTTCTTCGCGGCCGGCAAGGAGCGCGCCTCGCAGGAGCTGCTGGGCGCCGCCCGCCTGGAGATCGGCCGCCGCTGCGAGCTGATCGACGAGTCCAAGTGGGCCTTCCTCTGGGTCGTCGACTTCCCGATGTTCGAGCCGATCGAGGACGACAAGGGCCAGTTCCTGGGCTGGCACGCGGTGCACCACCCGTTCACCGCCCCGACCCCGGAGTCGCTGGACAGCTTCGACACCGACCCGGGCTCGGCCCTGTCCAACGCCTACGACCTGGTCCTCAACGGCTCGGAGCTGGGCGGCGGTTCGATCCGTATCCACCAGCGGGACGTGCAGAAGCGGGCGTTCGACGCGATCGGCCTCTCCGAGGAGGAGGCGGCCTCGCAGTTCGGCTTCCTGCTGGACGCCTTCAACTACGGCCCGCCGCCGCACGGTGGGGTCGCCTTCGGCCTCGACCGGATCGTCACGCTGCTCGGCGGGTACGACACCATCCGCGACGTCATCGCCTTCCCGAAGACGTCCACCGGCGGTGACCCGCTGACCGGCGCCCCGACCCCGATCACCCCGGCGCAGCGCCGCGAGGCCGGTGTGGACGCCCAGCCCAAGGTCCGTGAGGACGTCAAGTCCGAGGCTCAGCCCAAGAGCTGACGCCCCGTCATCCACGCTAACCTGCAACGGCCCCGGACGGTCCACCGTCCGGGGCCGGTCCACAACGTCGTGTGACACAGGGAGGGTTGACTCATGCAGGTCACAACGAGAGTCGAATGTCCGGAGGACGCACCGGCGACCAGACGCGTCCACATGGCCGCGTTCCCCGGGCCGGACGAGGCGGACCTGGTGGACGCGCTGCGGCGCGACCCCGCCTGGCTGCCCGGGCTGTCGCTGGTCGCGGTGGACGACGCGGGGCTGGTGATCGGGCACGCCCTGCTGACCCGGCTGCGGGTCGGCGGCGGCAGCGGGACCGGTGACGCGCTGGCGCTCGCGCCGGTCGCGGTCGCGCCGGAGTGGCAGCGCCGGGGCGTCGGCGAACTCGTCGTCCGGGCCGCGCTGTCGGCCGCCGAGGAGGCGGGGGAGAAGCTGGTGGTCGTGCTCGGCGACCCGGATTACTACGGGCGGTTCGGCTTCATCCCGGCCGGGCGGCACGAGGTCACCGGCCCCTTCGAGGTGCCGGACGCGTACTTCCAGGCGCTGCCGCTGGCGGCCTACGACGGCGGTCCGCGCGGGCTGTGCCGCTATCCGGAGCCCTTCGTCGCGGTGTAGGTCCGTCCGCCCCTTCCGCTCCGACCTGTCCTTCCGCTCCGACCTGCGAGGTCGCCGATCTGCGCCTACGGTGAAGGGTCATCAGCAGGAGTCGGACGGAGGACCCGAGGGTGGCCGAGGAGCAGCGGACCGCGAAGCCGGGACGACTGGCGAAGAAGCCGTACGAGCGGGAGCTGCTGCGGCTGCAGCAGGAGCTGGTGAAGCTCCAGGAGTGGGTGCGGGTCGAGGGCGCCCGCCTGGTGGTGGTCTTCGAGGGTCGGGACGCGGCCGGCAAGGGCGGAGCGATCAAGCGGGTGACGGAGTACCTGAACCCGCGCATCGCCCGGGTCGCGGCGCTTCCCACCCCGACCGAGCGGCAGAAGACCCAGTGGTACTTCCAGCGGTACGTCGAACACCTGCCGGCGGCCGGGGAGATCGTGCTGTTCGACCGCAGCTGGTACAACCGGGCCGGGGTCGAGCGGGTGATGGGCTTCTGCACCGACGAGGAGTACTGGCAGTTCCTGCACCAGTGCCCGACGTTCGAGCAGATGCTGGTCGAGGCGGGCATCCTGCTGCGCAAGTACTGGTTCTCGGTGAGCGACACCGAGCAGGAGCAGCGGTTCCGGGACCGGCTGGAGGACCCGATGAAGCGCTGGAAGCTCTCCCCGATGGACGTGGAGTCGATCACCCACTGGGAGGACTACTCGCGGGCCAAGGACGAGATGTTCGTCCACACCGACATCCCGCAGTCGCCCTGGCACGTGGTGGAGAGCGACGACAAGCGGCGGGCCCGGATCAACATGATCGCCCACCTGCTCTCCTCCGTGCCGTACCACGAGGTCGCCCCGCCCGGGATCGACCTGCCGCCCCGCCCGGCCCCGCGCGGCTACCAGCGGCCGCCGCGCGATCTGCAGAAGTACGTTCCGGACCACGCTGCCAGACTGGAGTAGACGGGGCCCGCCGGGCGCTGCTCACGAGAACGGCCCCGCGTGGCGCCCGGGCGTCCACAGGAGGCGCGCTCATGTTCGTTCGTACCGTCTACCTGACCGGCAATCCGGAACGGGTCGACCAGACCCTGGAGGGGCTCAGCACCGAGGTGGTGGACCTGCTCTCCGGGCAGCCCGGCTACCGCGGCTTCGGGCTGTACGCCGACCGGGCGGTGGGCAAGATCACCATGGGTTCGTGGTGGGAGTCCGCTGAGGCCGAGCGCGACAGCGACGCGGCCCTGCACGCCCGCCGCGAGGAGCTGCTGGCGCCGTTGGCCGGCACCGCGACCACCGACGTGTGGGAGGCCGTGGTGACCGCCCCGCCCGGGGTGGCCGGACCGGGCGCCGGGTTCCGGTTGGTGCGGATCGACATCGACCCGGCCAAGGTGGACGCGATGGCCGGGGCCTTCCGGGACCGCGCACTGCCGGCCCTGGAGAAGATGGCCGGGTTCGTGACCGCCGCGATGCTGGTCGACCGGGCCACCGGGCGCGCCATGGTGGGCGCGATCTTCGTAGACGAGGCGACCTTCGCGGCCTCGCGCGGCCCGATGGCCGAGGCCCGGGCCAGGGGCATCGCCGAGAGCGGCGCCACCCTGCGGTCGCTGGAGGAGTTCGAGGTGGTCCTGCTGGACCGCCGCACCCCGCAGGGATAGGGCCCGGGAGCCAGGTCCCGCTGTCGGCGGCCTCAACTAGGCTTCCGGTGTGGACGAACCGGACCTCTTCACCGCCGCCGCCGAGGAACGCCAGGCCAGGGAGCCCGGCCGGGCGCCGCTGGCCGTACGGATGCGCCCGCGCACCCTGGACGAGGTGGCCGGGCAGCGGCAGCTGCTGAAGCCAGGCTCGCCGCTGCGCCGCCTGGTTGCGAACTCGCGCGGCCCGGCGGCCACCAGCTCGGTGATCCTCTGGGGCCCGCCCGGCACCGGCAAGACCACCCTCGCGCACGTGATCAGCCAGGCGGTGGAGGGCCGCTTCGTCGAGCTGTCCGCGATCACCGCCGGGGTCAAGGAGGTCCGGGCGGTGATCGACGGCGCCCGGCGGGCGGTCGGCATGTCCGGCCGGGAGACGGTGCTCTTCCTGGACGAGATCCACCGCTTCTCCAAGGCCCAGCAGGACTCGCTGCTGCCGGCCGTGGAGAACCGCTGGGTCACCCTGATCGCGGCGACCACCGAGAACCCGTACTTCTCGGTGATCTCCCCGCTGCTGTCCCGCTCGCTGCTGCTCACCCTGGAGTCCCTGACCGACGACGACATCCGCGCGCTGCTGCGCCGCGCGGTGGCCGACGAGCGCGGGCTGGAGGGCGCGCTGGAGCTGACCGCCGAGGCCGAGGACCACCTGGTGCGCCTCGCCGGCGGGGACGCCCGGCGGGCGCTCACCACGCTGGAGGCGGCGGCCGGGGCGGCGCTGGAGAAGGGCGAGGCGAGCATCACGCTGGCCACCACCGAGACGGCCGTCAACCAGGCGGCGGTGCGCTACGACAAGGACGGCGACCAGCACTACGACGTGGCCAGCGCGCTGATCAAGTCGATCCGCGGCAGCGACGTGGACGCCACCCTGCACTACCTGGCCCGGATGATCGAGGCGGGGGAGGACCCGCGGTTCATCGCCCGGCGGCTGATGATCTCGGCCAGCGAGGACATCGGCCTGGCCGACCCGACGGCGCTGCAGACGGCGGTGGCGGCGGCCCAGGCGGTGGCCCTGATCGGCTTCCCGGAGGCCCGGATCATCCTCTCCCAGGCGGCGATCGCGCTGGCCCTGGCACCGAAGTCCAACTCGGCCTACCTGGCGATCGACGCGGCGCTGGCGGACGTCCGGCAGGGGCTGGCCGGTGCCGTCCCGCCGCACCTGCGGGACGCCCACTACGGCGGGGCGGGCAAGCTCGGCCACGGCAGGGGCTACCAGTACCCGCACGACCTGCCGGAGGGCATCGCGGCCCAGCAGTACGCGCCGGACTCGGTGCACGGCCGGGAGTACTACCAGCCGAACCGGCGCGGCGGCGAGGTGCGGTACGCGGACACCGTGGAGTGGACGCGCGGGCGGCTGCGCGGGGAGCGCAGGGCGGAGCAGAAGGCCGAGCAGAAGGCGGAGCAGAAGGCCGAGCAGAAGGCGGAGTAGAAGGCCGAGCAGAAGGCGGAGCAGAAGGCGGAGAAGAAGGCGGAGCAGGCCGAAGGGAAGGCCGACCGGCAGCCCGGGGAAAAGACCGAGTGATCCACCGGTATACTCAGTCGGAGTGCCAAGTCCCGGGACGGCGGCGGGGGAGACCCCACCGACCGGCCGCACCAGCGGGACATCGGCCGTAGGCCTCCCCCGGGAGGCCCGCAACAGGAGCGTCGCGCACCGTTTCGGTGTCGCGGACGGCCCGGTATCCGGGCCCTTCGTGTGACCAGCACTTCTCGTGCCCGGCTCCGGAGAGCGGCTGATCCCTTCGCGCAGGCGACGGGGTTTTCTCCGGGTCGCGACATGCGACCTCCGTCAACACCTGGTGAAAGCCGTATTCGTAAGCAAGGAAGGTTTGGTTCATGGCGAACCAGAAGCGTCCCAAGGTCAAGATCGCGCGTGCGCTCGGCGTGCCGCTGACCCCGAAGTCCGTCAAGTACTTCGAGGCCCGCCCGTACCCGCCCGGCCAGCACGGCCGTGGTCGCAAGCAGAACTCGGACTACAAGGTCCGTCTGCTCGAGAAGCAGCGTCTGCGCGCCCAGTACGACCTGAGCGAGAAGCAGATGGCGCGCGCGTTCGACCGCGCGAAGAAGGCCGAGGGCAAGACCGGTGAGGCGCTCGTCGCCGACCTGGAGACCCGTCTGGACTCCCTGGTGCTGCGTTCGGGCATCGCCCGCACCATCTACCAGGCCCGCCAGATGGTCGTCCACGGCCACATCGAGGTCAACGGTGGCAAGGTCAACAAGCCGTCGTTCCAGATGAAGCCGGGCTACGTGGTCACCGTCCGCGAGCGCAGCAAGGAGAAGGTCCCCTTCCAGGTCGCCCGTGAGGGTGGCTACGCGGGTGAGGGCCAGACCCCGAAGTACCTCGAGGTCAACCTGAAGGCCCTGGCCTTCCGCCTGGACCGTGCGCCGCAGCGCAAGGAGGTCCCGGTGATCTGTGACGAGCAGCTGGTCGTCGAGTACTACTCGCGCTGACCCGCGCTCGGTTCCGCAGATCGCGAAACCACAGCGAACCCCCGTCGCCTTTCGAGGCGGCGGGGGTTCGCTGCTCTGCGGTGCCGGCCGTCAGACGCTCTCGCCGGTCATCGCGGCGGCCAGCCGCAGGTGCGGGCGGGCCTCCTCGGCGCGGCCCTGGCGCTCCAGGGTGCGGCCGAGCATCAGCCGGGCGTAGTCCTCGGCCGGGTCGAGGTCGAGGATCCGGCGCAGCTCGGCCTCGGCGCGGCCGAGCTGGGCGGAGTGGAAGTAGCTGCGGGCCAGCAGCAGCCGGACGGAGAGGTTGGCCGGCTCCTCGGCCAGCACGCCCTCCAGCATGCGGGCGGCGTCGGTGTACGCCTTGGACTCGAAGTAGAAGTTCGCGAGGCGGTACTCGTCGTGGATGGCCATGGTGCTCCTTCCGGGTGGATCCTTGCCTCCTCAAGCAATCCGCGAGCTTCAGCTGTTCCGCACCGGTGCCGGCGCCGGTGCGGGCGGCACCGGGCAGGGGCCGGGGCCGGGCTCCGGGCCGTCCGGCGAGCCCCCGTCGCCGAGCGCCCGGCAGACGGCGGCGTCCAGGTCCAGCCGGCCGCCCGCCTGGTAGCAGGCCTCGTACTCCTGCTCGGTGAGCCCGGCCCGGGCCCGCTCGGCGCACCCCTGGTGGGTGCCGAAGAAGGAGCGCGAGCCCAGGAACGGATTGCCGACCGCGCGCCAGATCCGGTGCGCGGCGCCCTGGAGCACCCGGGCCTCGCACAGGTCGGCCGGCTCGCCCGGGCCGGCCGGCTCGGTCTCCAGCAGCGCCAGCAGGTCGATCCCCAGCACGATGCCGAGCAGGTCGCGGAAGTGGTGGTTCAGCCGGACGCACTCGCGGGCCAGGGCGCGGGCCGGCTGTACCGCGCCGTCCAGGTAGTGGGCGTACGCCAGCGCGTACAGCACGTAGGCGTACGCCCACTGCTCGCCGTGCTCCTCGCACACCTCGCGGGCCTGCCCGAACCAGAGCTCACCGCTGTCCAGATCGCCCTGGAACAGGTAGGCGAGGCCCAGTTCGATCATGGCCATCACCACGTTGCTGTTGAGCTCGCCGATGGTCCGGTAGTGCCAGAGCGCCTCCTCGAACAGCTCGGTGGCGCGCTCCGGGTCGTCGCCGATCAGGGCGGCGCAGCCCTGGCGGTGGACGGCGTAGGCGAGGGCCCGGTCGTCGCCGGTGTCCAGGGCCTGGCGGCGGCACTCCTCCAGGGCGGGCCGGGCGGTGCCGAGGTCGCCCTGCAGGGTGGCCATGTAGCCCGTCACCCACAGGGCCTTGGCCCGGGCCTCGGTGGGCTCGCGGGTCAGGGCGAGCGCGCGGTCCAGCCAGTGCCGGCCCTCGCCCAGGTGGCCGCAGCCGACCCAGTAGAACCAGAGGGTGCCGGCCAGCAGGAGGGCGATCTGCTCCTCGCCGGGCTCGGCGAGGCAGAACTCCAGCGCCGCGCGGAGGTTGGTGTGGGCGAGCCGGGTGCGCTCGGCGGTCTCGGGCTGCCGGGGGCCGAACCACTCGACCTCGCCCCAGGTGGCGACGCCCAGGTACCAGTCGCGGTGGCGGCGCAGCAGCCGCGGCTCCCCGCCGGCGGCGCGCAGCCAGTGGCCGCCGTACTCGCGCAGGGTGTCCAGCAGCCGGAAGCGGATGCCGAAGGTGGTCTCCTCGCGCAGCACCACGGACTTGGCGACGAGTTCGTCGAGCAGGTCGAGCACGTCCTCGGGCTCGATGCCCCCGCCGGCGCAGACGTACTCGGCGGCCTCCAGGTCGAAACTGCCGGCGAAGACCGACAGGCGGGCCCAGAGTAAACGTTCCTGCACTGTGCACAGCTCATGGCTCCAGCCGATCGTGGTGCGCAGCGTCTGGTGTCTCGGCAGGGCCGTCCGGGAGCCGCCGGTGAGCAGCCGGAAGCGGTCGTCCAGCCGGGCGGTGATCTGCTCCACCGACAGCGCCCGCAGCCGCCCGGCGGCCAGCTCCACGGCCAGCGGGATGCCGTCCAGCCGACGGCAGAGCAGGCCGACCGCCTCCGCGTTCGCCTCGGTCACCTCGAAGGACGGCACCACGGCCCTGGCCCGGTCGGCGAACAGCCGCACCGCGTCCGGCAGCGGGCCCGGGCCCACCCGCTGGGCCGGCAGCGGGCCGGCCGGCAGCGGAGCCAGCGTCAGCAGGTGCTCGCCCGAGGCCCGCAGGGCGGCGCGGCTGGTGGCCAGCACCCGCAGGCCGGGCAGCGCACGCAGCAGCGCGTCGGTCAGCTCGGCGCAGGCCTCGACCAGGTGCTCGCAGCCGTCCAGCACCAGCAGCAGGCGGCGCCCGGCCAGGTGCTCGCCCAGCACGTCCAGCGGCGGCCGGGCGGTGCCGTCGGTCAGCCGCAGGGCCTCCAGGACGGCGTGGCCGAGCAGCGGCGGGTCCTGCACCGGGGCCACCTCCACCAGCCAGGTGCCGTCCGGGAAGGCCCCGGCCGCCCGGGCCGCCGCCCGCAGCGCGAGCCGGCTCTTGCCCACCCCGCCGGGCCCGGTCACCGTCACCAGCCGGGCGCTGGCGAGCAGGCCCGCCAGCTCGGCCAGTTCCCGCTGCCGCCCGACGAAGCCGGTCACCTCGGCCGGCAGCCGGCCGGGCTCCGGCTCGCGCGGCCACGCCGCGGGCTGTGCTGTCCAGTCGCCGGCCAAGCCCTGCTCCCCGTTGTTCCGGGCCCGAACCGCAGCGGTCCGGACGTGCGTCGGGCCGTACGGCCGACGGCCCGCCTGGCAGAACGAGGTGACCGGCCGGTCGGTTACGCGCGCGGTTCGCACACCCGGACGAGGCCACGGCCGTGACCCGGTCCGGAAACCGGGCGTGGGCGCGATAGGGTTCGGTTGGAATCGGCAAGGCGAGGGAGCGCGCAAAGGTGTCCGTGGGAGAGCTGGCCGGATTGCTCGTCGCCGTGTTCTGGGCGGTCCTGGTCACCCTGCTCGCCGTCGTGCTCGTCCGCCTCTCCCGGGTGCTGAAGGAGGCCACCGTCCTGGTCTCCGCGGTCACCGAGCAGGCCGTGCCCCTGCTGATCGACGCGGGGGCCGCCGTGCGCAGCGCCAACGAGCAGCTGGACCGGGTGGACGAGATCACCGCCAACGTGCAGGACGCCGCCGCCAACGCCAAGGCGCTGTCCTCCACCGCCGCCGCCACGCTGGGCGGACCGCTGATGAAGGTCGCCGCCTTCAGCTACGGCGTCCGCAAGGCCGTCGCCAAGCAGCAGGGCGCCCTGCCGAACGTGCCGCTGCAGGCCGGCGAGCGCGACGAGCTGGCGCGGCTGATCCGGGCCGAGGTGCGCGCCGCGACCGCGCCCAGGAGCGGCCTGCTCTCCCGGGTCCGGCGAGCGGTGAGGGGCTGACGGCATGGCACGGATCTTCTGGATGGCGGTCGGCGCCGGCGCCGCCGTGTGGGCCATGAACAAGGCCAACGACGCGGTGCAGCGACTCACCCCGGACAGCCTCTCCGGCACCGCCGCGCGCGGTGCGCTGCACCTGGGCGACCTCGCCAAGCAGTTCGCCCAGGACGTGCGCTCCGGCATGGCCGAGCGCGAGGAGCAGCTGAAGGAGGACCTCGGACTGCACGGCACCGCCGTGGTCGAGCCCCGGAGCACCCTCCGCCCCCGCCCGTCCACCACCCTTCTTGGGAAACGCTCCGCGTTGCCCCCCTCACGCGAGCCACAGTACCGAGCTATCTCGGCGGCGCCCGGTCGCCCGGCCGCCGCCCTGCCTCCCTCCCGCGCCCTGCCCGACGGCGGGGGCCGCACCACCCCACAGACCATGGAAGAAACGCCCCGCCGAGCTCTGCCGCGGGGCGGAACGAACCGGAAGGACCACTAATGGAGTCGGCTGAGATCCGCCGCCGCTGGCTGCGCTTCTTCGAGGAGCGCGGCCACACCGTCGTTCCGTCGGCGTCCCTGGTCGCCGACGACCCCACCCTGCTGCTCGTCAACGCCGGCATGGTGCCGTTCAAGCCCTACTTCCTGGGCGAGGTCAAGCCGCAGTTCTCGCGCGCCACCAGCGTCCAGAAGTGCGTGCGCACCCTGGACATCGAGGAGGTCGGGAAGACCACCCGGCACGGCTCCTTCTTCCAGATGTGCGGCAACTTCTCCTTCGGTGACTACTTCAAGGAAGGAGCCATCAAGTTCGCCTGGGAGCTGCTCACCACTCCCGTCGCGGACGGCGGCTACGGCCTGGAGAAGGAGAAGCTCTGGATCACCGTCTACAAGGACGACGACGAGGCCGAGCAGATCTGGCGTGACGTCATCGGCGTGCCCTCCGAGCGCATCCAGCGCCTCGGCATGAAGGACAACTTCTGGTCGATGGGCGTGCCCGGCCCGTGCGGCCCGTGCTCGGAGATCAACTACGACCGCGGCCCCGCGTACGGCGAGGAGGGCGGCCCGGCCGTCAACGGCGAGCGCTACCTGGAGATCTGGAACCTGGTCTTCATGCAGTACGAGCGCGGCCACGGCGACGGCAAGGACGGCTTCGAGATCCTCGGCGACCTGCCGAGCAAGAACATCGACACCGGCCTCGGCCTGGAGCGCCTCGCCGCCATCCTGCAGGGCGTCGACAACCTCTTCGAGATCGACACCAGCCGGATGATCCTCGACCGCGCCGCCGAGCTCACCGGCCACGCGTACGGTGCCGACCACAAGTCGGACGTCTCGCTGCGCGTGGTCACCGACCACATCCGCACCGCGCTGATGCTGGTCGGCGACGGCGTCACCCCCGGCAACGAGGGCCGCGGCTACGTGCTGCGCCGCATCCTGCGCCGCGCCATCCGCAACATGCGGCTGCTGGGCGCCACCGAGCCGGTGGCCAAGGAGCTCATCGACGTCGCCATCAAGGCGATGGCCCCGCAGTACCCCGAGCTGGAGAGCGACCGCAAGCGCATCGAGACGGTCGTCATCGGCGAGGAGGGGGCCTTCCTGCAGACCCTCAAGGCCGGCACCAACCTGCTGGACGTCGCGGTCACCGAGACCAAGCAGGCCGGCGGCGTGGTGCTCTCCGGCGAGCAGGCGTTCAAGCTGCACGACACCTACGGCTTCCCGATCGACCTCACCCTGGAGATGGCCGAGGAGCAGGGCCTCCAGGTGGACGAGGCCGGCTTCCGCCGCCTGATGCAGGAGCAGCGGGACCGCGCCAAGGCGGACGCCAAGGCCAAGAAGATGGGCCACGCCGACGTCGCCGCGTACCGCGAGGTCGCCGACAAGTCCGGCGCGAGCGTCTTCACCGGCTACAGCCTGACCGAGGGCGAGGCCACCGTGGTCGGCCTGCTGGTGGACGGCGTTCCGGCGCCGGCCGCCTCCGAGGGCGACGAGGTCGAGCTCATCCTCGACCGCACCCCGTTCTACGCCGAGGGCGGCGGCCAGCTCGCCGACCACGGCCGGATCCGGCTGGAGGCCGGCGCGGTGGTGGAGATCCGCGACGTGCAGCAGCCCGTCCCGGGCGTCATCGTGCACTCCGGCGGCGTGCTGTTCGGCGAGGTCGTGCTCGGCGCCGCGGCGTACGCCACGATCGACACCGAGCGCCGCCGGGCGATCGCCCGCGCCCACTCGGCCACCCACCTGACCCACCAGGCGCTGCGCGACGCGCTCGGCCCGACGGCCGCCCAGGCCGGCTCCGAGAACGCCCCCGGCCGCTTCCGCTTCGACTTCGGCTCGCCCGCCGCCGTTCCGGGCAGCGTGCTGGTGGACGTCGAGCAGAAGATCAACGATGTGCTGGGCCGCGAGCTCGACGTCACCGCCGAGGTCATGACGATGGACCAGGCCCGCAAGGCCGGCGCCATCGCGATGTTCGGCGAGAAGTACGGCGACGAGGTGCGGGTCGTCTCCATCGGCGACTTCTCCAAGGAGCTGTGCGGTGGCACCCACGTCGGCAACACCGCCCAGCTGGGCCTGGTGAAGCTGCTCGGCGAGTCCTCGATCGGCTCCGGCGTGCGCCGGGTGGAGGCGCTGGTCGGCGTCGACGCGTACAAGTTCCTGGCCCGCGAGCACACCGTGGTGGCCCAGCTCACCGAGCTGGTCAAGGGCCGCCCGGAGGAGCTGCCGGAGAAGATCTCGGGCATGCTCACCAAGCTCAAGGACGCCGAGAAGGAGATCGAGCGCTTCCGCGCCGAGAAGGTGCTGGCCGCCGCGGCGGGCCTGGCCGACTCGGCCGAGGACGTGCACGGCATCGCCGTGGTCGCCGCGCAGGTCGCCGACGGCGTGGGCGCGGACGAGCTGCGCAAGCTGGTCCTGGACGTGCGCGGCCGCCTGGGCTCGCGCCCGGCCGTGGTCGCCGCGTTCACCGTGGCGGGCGGCCGCCCGCTGACCGTGATCGCCACCAACGAGGACGCCCGTGGCCGCGGCATCAAGGCCGGCGAGCTGGTCCGCACCGCGGCCAAGACCCTCGGCGGCGGCGGTGGCGGCAAGGACGACGTCGCCCAGGGCGGCGGCTCCAACCCGGCCGCCCTCGGCGAGGCCATCGCCGCGGTGCGCGGTCTGGTCGCGGAGCGCGCCTCCTGATGCTCGAAGCGGAGCCGAAGCCCTTCCGGCGTGGACGGCGGATCGCCGTCGACGTCGGCGACGCCCGGATCGGGGTCGCGTCCTGCGACCCCGACGGGGTGCTCGCCACGCCGGTGGAGACCGTCCCGGCCGGGGTGAAGTCGCAGGCCAGGATCGCCGCGATCGTCGAGGAGTACGACGCGATCGAGGTGATCGTCGGGCTGCCGCGCTCGCTCAGCGGCAAGGAGGGCCCGGCGGCGGAGAAGGTCCGGGCGTACGCGGCCAGGCTGGCCAACCGGCTCTACCCGGTGCCGGTGCGGCTGGTGGACGAGCGGATGTCGACCGTCACCGCGACCCACGGGCTGCGCGCCTCGGGGGTCAAGGCGAAGAAGGGCCGCTCGGTGGTCGACCAGGCCGCCGCGGTGGTGATCCTGCAGACCGCCCTTGAGTCCGAACGGGTGAGCGGACGCCCGCCCGGTGAGAGCGTCGAGGCGGTCGGCTGACCGGCCTGCTCTAACGTCCCGATGAGGGGTCCGTGCGGACGCGTCCGCACGGACCCCTTTTCGTTCGCTTCGGTGCCCGTTTCGTATCGGTCTGGATCGGTACGGGCCGGATCGGAGTGATTCGCAGCGATCCGGGACCGCCGAGGAGGCCGCGAGCCATGACCGACCAGGACTTCCACCCCGGGCTCACACCGGGCCACCTCGGTGCGCCGGTACTGGAGCCGGAGGGTCGTCCGCCGGGCGCGCCCCGGCCGCGCTCCGATGCGCCGGATCCGCACCGACGGCGTAACGGACTGGCCTGCGCGCTCACCGCCTTCGCGCTGATCGCGGTCTTCGGCGGGATCGGGCTCACCGGCTACACCTGGCTCCAGCGGCAGCGCAAACCCCCGGCGGCCGCCGACTACGCGGGGGAGGGCAGCGGCAGTGTCCAGGTCTCGGTGCCCGAGGGCGCGGGCCTGTCCCAGATCGCCTCCGCGCTGGTCCGCAACGGGGTGGTGGCCAGCTCGCTCGCCTTCACCCGGGCGGCGAAGGGCAGCGCGGCGGCCGCCGGGCGGATCCAGCCCGGGACGTACACGCTCAAGCAGAAGATGTCGGCCGCCGCCGCGCTGTCCATCCTGATCGACCCGGCCAACGCCAACGGCCTCACCATCCCCGAGGGCTGGCGCGGCTACCAGATCTACGCGGCGATCGACAAGAAGCTGAACCTCCCCGAGGGCACCACCCAGAAGGCCGCCAAGGAGCAGGGCGCCGAGCTGGGCCTGCCGGACTTCGCCAACGGCAGCCCGGAGGGCTACCTGTTCCCCGCCACCTACGCCGTCACCGACGGGACCACCCCGCTGGACCTGCTGAAGCAGATGGTCGACCGGGCCGGCAAGGAGTTCAGCCGGGACGACGCGAACGTCGTCGCGCAGAACCTCGGGCAGAGCCTGTACGGACTGGTCACCGTCGCCAGCATGGTCCAGGGCGAGGCCGACAACACCGAGGACATGGGCAAGGTGGCCCGGGTCATCTACAACCGGCTGGCCAAGGGGATGCCGCTGCAGCTGGACTCCACCATCAACTACGCGCTCGGCCGCTCGACCCTGAACACCACGGTCACCGACACCAAGCTGGACTCCCCGTACAACACCTACCTGCACCCGGGGCTGCCGCCGTCGCCGATCTCCAACCCGGGACGGCAGGCGATCATGGCGGCGCTGGACCCGACGCCCGGGGACTGGGTGTACTTCGTGACCGTGAAGCCGGGCGACACCCGCTTCACCGACAGCTTCGAGGTGCAGCAGCGCAACGTGGCGGAATTCAACGCCGCCCGGGCGGCCAAGCCGAGCGCCCCGGCCTCCGCCACGCCCTCCACGCCGGGTGCGGCCACCCCGTGACGGCCCCGTGAGCCACGGGTGAGGTCGCTCACTGACGGTGCGTCCGCCCGGGCGGGGGTCTGGCTGCGGTACGGTAACGTCTCCTCCCAGGCGCTGCGCTAGCACGCCGGTTCGAGAATCAGCCGGGACTGCGTCGTCCCGGACGGCCGGTCCGATCCTCCGGTCGTCACCGTCGGTTAAGGGGATCAATGACCGATCTGGGTCGGGGCTACGGCCCCCAGGGCGAGCAGCCGTGGCACCCCGGTGATCCCGGGTACGGCGGCCAGCAGCCGGTCCCCGGCCAGCAGGACGGCCAGTGGCAGCAGCAGTACCCGCAGCAGGGCCAGCTCGGCCAGCACGGTCAGCAGGGTCAGCAGCCGTACGGGGACGTGCAGCAGGGGTACGCGCAGCAGCAGATGCCCATGCAGCAGCAGGGCATGCCGCAGGAGGGATACCCGCAGGGGTACCAGCAGCAGGCCCACCTCCAGCAGATGGGGGGTCCGCTGCAGCAGGGTTTTGAGCAGGGCTACCAGCAGCAGGGCATGCCCCAGCAGGGTATGCCGCAGCAGGGCTACCCCCAGCAGCAGATGCCGATGCAGCAGGGGATGCCCCAGGGCTATCCGCAGCAGCAGATGCCCATGCAGCAGCAGGGCATGCTGCAGCAGGTCCAGCCGCAGCCCGTTCCGCAGCAGGCCCAGCCGCAGGCCGCCCCGCAGGCCCAGACGCCCGAGCCCGCCTCCGGTCCCGGTCCGGACGGGATCGACTGGGAGGCCGAGGCCGCCGCGCTGGAGTCCGGCGCCGACCCGGTCGGCGGGGCGCACGAGCCCGAGGCCGAGGAGTGGGACGGCCACCACGAGGACGGGCAGCACGGCGAGGACGGCTACCTGGAGGAGCACGCCGAGGCCGAGGAGGTCGGCTTCCTCGGTGAGCAGGACGACTCCCGCGAGGCGCAGAAGAAGCGCAAGGAGAAGGGCAAGAAGGCGGGCCGTCGCAACGGCGGTGCCTGCCTGGTGGTCGCGCTGGTGCTGGTCGGCCTGCTCGGCGGCGCCGGCTGGTGGGGCTACGGCTTCTACCAGGCCCACTTCGGCCCGCCGCCGGACTACACGGGTGACGGCACCGGTTCCATCCAGGTCGAGGTCAAGCCGGGTGCGGTCGGCGGCCAGATCGGTCTCGCGCTGAAGAACGCCGGCGTGGTCAAGAGCGTCGACGCGTTCACCAAGGCCTGCGACGCCGAGCCCAAGTGCGGCACCATCCAGCCGGGCTTCTACGAGATGAAGAAGGAGATGCCGGCCTCGGCCGCGCTCAAGGAGCTGCTCGACCAGGCGGGCGGCGCGGCCATCGTGATCCCGGAGGGCAAGAACTCCTCCGAGATCTACGCCAAGATCGACGACAAGCTGAAGCTCCAGAAGGGCACCACGGCGAACGTCGCCAAGGCCCAGGTCAACGACCTCGGCCTGCCGGCGTACGCGAACGGCAACATCGAGGGCTTCCTCTGGCCGACCCGCTACAACATCGCCGACGGCATGAAGCCCGAGGACCTGCTCAAGCAGATGGTGAAGAACGCCACCGACAAGTACGCGAACCTGGACGGCCAGGCCTCCAAGGCGGGCCTCAAGAACGGCTACGAGGTGGTCATCGAGGCGAGCATCCTGCAGCGCGAGGGCAACAACCCGGGCGACTTCGCCAAGATGGCCAGGACCATCCAGAACCGTCTGGCGAGCGACACCGTGCGCCACACGCTCGGCATGGACACCACGCTGCAGTACTCGCTGGGCCGCAAGGACCTCACGTCGAAGGACATCAACGACGGGTCCAACAAGTACAACACCTACATCAACCCGGGCCTGCCGCCGACGCCGATCTCCAACCCCGGCGACGAGGCGCTCAACGCGGTGCTCAACCCGGCGGACGGCAAGTGGCTGTACTTCATCGCGATGTCCCCGACCAACACCCTCTTCGCCGAGACGGACAAGGAGCACGCGGCCAACGTCGAGGCGTACTGCAAGGCGGCGGGCCAGGGCTTCGACAAGGTCGGCCTGCACTGCACCACCAAGTAGCCATCACCGCACCGTCGTTCACGGAGAGGCAGTGTTGACCAGCAAGCACCGGGCGGCCGTCCTCGGCTCGCCGATCGCCCACTCGCTCTCGCCCGACCTGCACCGGGCCGCCTTCGCGGCGCTCGGGCTGGACGGCTGGCGCTACGACCGCTTCGAGGTCGACGAGGCCGGCCTGCCGGGCTTCCTCGCCGGGCTGGACGAGGCCGAGTGGGCGGGGCTGTCGCTGACCATGCCGCTGAAGCGGGCGGTCATCCCGCTGCTGGACGAGGTCAGCGCGGCGGCCCGCTCGGTGGACGCGGTGAACACCGTGGTGTTCACCGCCGACGGGCGGCGCACCGGGGACAACACCGACGTCCCCGGGCTGGTCAACGCGCTGCGCGAGCGCGGCATCACCGAGGTGTCCGCCGCCGCCGTGCTGGGCGCCGGGGCCACTGCCTCGTCCGCCTTGGCGGCGCTGGCCCAGGTCTGCGCCGGCGAGGTGACGGTCTACGTGCGCAGCGCCGAGCGGGCCCGGGAGATGGCCGAGCTGGGCGAGCGGCTCGGCGTCGCGGTGCGCACCGCCGACTGGGAGCGCGGCGCCGAGGCGCTGGAGCGGCCGCTGACCGTCTCCACCACGCCGGTCGGGGCGACCGACGCCTTCGCCGGCTCGCTGACGGCGGCCCCGGGCGCGCTGTTCGACGTGCTGTACCACCCGTGGCCGACGGCCCTGGCCGCCGCCTGCGCGGAGCGCGGGGCGACCGTCCTGGGTGGCCTGGACCTGCTGGTGCACCAGGCGGTGCTGCAGAGCGAGGCCTTCACCGGGCACACGCCCGGGCCGCTGGCGGCGATGCGCGAGGCGGGGGAGAAGGCGCTCGCCAACCGCTAGGCAGGCTCCGGGCGGTCCGGTCGAGGCCAGATCGTTTCGTTGGGTGACCGGTTGCCGTCCGTCACGCGGACTGGGCCCCCGGGTGCCGCCGGGTCATGAAAGGATTCGGACGGAAGGCACGCTCGGGCGGGCCGCGGCGGTGCCGTGGGCCGGTCCGCTGATGAAGGAGCTCCGTTGGGTACGTTGCGCTGGCTGACGGCGGGGGAGTCGCACGGCCCCGCACTCGTCGCGACGCTGGAAGGCCTGCCCGCCGGTGTACCGGTCACCACCGACGTGGTGGCCGACGCGCTGGCGCGCCGCCGGCTCGGTTACGGCCGCGGGGCGCGGATGAAGTTCGAACAGGACGAGGTGACCTTCCTCGGTGGCGTCCGGCACGGCCTGACCATGGGAAGCCCGGTCGCGATCATGGTCGGCAACACCGAGTGGCCGAAGTGGGAGCAGGTCATGTCGGCCGACCCGGTCGACCCCGAGGTGCTGGCGGGCCTGGCCCGCAACGAGGCGCTGACCCGCCCCCGGCCCGGCCACGCCGACCTGGCCGGCATGCAGAAGTACTCGATCGACGAGGCCCGGCCGATCCTGGAGCGCGCCAGCGCCCGGGAGACGGCCGCCCGGGTCGCGCTGGGCGCCGTCGCCCGCGCGTACCTCAAGGAGGTGGCCGGGATCGAGATCGTCAGCCACGTCGTCGAGCTGGCCGCCGCCAAGGCGCCGGCCGGTGTGGTGCCGCTGCCCTCGGACGAGGCCCGCCTGGACGCCGATCCGGTGCGCTGCCTGGACGAGGACGCCTCGAAGGCGATGGTCGCCGAGATCGACCAGGCCCACAAGGACGGCGACACCCTCGGCGGCGTGGTCGAGGTGCTCGCGTACGGCGTGCCGGTGGGCCTCGGCTCGCACGTGCACTGGGACCGCCGGCTGGACGCCCGGCTGGCCGCCGCGCTGATGGGCATCCAGGCGATCAAGGGCGTCGAGGTCGGCGACGGCTTCGAGCTGGCCCGGGTGCCGGGGTCGAAGGCGCACGACGAGATCGTCCCGACCCCCGAGGGCGTCAAGCGCACCTCCGGCCGCTCCGGCGGCACCGAGGGCGGCCTGACCACCGGCGAGGTGCTGCGGGTGCGCGCCGCGATGAAGCCGATCGCCACCGTGCCGCGGGCGCTGCAGACCCTGGACGTGCGCACCGGCGAGCCGGCCAAGGCGCATCACCAGCGCTCGGACGTCTGCGCGGTGCCGGCCGCCGGCATCGTCGCCGAGGCGATGGTCGCGCTGGTGCTGGCCGACGCGGTGAGCGAGAAGTTCGGTGGCGACAACGTCTCCGAGACCCGCCGCAACGTGCAGGGCTACCTCGACAACCTGATCATCCGATGACATCGCCCGTTGTGGTGCTGGTCGGCCCGCCCGGCAGTGGCAAGTCCACCGTCGGGCAGGCCCTGGCCGAGCGCCTGGGCGTCGGCTTCCGGGACACCGACGCCGACATCGAGGCACTGGCCGGCAAGCCCATCCCGGAGATCTTCATCGACGAGGGCGAGCCGCACTTCCGCGAGCTGGAGGTCCGCGCCGTGCGCGCGGCCGCCGAGGGACACGGCGGAGTGCTGGCGCTCGGCGGCGGCGCGGTGATGGCCGAGGCCACCCGTGAGCTGCTGCGCGAGCTGCCGGTGGTCTTCCTGGAGGTCCCGCTCGGCGACGCGGTCAAGCGGGTCGGCCTGGACGCCCCGCGCCCGCTGCTGGCCGTCAACCCGCGGGCCCGCTGGCGCGAGCTGATGGAGGCCCGCCGCCCCCTCTACCTGGAGGTGGCCACCGCCGTCGTCGACACCGCCGACCGCACCCCCGAGCAGGTCGCGGACGCCGTACTGGAAGCACTGGAGCTGAAGACCCCCCATGACTGACACCACCGTCAGGATTCACGTCGGCGGCAGCGCCGGCCACGACCCGTACGACGTGCTGATCGGGCACCAGCTGCTCGGCGAGCTGGCGCCGCTGATCGGGCCGCGTGCCAAGCGGGTCGCGATCATCCACCCGGAGGCGCTGGCCGCCACCGCCGACGCCATCCGCGAGGACCTGGCCGGCGAGGGGTACGAGGCGTTCGCGCTCCAGGTGCCCAACGCCGAGGAGGCGAAGAGCGCCGAGGTCGCCGCGTACTGCTGGTCGGTGCTCGGGCAGACCGGGTTCACCCGCAGCGACGTCGTGGTCGGCCTCGGTGGCGGCGCCACCACCGACCTGGCCGGCTTTGTCGCCGCCACCTGGCTGCGCGGGGTGCGCTGGATCTCCATGCCCACCACGCTGCTCGGCATGGTCGACGCGGCCGTCGGCGGCAAGACCGGCATCAACATCGCCGAGGGCAAGAACATGGTCGGCGCCTTCCATCCGCCGGTGGGCGTGCTGGCCGACCTCGGCACCCTGGAGACCGTGCCCAAGCACGACTACGTCTCCGGCCTCGCCGAGGTCATCAAGTGCGGCTTCATCGCCGACCCGGCCATCCTCGACCTGATCGAGGCCGACCCGGAGGGCGCCAAGTCGCCGGCCGGCCCGCACACCGTCGAGCTGATCCGCCGGGCCATCCAGGTCAAGGCCGACGTCGTCTCCGGAGACCTCAAGGAGTCCGGCCGGCGCGAGATCCTCAACTACGGCCACACCCTGGGCCACGCCATCGAGCGCAACGAGCGCTACAAGTGGCGGCACGGCGCGGCGATCTCCATCGGCATGGTCTTCGCGGCCGAACTCGGCCGCCTGGCCGGGCGGTTGGACGACGAGACGGCCGACCGGCACCGCACCGTGCTGGCCTCGGTCGGCCTGCCGCTGACCTACCGGGCGGACGCCTGGCCGAAGCTGCTGGACGCGATGAAGATCGACAAGAAGTCGCGCGGCGACCTGATCCGCTTCATCGTCCTGGACGGCCTCGGCAAGACCTCCGTGCTGGAGGGCCCCGACCCGTCCCTGCTGGTCGCCGCCTACGCGGAGGTCTCCGCGTGACCCGGGTGATGGTGCTCAACGGCCCCAACCTCGGCCGGCTGGGCAGCCGCGAGCCGGACGTCTACGGCGCCACCTCGTACGCCGGGCTGGTCGAGCGCTGCACCGCGCTGGGCAAGGAGTTCGGCTTCGAGGTCGAGGTGCACGAGACCAACTCCGAGCAGCAGATGGTGGAGTGGCTGCACGAGGCGGCCGACGGGAAGGTGCCCGTGGTGATCAACCCGGGCGCGTTCACCCACTACTCGTACGCGATGCGGGACGCCGCGGCCCAGCGCACCGCGCCGCTGATCGAGGTGCACATCTCCAACCCGTACGCACGGGAGACCTTCCGGCACAACTCGGTGATCGCGGCGGTGGCCTCCGGGACCATCGCGGGCTTCGGGATCGGGTCGTACGAGCTGGCGCTTCGGGCGCTGGCGGAGCAGCTCACCTCGCGCTGACTGCTGGTCAGTGGCCCGGCGGCGGACTGTGCCCACCGCCGGGCCGCCGTGTAGTGTCCCCGGTGAGAGGTGTGGTCGGGAGGTGTCGTGACGCAGTACGCCGCAGGTGGGCAGGTCCCGCCGCGTCCCGCCGCTCCGCCGGTGCGGCCGGGGGGCGGTGCGGGGGCGTCCCCGTCGGGGGCTCCGGTTCCGCCGCCTTCTCCGCCGCCGACGACGGTTCGGCCTACGGCTGCTCCCACGGTGGCTCCGGGGCCCGCACCCGCCGTTGCCCCGACACCCCGGCCCGCACCCGCCGCTGCGCCGCCGCCCGCTCCGGCCGTGGCACCCGCGCCCGCCCAGGCTCCGGCCGCTGCGCCGCCGCCCGTGCCCACCGCGCCCGTACCGGCCGGCGGCACCGGGCACTTCGTGCTGCCCGCCGGCACGCCCGTCCAGCTCCCCGCCCACCCGCCGCAGCGGCACGCGCCCGCCGGGCCGATCGCCGTCCTGCTGATCGGTCCGGCCGGGGCGGGCAAGACCACCGTCGCCCGCTACTGGGCCGAGCGCCGGGCCACCCCGACCGCGCACATCAGCCTGGACGACGTCCGGGAGTGGGTGCAGTCCGGCTTCGCCAACCCGCAGTCCGGCTGGAACAACGCCTCCGAGGCCCAGTACCGGCTGGCCCGCCGCACCTGCGGCTTCGCCTGCCGCAACTACCTGGCCAACGGCATCTCCTGCATCATCGACGACGCCGTCTTCCCGGATCGCCCGGCGATCGGCCTCGGCGGCTGGAAGCGGCACATCGGGCCCGGCATGATCCCGGTCGTGCTGCTGCCCAGCCTGGACTCGGTGCTGCGCCGCAACGCCCGCCGCAGCGGCACCCGGCGGCTGGGCGACGAGGAGGTGGCGCGCATCCACGGGCGGATGGCCGGCTGGTACAACTCCGGGCTGCCGATCATCGACAACTCGTACCTGGACGTCGCCGGTACGGCCGCCGAGCTGGACCGCGTCATCCTCGCCCGGCTGATGGGGATGCCGGTCCGCTGACCAGCGGACATCCGCCCTGTCGGTGGCGGCTGCGATGATGGAGCGGTCCCGCCAGAACCACCCGGGGAGCTGACGCCCGTGCCGGAAGGCCACATCATCCACCGCCTCGCCGGCCAGAACCGCCAGGCCTTCGGCGGCCGCCCGGTGCAGGTCTCCAGCCCGCAGGGGCGCTTCGCCGACGAGGCCAAGTCGATCGACGGGCAGCTGCTCACGAGCGCGGAGGCCACCGGCAAGCACCTCTTCCTCGGCTTCGAGGAGGGCGCCTGGGTACACATCCACCTCGGCCTCTACGGCGGCTTCGGCTTCGGCAGCGGCCCCGCGCCCGAGCCCGTCGGCCTGGTCCGGCTGCGGCTGGCCAACGAGGACGGCTACGCCGACCTGCGCGGTCCCAACACCTGCGCGCTGGTCACCGACGCCGAGAAGGCCGCCGTCGCCGCCCGCCTCGGCCCCGACCCGCTGCGCGCCGACGCCGACCCGGAGGCCGCCTGGCGCCGGATATCCGGCAGCCGGACGACCGTAGCCGCGCTGCTGATGGACCAGAAGGTGCTGGCCGGGGTCGGCAACGTCTACCGCGCCGAGGTGCTGTTCCGCCACCACATCAACCCGCACCGGGCCGGCCGCGACCTCACCCGCCGCGAGTGGGACGCGATCTGGGCCGACCTGGTCGCCCTGATGCACGAGGGCGTCGCCGCCGGCCGGATCGACACCGTCCGACCCGAGCACACCCCCGAGGCGATGGGCCGCCCGCCCCGGGTGGACGACCACGGCGGCGAGGTGTACGTCTACCGCCGCGCCGCGATGCCCTGCCTGGTCTGCGGCACCGACGTGCGGACGGAGGAGCACGCGGCGCGCAACCTGTTCTGGTGCCCGACCTGCCAGGCGGCCTGAGACGGATTCAGCCCCGGGGGTGGCCCCACGCCGTAGGCTGGGGCCCGGGCCGGTCGGAGGGAGCGGACGGGTGGACGGCTACGAGGTGTCCAACAGCATGTCGGGCACGGTGCACGGGCACGTGATCCAGGGGCAGAACGTCACGGTCCACCTGCCGCCGAAGCACCGGAGCCCGCACCAGGTGCGTCCGCCGCGGGCGAGCTTCGTCAACCGTGAGCGCGAACTCGCGGCGCTCACGGCCGCGTTGGCCGAGTCCGACCGGGGCGGACCGGCGATCGTCGTGTTCACCGGCCTGGGCGGCGTCGGCAAGACCGAGCTGGTGGCGAAGTTCGCCACCGAGCAGGCGGCGCACTTCCCGGGCGGCGTGCTGTACGCCGACCTCAAGGCCTACCGGCACCGGTCCGCGGTGGACCTCGCCGGGGTGCTGGAGGGCTTCCTGCGCGCCCTCGGGGTCCGGCCTCCGGACGTGGAGGCGGAGCGGTTCGGGGAGTTCCGCACCATCACCGCGGATCAGCGCTGCCTGGTCTTCCTGGACAACGTCGAGCACGCCGCCGAGGTCCGCGCCCTGCTGCCGTCCAGCGGGCTGGTGGTGGCGGCCGGCCGGCGGCGGCTGGACGCGCTGCGGATGGACGGTGCCCAGGTGCTGCAGCTGGACCGGCTGAGCGCGGCGGCCGGCGCGGCACTCGTCCGGGGCTGGCTGAGCGCCGGGCGCGGCACCGACACGGAGGTCGCGGCGCTGGTGGAGCGGTGCCAGGGACTGCCGCTCGCGTTGAACGCCGTCGGGAGCCAGCTGCTGGGCCGGGGCCGCCTGTCCGTCGGCCAGGTGGTGGCGGAACTGTCCCACCAGGAAGGAAGGTTGGCCATCCTGAACAACGAGGAGGGGAACCTCCACGAGACCTACGACCCGGTGTACGAGCGGCTCTCGCCGCACGGCCGGTCGCTCTACCGGCTGATCGGCGTGCACCCGGGGCCCTTCGTGTCGGCCGAACTGGCCGAAGCGGCGGGCGTCGAGCGGGCGGAGGAGGCCCTGGACGAGCTGTGCGCCGCGCACCTGCTGGACGTGGTCGTCGACCAGGGGCCGGGCGAACGCTTCCAGGCCCATGACGTGGTGCGGACCCACGCCTACGCCTGCGCCCGGGAACTGCCGGGCCGGGGCGGGCTGTTGGCCCAGGTGGTGGCGTACTACCGGGGCAGGGCCTCGCTGGCGGACCGTGCGATGGGCCCGCGACTGCGCCTGCAGGAGCCGAGCGGCGAGGGCCTGCCCGGGTTCCCCTCCGGGGCGGCCGCGCTGGAGTGGCTCCACGCCGAACGGGCCGACCTGCGCGCGGTGGTGGAGGCGGCGGCCGAGCGGCAGTGGCACGACGAGGTGTGGCGGCTGTGCGAGTCGCTGTGGCCGCTGTACCACAGCCGCAAGCTGTACTCGGACTGGATCGCCACCCACGAGGTCGGGATCGAGTCGGCCCGGTGGGCCAACAATCCGGACGCGGTGGTCCGGATGCACAACCAGCTGGCTCGGGCCCACTACGAGCGGGAGGACTTCCCGCTGGCCGCCGAGCAGTTGGCGCTCGCCGAGGAGCAGGTGCCGCTGGTGGCCGACCGCCGGGTGGTGGGCGTGCTGTACGAGACGGACGGCCTGCTGTGCCTGGCCGACGGCCGTCCGGGGGACGCGGTCGAGAAGTTCACGCTGGCCCGGGAGGCCAACGAGGGCGACGCGCACGGCGAGATCGTGCAGAGCTACAACCTGGCGCAGGCGCTGATCGCCGACGGCCGCCCGGACGACGCGCTGGCCGTGCTGGCCGAGGCCACCGCCCGGGCCGCGGCCACCGAGGACCACGACATGCTGATGAAGCTGCCGCTGGTGCACGCCCGGGCCCACCGGGCCCTCGGGCAGCTCGCCCTCGCGGTCGAGCACGCCGGCACCTGCGTCGAGCGGGCCAGGGCCCGCAAGCAGTACGCCAAGGAGGCCCAGGCGCACACCCTGCTGGTCGCTCTCGCCGAGCAGCTGGACGACGCCGAGCTGGCCGAGCGCAGCCGGGCGCGGCTGCGGGAGCTGCGGGGCTAGGGAGCTGCGGGGCTGCGAGGCCAGGGGCTCCGCTAGGGCCCGGCGAGGAACGAGACCCGGGTGCGGTGCTCGCCGGTGCGGACGGTGAGTCCGTGGTCGGGCAGGCCCGCCGGGTCGCCGCCGTCGGCGAGCCAGCAGGCCACGGCGGAGCCGAGCAGGAGCGGGTCGAGGCTGGGGTCGGGGCAGCCGAAGTCCCGTTCGGCGCGGGCTTCGAGGAGCAGGCCGCTGTGCAGCCGGAGCAGGTGGCGGGCCGGGCCGAGGGCGGCCACCGCTACGGCGAGGCCGGGCAGTTCGAGGGAGGTGTCGGCGAGCCAGCGGACGGCGGGGCGTTCGGCGTGCGGCTCGGTCCGGGCGAGGACCTCGGCCGTGTAGCGCAGGGCGTCGCCGGGGTGGTCGTCGGTGAGGGCGTGGAAACCGCGCGGGGTGTGGTCGTCCGGGTGGAACGGGTAGCGCCGCAGGCTGACCTCGGTGCCCTCGCTCTTGCCCTCGACGTCGTACGCGGTGGGCCCGTCACCGGTCGGGCGGGGCGCGGGCTTGGGGTAGGGCGGCAGGACCGGTTCGTCGGCGGGTTCGTCCAGGCCGTCGAGGAAGGAGTAGAGCAGCGGGCGCAGCACCCGGGCGGATCGGCCGCGGTGGGCGAGCGAGCGGTCGGTGAGGTCGCTCAGGTCGGCCGGGTCCCGGGCGAGGGCGAGTTCGAGCTGGGCGGCGAGGTCGCCGTCGGGGTCGAGCGCGGGTGCGTGCTGGCCGAAGGCGTAGCTGGGGGAGCGCGGGTCGAGTTCGGCGGCGCCGGTGGCGACGAGCAGGGTGCGGCGTTCCAGGGCGGCGCCGTAGACGGAGACCGAGCCGTGGTCGCCGATCAGGCAGTCGGCGGCGACGAGCGCGGCCTGCCAGCCCCGGTGGGGCGGGATGAGGCGCAGGCCCATCCGGCGGGCGTCGTCGAGCAGGGCTTCGGGGTCGTGCCGGCTCCACACGTTGGGGTGGAGCACGACGGCGACGGTGTACTCGTCGGCGGGCAGGCGCCGGACCAGCCGTTGGGGCAGGTCGGGGTGGCGGCCGAATAACGAGTGCTCGCTCCAGGTGGAGTTGACGACGACGAGCCGGCGGCCGTCGACGGCGCCGAGCGCGGCCCGGTAGCCGTCGCGGGAGCGTTCGCTGCGCAGGATCCGGTCGAAGCACGGGTCGCCGACGACCTGGGCGACGTCCAGTGCCTCGGGGCAGGAGACCCGCAGCCGGTCCAGCTGCTCGGGGTGGGAGAGGCCGAGGACGTCGACGAACACCCGCCCGTGGTAGGTGAGTTCGTGGCGGGAGAGACCGGCGGCGCTGACCGTGTCGCCGGTGGACTCGGGGACCAGGCGGTTGTAGCCGGCGCCGTGCGGCAGCACGACCAGGTGGGCGTCCAGGCGGTGCATGGAGGCATGGACGGCGCAGGCGACGGCCAGGTCGAAGCGGCGCCGGACGGCGTCCTCCCAGTCCAGCACGGTGTAGCCGGGCAGGCCGTGGAGGAAGTCGTCCAGGGCGCGGTCGGCGAAGGCGGAGCCGGGGTTGACGGTGAAGTACCGCTCGATGCCGTCCGGGTTCAGCAGGGTGAGGACGTCCAGGACCCTGGTCGCCGAGGTGAGGGTGCGGGCGACCGCCAGCACGCGGGCCTTGACCGGGCGGGTGTTCCAGCGGTCGGCGGGCCAGACGTGGGGGTGGGACGGCACATCGTGATCGTACTCATCCGGCCGGGTCGTGGCGGCCGTTCAGGGGCAGACGGGCGGCCCCGAGTGTCGGTCAGCCCGTGGCCGCGGTCGGCTCCTCGTGGTCGGCGGCGGCGCACTCGTCGAGGAGGGGGCGCATGCCGTCGTCCACGAGCCGGTAGCGCACCACGCGTCCGTCCTTGTCGCCGGTGACCACGCCCGCGGTGCGGAGCAGTCGCAGCGCCTGGGAGACGGCGGGGTCGCGCATGCCGGTGGCCACGGCCAGGTCGCTGACGGCGAGCGGGCCGGCCCGGTGGAGGGCGAGCAGCAGGGCGAGCCGTCCGGGGTCGGCGACCAGGGAGAACCGCTCGGCCCAGGAGCGGACGTGCTCGGTGTCACCGATGGCGGCGATGGCTTCGCAGACCCGGTGGCCGTCGATGGTGCGGTGGCCCGCGCGGTCGGCCGGTACGAGATGCATGCGGACATTCTGGCAGCTCACGACCTGTGATCCTGGACACCTGCACAGGTGCGCAACCTTGCGAGGGTGGTGTTCTGCCCCTACGGTGTTCCCCGCCGTGGTGCTCGGGAAGACCGGTGACGGACCCTCAGCAGGTCCCAGTCCGGAGCGGCCCTCGCCACTGTGATCGGGGGAGAGTTGTCCGAACCCACGTGCCACTGGGCGCCTCGTGCGCCTGGGAAGGCGGGTCCGGAAGCCCCGTAAGCCAGGAGACCGGCCACGGCATCTCACGAAGTCATTCCACGAGGTGCTGGAGCGTGATCCGAAGATGACCCTGCCCGAAACCGCCACTCCCGTCGAGGCGGCCCCCTCCGTCCTGCCCGCCTTCCGGTGGAAGCGCGAGGACACCATCCGTACCGCCGGGCTGATGGGGGTGATCCTGGCCATGCACGTGGTGGCGTTCGGGACGCTCGTCTTCCTGGTCGCCCCGCGGAACTACGCCGTCGGCACCCAGGTCTTCGGGGTCGGCCTCGGCATCACCGCGTACACCCTGGGCATGCGGCACGCCTTCGACGCCGACCACATCGCGGTGATCGACAACACCACCCGCAAGCTGATGGCGGACGGCAAGCGGCCGGTCTCGGTGGGCTTCTGGTTCGCGCTCGGCCACTCCTCGATGGTGGTCCTGATGGCCGCCCTGGTGGCGGGCGGCGCCCAGCTGGCGAACACGCTGATGGACGACGACTCGGCCACCCACAAGTGGCTCGGGGTGGTCGGCACCACGGCCTCCGGCGCCTTCCTCTACCTGATCGGCGCGCTCAACCTGGCGGCGCTGCTCGGCATCCTCAAGGTGTTCCGCTCGATGCGGGCCGGGCGGTACGACGAGGCGGAGCTGGAGGAGCACCTCAACTCGCGCGGCTTCATGGCCCGGATCCTGAACCGGGCGACCCGCTCGATCACCCGGCCCGGGCAGATGTTCCCGGTCGGCATGGTGCTGGGCCTGGGCTTCGACACCGCGACCGAGGTCACCCTGATGGTGATGGCCGGTTCGGGCGCGGCGGCCGGGCTGCCCTGGTACGCGATCGTCTGCCTGCCGCTGCTGTTCGCGGCCGGGATGAGCCTGTTCGACACCCTGGACGGGACGTTCATGAACTTCGCGTACCAATGGGCGTTCTCCAACCCGGTGCGCAAGGTCTACTACAACCTGACCATCACCGGGCTGTCGATCGCGGTGGCCTTCATCATCGGCACCATCGAGCTGGTCGGCGTGCTGCACGAGAAGCTCGACCTGACCGACCCGGTGACCGGGTTCATCGCGGACATCTCGCTGGACAACGTCGGCTACGCGATCGCGGGCCTGTTCGTGGTGGTGTGGGCGATCGCCATCGCGTACTGGAAGCTGGCGGGCGTCGAGAAGCGCTGGACGCCCACCGGGCAGGGGTGACGACCGGCGGTCACGCCGCGGCGAGCAGCACCGTGCCCGCGCCGGCGAGCCCGCGACGGCGAGCCCGGCCCGTCCCGCCGCCGCGCTGAGTCGGGGGTGCTCGGCGGGCGGTTCGGGCCGGGGGTTCGTAGGCTCGACGCATGGCGGATGCGTACGTGGGTCGGCGGGAGCGGGTGAGGGAGTACTGCAGTGCGGCCGGGGCCGATGCGGCGCTGATCACCCGGGCGGCGAACGTGCGGTATCTGACGGGCTGCGCGCCCTGTGGGGCGACGCTGCTGCTGACCCGGGAGCGGGCGCTGCTGTCGCTGCCCGACGACCTGCCGCCCGACGATTCGGGGGAGCACCTGATCGACACGGAGGTCACCCAGGCGCCGGTGTCGGCCGGGGCGGACACCGCGCTGGCCGCGGCCGCCGCGGCCGGGCGGCTGGGGGTGCGGGACCTCGCGGTGGAGGAGCACGACCTGACCGTCACCCGGCACCGCGCGGTGGCGGACCTGGTGGAGGGGGCCCGGCTGGCGGACCTCGGCCAGGTGGTGGAGCGGCTGCGGGTGGTGAAGGACGAGCACGAGATCGCCGACCTGCGGATCGCCGCCGAGATCGCCGACCAGGCGCTCGGCGAGCTGCTGGAGTCGATCCTGGTCGGCCGCACCGAACGGCACCTGGCGATGGAGCTGGAGCGCCGGATGATCGACCACGGCGCCGACCGGGCGGCGTTCCCGGTCTCGGTCGGCACCGGCAACCACTCCGGCCGGCCCGCCCACCAGCCCACCGACCGCCGGGTGGAGGAGGGCGACTTCCTCACCGTGGTGATGGGCGCCCAGTACCGCGGCTACCGCGTCTCGACCGCCCGGACCTTCGTGATCGGCGCCGCTCCCGCGCCCTGGCAGGTCGAGCTGCACCGGCTGGTCTTCCGCGCCCAGCGGGCCGGTCGGGAGGCGCTCGGGCCGGGCGTCGAGCAGTGCGTACCCGACCGGGTCGCCCGGCAGGTCCTGGAGGCGGCCGGCCACACCGAGACCTCGCCGCACCCGGTGGGCCACGGCATCGGGCTGGAGATCCGGGAGGCGCCGCGCCTCGGTCCGTCGGACATGGGTAAACTGGACAGCCGCGTACCGGTCACCGTCGGTCCGGGGGTCCACCTCCCGGGCAAGGGCGGGGTCCGGATCGAGGACACGCTCGTCGTGCGCCCCCTCGAAGAGGGCGGGCCCGAGCTGCTCACCATCACCACCAAGGAGCTCCTCGCCCTGTGACGGCGGCCCCCGGGGCCGTCGGCGGCAGGACGCGAACCCTTGGTTCCTTGACAGCTATATCCAGGAGTAAGTGCGCCCGTGGCTTCCACGAACGATCTCAAGAACGGCATGGTCCTCAAGCTGGAGGGCGGCAAGCTCTGGTCCGTCGTCGAGTTCCAGCACGTCAAGCCCGGCAAGGGCCCGGCCTTCGTGCGTACGAAGCTCAAGGAGGTCCTGACGGGCAAGGTCGTCGACAAGACCTTCAACGCCGGCACCAAGGTCGAGACCGCCAACGTCGACAAGCGCGGCATGCAGTTCTCGTACAAGGACGGCGAGAACTTCGTGTTCATGGACATGGACACCTACGACCAGCTCACCATCGAGCCGGCCGTCGTCGGTGACGCCGCCAACTACCTGCTGGAGGGCTTCGAGGCCCTGGTCGCCACCAACGAGGGTGCGGTGCTCTACATCGAGCTCCCGACCTCCGTCGAGCTGACGATCGCCGAGACCGAGCCGGGCGTGCAGGGCGACCGCTCCACCGGTGGCACCAAGCCGGCGACCCTGGAGACCGGCGCCGAGATCCAGGTGCCGCTCTTCATCACCACCGGTGAGAAGGTCAAGGTCGACACCCGCGACGGCAGCTACCTCGGCCGGGTGAAGTAAGTCCGTGTCGGCCGCACGTAGCAAGGCCCGTACCCGGGCCTTCCAGATCCTCTTCGAGGCCGACCACCGCGGGGTCGACCCGCAGCAGGTCCTCGCCGACTGGGTGGCCCGCGCTCGCGAGCCGAAGCCCGACGAGGGCACCCCGCAGGTCGGCGAGTACACGATGGAGCTGATCGAGGGGTACGTCCAGCACGCCCGTCGCATCGACGACCTCATCGAGCAGTACGCGGTGGGCTGGACCCTCGACCGGATGCCGATCGTGGACCGCAACGTCCTGCGGCTCGGCGCGTACGAGCTGATCTGGGAGGACGGCGTCCCGGACGCGGTCGTCCTGGACGAGTCCGTCGAGATCGCCAAGGAGTTCTCCACGGACGACTCCCCGGCCTTCGTCAACGGCATGCTCGCCCGCTTCCTGGAGCTGAAGCCGAGCATCCGCCGGTAACGGTGACATCCCGCGGACGGCCGTCGGATCCGAGAATCTCGGATCCGACGGCCGTTTCGCGTTTCACGGGGCAGGCGTAGTGTGGGGCCCTACTCGCCAGTAACTTGAAGGGCAGGGCACCCCCATGACCACCGCGACCCGCAGCGAGTTCGACCAGGGCATCGCCCTGACCAGACACCCCGAGGAGGCCGGCCGCTACGAGGCCGAGCTCGGCGCCGGCTGGCAGATCGGCGGCGGGGTCAACGGCGGGCTGCTGCTCGCCGTGGCCGGACACGCGCTGTCGCTGGAGCACGGGCAGCACCCCCACCCGGTGTCGATCAGCGGTTACTACCTGTCCGCCTCCACCCCCGGCCCGGCCACCGTCCGCACCGAGGTGCTGCGCACCGGCCGCGGCCTGTCCACCGGCACCGCCTCGCTCAGCCAGGGCGGCGTCGAACGCCTGCGCGTGGTGGCCAGCCACGGCGACCTCGACACCGCCGACGGCGAGGTGCGCACCAGCGCCACCCCGCCGCAGCTGCCGCCGCCGGACCAGTGCATCGGCGTCGAGCACGCGCCCAAGCAGCTGGTCGAGCAGGCCGCCCTGCTGGAGCGCTTCGACCTGCGGCTCGACCCGGCCACCGTCGGCTGGGCGCTCGGGCAGCCCTCCGGGCAGGGCCGGATCCAGGGCTGGTTCCGGCTCGCCGACGGCCGCGAGCCCGACCCGCTGCTGCTCCTGCTGGTCGCCGACGCGCTGCCGCCGGTCACCTTCGACCTCGGCCTGCCCGGCTGGGCCCCGACCATCGAGCTGACCGTCCACCTGCGGGCCAAGCCGGCCCCGGGCTGGCTGCGGGTCGTCCACGCCACCCGCAACCTGGCCGGCGGCTACTTCGAGGAGGACGCCGAGATCTGGGACGAGGCCGGCCGCCTGGTCGCGCAGTCCCGTCAGCTGGCCCGGGCGCCGCGCTCCGCCTGAGCCCGCCTCGCGGTGCTATTACCGGTGGTTACATTCCTGTGACACGCCGTACGTGTGTGGCGCGCGGAACTGGGGAGTAACACGGTCAGCGGCGAGCCCCGCCGCTGACCGTCACCGCCCGACGGCCGCCCGCCGACGCCAGGAGCCTCCGATGACCAGCCGCAAGGGCCGCGCCCGCCGCAACTCCGACTGCACCGCCGGCGGCCTGCGCCCCGCGCTGCGGGCGCCGCACCGGCCGCGGCGGGACGAGGGGGCCGAGCAGGCGTTCGTCATCGGGGTGCTCGCCACTGCCGCGGACTTCGCGCGGGCCCGCACCTGGGGGGTCAGCGACGCCCCCGACTACGAGCGCTACCTGGCCGACACCGCCGAGCTGCTGGCCGACGCGCTGGAGCGCTTCGAGACCGTCCGGGCCCGGATGTTCCACCCGCAGGACTTCGAGGAGTTCTGCCTGCTGCACGGCCTGGACCCGGCCGAGCCCGCCGCCCGCGACCGCTACCTCGTCAACCCGCCGCTGCAGACCCAGCTGCTGGCCTATCAGGGCGAGGAGCTGGCCGGGGACTTCGTGCCGCGGCTGGTCCGGGCCCGGGAGAACGGGCTGACGCTCTGCCACGCCGACCTGCTGCTGGAGGGCGGGCTGCTCGGGGGCGCGGGCCCGGCGGAGGCGGACGAGGAGCACGCGCGCTGGGTGCGCGCCGCCTACCAGCGCGGGGGCGAGGTGTTCCGCCGGATGCTGGTCGGCGCGGGCGCCGGGGTGTACGAGCTGCGGCTGCGGGTGGACGCGCCGGGCGGGCGGCTGACCGCGGCGGCCCGGGTGCTGCAGTGGGAGGACGGGGTGGTGCGGATCAACGACGAGGAGCTGGAGCTGATCTGCGCGGTGCTGTGCGCCGGGCTGGCGCTGGAGCTGCCGGGCGTCGCGGTGCTGCACGGCTCCCAGGGCTCGGCGGCGTCGTGCGGGGCCCGCGGCGGAGCCGCTGACGAGACCCGCGGCGGAGCCGCTGATGCATGCTTCCTGCCGACCGCCTGGGCCTGGTCGAGCAGCGGCCCGGACTGGGCGCCGGCCGCCCGTCCGGTGCGACTGGACGGGGTGGCGGCGCAGCCGGGCTACAGCCTGGGGACGGTCTGCTGAACCCGGCCGGCTGGGGACATGCCGCGGCGCGGCCCCGGATTCCGGGGACCGCGCCGTGACGTTTCTGCCTGCTACCGCTGGTCGGCGAGCCTCAGCTCGCGTCCTCCTCGCGCACCGCACGGCGCGCGTCGGGGTTGAGCACGCCCCAGGAGATCAGCTGCTCGGTCAGGATCGACGGCGACTGGTCGTAGATCACGGCCAGAGTGCGCAGGTCGTCCTGGCGGATCGAGAGGACCTTGCCGTTGTAGTCGCCGCGCTGGCTCTGGATGGTCGCCGCGTAGCGCTGCAGCGGGCCGGCCTTCTCGGACGGGACCTGGGTCAGTCTCTCCAGGTCGAGGACCAGGCGCGGCGGCGGCTCTGCCGCGCCGCCCGGGGTGCCGCCGGGCAGGAGCTCCTGCACCGGTACGCCGTAGAACTCGGCGAGCTCGGCCAGCCGCTGCACGGTGACCGCACGGTCGCCGCGCTCGTACGAGCCGACGACGACTGCCTTCCAGCGCCCCTGGGACTTCTCCTCGACACCGTGCAGGGAGAGCCCCTGCTGAGTGCGGATCGCTCGGAGCTTGCCTCCGAGCTGCTTCGCGTAGTCGCTGGACATTGATCTCCCCGGACGAGATTGCTTCGCGTTCAGTGGTGGGTCACGGGCGATTGCGCCGGCGTCGTTACCCGTGGGTTCGACGCCCGTCTCGTAACTCACTGTGAGGTTACGTAGAGTAAGGTAGTTGCGTCAAGCCGAATGGGGCAGTCGTGCGAATGGCCCGCATCGTCGGCGCGTCCGGTGCGTTAACCCGGCGAAGCGGAATGGTGGAGGTCCATTTGCCACTCCGGGGCGCTGGTAGGATGGCCCGAAGCCCACGCCCGGTCGGCGGGGGCAGATTCCCAGACATCCTTTAAGGCCCGTCCCGTGAGGCGGGGAAGGAGGTCCGCTTCGGCATGACCACACACCAGGAACCGACGCCGCGGCCGCCGCACCAGGTGCTGGACGGCACGGACATCGCCCGGGTCATCACCCGGATAGCGCACGAGATCGTCGAGCGCGCCAAGGGCGCGGAGGACGTCGTGCTGCTCGGCATCCACACCAGGGGCGTCCACCTCGCCCGCCGCCTGCACGGCCGGCTGGCCCAGATCACCGGGACCGAGATCCCGCTGGGCACCCTGGACATCACCATGTACCGGGACGACCTGCGGCTGAAGCCCGCCCGCGCCCTGGAGCACACCGAGATCCCGCCCGGCGGCATCGACGGCAAGCTCGTCATCCTCGTCGACGACGTGCTCTTCTCCGGCCGCACCATCCGCGCCGCGCTCGACGCGCTGAACGACATCGGCCGACCGCGCGCCGTGCAGCTCGCCGTCCTGGTCGACCGCGGCCACCGCGAGCTGCCGATCCGGGCCGACTACGTGGGCAAGAACCTCCCCACCTCGCTGCGCGAGGCCGTGCAGGTCCGCCTCGCCGACACCGACGGCCTGGACGCCGTCCTGGTCGGCGACCGCGACTACACCGCCCGCAGCTCGCAGGCCCTGGCCTCCCAGCCCACCGAACCGCACCTCCCGGAGTAACCCGCGTGAAGCGCCACCTCGTCTCCGCCGCCGATCTCAGCCGCGACGACGCGCTGCTGATCCTGGACACCGCCGAGGAGCTGGCCCAGCTCTCCGGCCGGGCCGTCAAGAAGCTGCCCACGCTGCGCGGCCGCACCGTCGTCAACCTGTTCTTCGAGGACTCCACCCGCACCAAGACCTCCTTCGAGGTCGCCGAGAAGCGGCTGTCCGCGGACGTCATCAACTTCTCCGCCAAGGGCTCGTCGGTCTCCAAGGGCGAGAGCCTCAAGGACACCGCGCTGACCCTGCAGGCGATGGGGGCCGACGCGGTCGTCATCCGCCACCACGCCTCGGGCGCGCCGGCCCGGCTGGCCCAGTCCGACTGGCTGCACGGCAGTGTGATCAACGCCGGTGACGGCACCCACGAGCACCCCACCCAGGCGCTGCTCGACGCCTTCACCATGCGCCGCCACCTCAACACCGGGCTGGGCAACGACCTGGCCGGCCGCCGGGTGACGATCGTCGGCGACGTCCTGCACAGCCGGGTCGCCCGCTCCAACGTGCACCTGCTGACCACCCTCGGCGCCCAGGTGACCTTCGTCGCCCCGCCGACCCTGCTGCCGATCGGGATCGAACCCAACTCCGATACCGGCGCAGCCGGGTGGCCCTGCGAGGTCAGCTACGACCTGGACAGCGTGCTGCCCAAGACCGACGCCCTGATGATGCTGCGGGTGCAGCGCGAGCGGATGAACGCCGCGTTCTTCCCGACCGAGCGCGAGTACAGCCGCCGCTACGGCATGAACGGCATCCGGATGGCCCAGCTGCCCGAGCACGCCATCGTGATGCACCCCGGCCCGATGGTCCGCGGCATGGAGATCACCGCCGAGGTCGCCGACTCGCCGCGCTGCACCGCGGTCGAACAGGTCGCCAACGGCGTCTCCGTCCGGATGGCCGTTCTTTACCTGCTGCTCGGCGGAGCCGTGTTCGCCGATGGCCCCGCCGACGCCGCCCCCCGCACCGACTCCGTGGAGAACGCCCAGTGAACGAGCGCAGTGAGCCAACCAACGACATGGTCAGCTACCTGATCCGCAACGCCAGGATCATGGGCGGCGCCCCGCAGGACCTCCACCTCGCCGACGGTGTCATCCAGGCGATCGGCACCGGCCTGGCGGTCGAGGCGGACATCGAGATCGACGCCACCGGCATGATCGCCCTGCCCGGCCTGGTCGACCTGCACACCCACCTGCGCGAGCCCGGCCGCGAGGACGCCGAGACCGTGCTCACCGGCACCCAGGCCGCCGCGATGGGCGGCTTCACCGCCGTGCACGCGATGGCCAACACCACCCCGGTGGCCGACACCGCCGGTGTGGTCGAGCAGGTATGGCGGCTCGGCCAGGAGGCCGGCTACTGCGACGTGCAGCCGGTCGGCGCCGTCACCGTCGGCCTGGAGGGCAAGAAGCTCGCCGAGCTCGGCGCGATGCACGAGTCCGCCGCGAACGTCCGGGTCTTCTCCGACGACGGCAAGTGCGTGGACGACGCGGTGCTGATGCGCCGCGCCCTGGAGTACGTCAAGGCCTTCGACGGCGTCGTCGCCCAGCACGCCCAGGAGCCGCGGCTGACCGAGGGCGCCCAGATGAACGAGGGCCAGGTCTCCGGCGAGCTCGGGCTCGGCGGCTGGCCGGCCGTCGCGGAGGAGTCGATCATCGCCCGCGACGTGCTGCTCGCCGCGCACGTCGGCTCCCGGCTGCACGTCTGCCACCTCTCCACGGCCGGCTCGGTCGAGATCGTCCGCTGGGCCAAGTCCAAGGGCTGGGACGTCACCGCCGAGGTCACCCCGCACCACCTGCTGCTCACCGACGAGATGGTCCGCTCCTACGACCCGGTGTACAAGGTGAACCCGCCGCTGCGCACCGCAGAGGACGTCCAGGCGCTGCGCAAGGCGCTCGCCGACGGCACCATCGACGCCGTCGCCACCGACCACGCGCCGCACCCGGCCGAGGACAAGGACTGCGAGTGGGCCGTCGCCGCGATGGGCATGGTCGGCCTGGAGACCGCGCTGTCGGTCGTGCAGCAGACCATGGTCGACACCGGCCTGCTGAACTGGGAGGGCGTCGCGGACCGGATGTCCCACCGCCCGGCCCGGATCGGCCGTCTCACCGGCCACGGCCGGCCGATCTCGGTGGGTGAGCCGGCCAACCTGGTGCTCTTCGATCCCGCGTACCGTGGTGCCGTGAACCCCGAGAGCTTCGCCACTCGTAGCCGCAACACCCCCTACAAGGGCATGGACCTGCCCGGACGGGTGCACGCCACCTTCCTGCGCGGTCGCGCCACGGTGCTGGCCGGCGAGCTGGCCGAGCAGGGCGGCCTGGTGTGATGGACTACGCCACGCTCGCCAGGGAGCAGGCGAAGGTCACCAACTGGCCGGGCTACATCGGCTGGTCGATCGGACTGCTGATCATCATCGGCCTGGTCTACTGGCTGATGCGCCAGGGCTGGAACTGGCGGCGCACCCTGCAGTCCGGGATCCCGCCGCTGCCCGCCGTGCCGGCCCGCGCCGGCCGGACCATCCTGGAGACCAGCGGGCGCTACCACGGCACCACCACCGCCGGGAACTGGCTCGACCGGGTCGTCGCGCACGGCCTGGGCACCCGCAGCCGGGCCGACCTCACCCTCGGCGAGGACGGCCTGCTGGTGCAGCGCCCCGGCGACGTCGACTTCTGGATCCCGGCCGAGCACCTCACCGGAGCCCGTACGGACTCCGGGATCGCCGGCAAGGTCGTCCCCTCCGGGCTGCTCGTCGTCACCTGGACGCACGAGGGCGCCGAACTGGACTCCGGCTTCCGGGCCGACCACCCCGATGAGCACACCGCCTGGGTCGAGGCGATCGCCCAGCTCGCAACACGTACGAAGACGAAGAAGACGGAAGAGGCCGCGCAATGACCGCACCTGCCCCCACCACGCAGCGCCAACGGCGGGAGCGCATCCCGGCCGTGCTCGTCCTGGAGGACGGCCGGACCTTCGGCGGCCAGGCTTACGGCGCGACCGGCGAGACCTTCGGCGAGGCGGTCTTCAACACCGGCATGTCCGGCTACCAGGAGACCCTGACCGACCCGTCGTACCACCGCCAGGTGGTCGTGATGACCGCCCCGCAGATCGGCAACACCGGCTGGAACGACGAGGACGACGAGTCCAAGCAGATCTGGGTCGCCGGCTACGTCGTGCGCGACCCCGCCCGGGTGGCGTCCAACTGGCGCTCCCGCCGCTCGCTGGACGAGGAGCTCGCCCGCCAGGGCGTCGTCGGCATCAGCGGCATCGACACCCGCGCGCTGACCCGCCACCTGCGCGAGCGCGGCGCGATGCGCTGCGGCATCTTCTCCGGCGAGGCGCTGGCCGACCCGGCCGCGCTGCTCGCCCGGGTGCAGCGGTCGCCCGAGATGAAGGGCGCCGACCTGTGCGCCGAGGTGGCCACCACCGAGCCGTACGTCGTCCCCGCCGTCGGTGAGAAGAAGTTCACCGTCGCCGCGCTGGACCTCGGCATCAAGGCGATGACCCCGCAGCGGATGGCCGAGCGCGGCATCGAGGTGCACGTGCTGCCGGCCAACTCCACCCTGGAGGACGTCTACGCGGTCAACCCCGACGGCGTCTTCTTCTCCAACGGCCCGGGCGACCCGGCCACCGCCGACCACCAGGTCGCCGTCGCGCAGGGCGTGCTGGAGCGCAAGACCCCGTTCTTCGGGATCTGCTTCGGCAACCAGATCCTCGGCCGCGCCCTGGGCTTCGGCACCTACAAGCTCAAGTACGGCCACCGCGGCATCAACCAGCCGGTGCAGGACCGCACCACCGGCAAGGTCGAGGTGACCGCCCACAACCACGGCTTCGCCGTGAACGCACCGCTGGACCAGGTGAGCGACACCCCCTACGGGCGGGTCGAGGTCTCCCACGTCTGCCTCAACGACGACGTGGTCGAGGGCCTCCAGGCGCTCGACGTGCCCGCCTTCAGCGTGCAGTACCACCCCGAAGCGGCCGCCGGCCCGCACGACGCCGCCTACCTGTTCGACCGCTTCGTGAAGCTCATGGAGGGCCAGCGTGCCTAAGCGCACTGACATCAAGTCCGTCCTGGTGATCGGGTCCGGCCCGATCGTCATCGGCCAGGCCGCCGAGTTCGACTACTCCGGCACCCAGGCCTGCCGCGTCCTCAAGGCCGAAGGCCTGCGGGTCGTGCTGGTCAACTCCAACCCGGCCACGATCATGACCGACCCGGAGATCGCCGACGCCACCTACGTCGAGCCGATCACCCCCGAGTTCGTCGAGAAGATCATCGCCAAGGAACGCCCCGACGCGCTGCTGCCGACCCTGGGCGGCCAGACCGCGCTCAACACCGCGATCTCGCTGCACAAGGCGGGCACGCTGGAGAAGTACGGCGTCGAGCTGATCGGCGCCGACGTCGTGGCGATCAACAAGGGCGAGGACCGCGACCTCTTCAAGGGCGTCGTCGAGGCCGTCAAGGCCAAGATCGGGTACGGCGAGTCCGCCCGCTCGGTCATCTGCCACACCATGGACGAGGTGCTGGCCGGCGTCGACACGCTCGGCGGCTACCCGGTCGTGGTGCGCCCCTCCTTCACCATGGGCGGCGCCGGCTCCGGCTTCGCCCACAACGAGGAGGACCTGCGCCGCATCGCCGGCCAGGGCCTGGCCCTCTCGCCGACCACCGAGGTGCTCCTGGAGGAGTCCATCCTCGGCTGGAAGGAGTACGAGCTGGAGCTGATGCGCGACAAGAACGACAACGTCGTGGTCGTCTGCTCCATCGAGAACTTCGACCCGATGGGCGTGCACACCGGTGACTCGATCACCGTCGCCCCGGCGATGACGCTCACCGACCGCGAGTACCAGATCCTGCGCGACATCGGCATCGCCGTCATCCGCGAGGTCGGCGTCGACACCGGCGGCTGCAACATCCAGTTCGCCGTCAACCCCGACGACGGCCGGGTCATCGTCATCGAGATGAACCCGCGCGTCTCCCGCTCCTCGGCGCTCGCCTCCAAGGCCACCGGCTTCCCGATCGCCAAGATCGCCGCCAAGCTGGCCGTCGGCTACACCCTGGACGAGATCCCCAACGACATCACCGAGGAGACCCCGGCCTCCTTCGAGCCGACCCTCGATTACGTCGTGGTCAAGGTGCCGCGGTTCGCGTTCGAGAAGTTCCCGAGCGCCGACGCGACGCTGACCACCACCATGAAGTCCGTCGGCGAGGCCATGGCCCTCGGCCGCAACTTCCCCGAGGCGCTGCAGAAGGCGCTGCGCTCGCTGGAGAAGAAGGGCTCCCAGTTCAACTGGACCGCCCCGCTGGGTGACAAGGCCGAGCTGCTGGTCAAGGCCACCGTGCCGACCGACGGCCGGATCAACACCGTGATGGACGCCATCCGGGCCGGCGCCACCCCGGAGGAGGTGTTCGAGGCCACCAAGATCGACCCGTGGTTCGTCGACCAGCTCTTCTTGCTGGACGAGATCGCCGGCGAGCTGGCCGAGGCCGCCGAGCTCACCCCCGAGCTGCTGCGCCACGCCAAGCGGCACGGCTTCTCCGACCAGCAGATCGGCGAGATCCGCGGCCTGAAGCCGGACGTCGTCCGCGAGGTGCGCCACGCGCTCGGCATCCGCCCGGTGTTCAAGACCGTCGACACCTGCGCCGCCGAGTTCGCCGCCAAGACCCCGTACTTCTACTCCTCGTACGACGAGGAGAGCGAGGTCGCCCCGCGCACCAAGCCCGCCGTGATCATCCTCGGCTCGGGCCCGAACCGCATCGGCCAGGGCATCGAGTTCGACTACTCCTGCGTGCACGCCTCCTTCGCGCTGGCCGACGCCGGGTACGAGACCGTCATGGTCAACTGCAACCCGGAGACCGTCTCCACCGACTACGACACCTCCGACCGGCTCTACTTCGAGCCGCTCACCCTGGAGGACGTCCTGGAGATCGTCCACGCCGAGCAGCAGGCCGGTCCGCTGGCCGGCGTGATCGTCCAGCTCGGCGGCCAGACCCCGCTGGGCCTGGCCCAGGCGCTCAAGGACAACGGCGTGCCGATCGTCGGCACCCAGCCGGAGGCGATCGACCTCGCCGAGGAGCGCGGCGCCTTCGGCCGCGTGCTGCGCGACGCCGGCCTGCCCGCCCCCAAGCACGGCACCGCCTTCTCCTTCGCGGAGGCCAAGGCGATCGCCGACGAGATCGGCTACCCGGTGCTCGCCCGCCCGTCCTACGTGCTCGGCGGCCGCGGCATGGAGATCGTCTACGACGAGGCCTCGCTCGCCTCCTACCTGGAGCGGCACGCCGGTCTGATCTCCGAGCACCCGGTGCTGATCGACCGCTTCCTCGACGACGCGGTGGAGATCGACGTCGACGCGCTCTACGACGGCACCGAGCTCTACCTCGGCGGCGTCATGGAGCACATCGAGGAGGCCGGCATCCACTCCGGCGACTCCGCCTGCGCGCTGCCCCCGATCACCCTCGGCGGCTACGACATCAAGCGCCTGCGCACCTCCACCGAGGCCATCGCGCGCGGTGTCGGCGTCCGCGGCCTGATCAACATCCAGTTCGCGCTGGCCGGGGACATCCTCTACGTGCTGGAGGCCAACCCCCGCGCCTCCCGCACCGTCCCGTTCACCTCCAAGGCGACCGCGGTGCCGCTGGCCAAGGCCGCCGCCCGGATCTCGCTCGGCGCCACCATCGCCGAGCTGCGCGCCGAGGGCCTGCTCCCGGCCGAGGGCGACGGCGGCACGCTGCCGGCCGACGCCCCGATCGCGGTCAAGGAGGCCGTGATGCCGTGGAGCCGCTTCCGCGACATCCACGGTCGCGGTGTGGACACCGTGCTCGGCCCGGAGATGCGCTCGACCGGTGAGGTCATGGGCATCGACAAGGTCTTCGGCACGGCGTACGCCAAGGCGCAGGCCGGTGCGTACGGCGCGCTGCCGACCAAGGGCAAGGTCTTCGTCTCGGTCGCCAACCGGGACAAGCGCAACCTGGTCTTCCCGGCCCGGGCGCTGGTCGGCCTCGGCTTCGAGGTGCTCGCCACCGCCGGCACCGCCGAGGTGCTGCACCGCGGCGGCATCCCGTCCACGCTGGTGCGCAAGCACAGCGAGGGCGAGGGCCCGAACGGTGAGAAGACCATCGTCCAGCTGATCCACGACGGCGAGGTCGACCTGATCATCAACACGCCGTACGGCACCGGCGGGCGCCTCGACGGCTACGAGATCCGCACCGCGGCGGTCTCCCGCGGGGTGCCGTGCCTGACCACCGTCCAGGCGATGGGCGCGGCGGTCCAGGGCATGGACGCGCTGCTGCGCGACGAGGTCGGAGTGATGTCGCTCCAGGAGCACGCCGAGCTGATCAACGCCGGCCGCAAGTAGCACCACCGCAGTGGGGGGCACCGGAGCCAGTCGGGTGCCCCCCACTTCCATGCCCAGCCCGTCGCCCGCCACCGCCCTTCTTTCGACGGGCTGCGCCCGCGCACTGAATTCCTGCCTGCGTTCCGGGAGTTGACCCCCTTGTACAAGCTTCTGTTCGACCTCGTCTTCAAGAAGATGGACCCCGAGAAGGCCCACCACCTCGCCTTCTTCTGGATCCGGCTCGCCTCGTCCGTCCCCGGCCTGCGCACCCTGGTGCGGCTGGTCCTCGCCCCGCGCGACCGGGCGCTGCGGACCCGGGCCCTCGGCCTCGACCTGCCCGGCCCGTTCGGGCTCGCGGCCGGCTTCGACAAGAACGGCGTCGGCATCGACGGCCTGGCGATGCTCGGCTTCGACTACGTCGAGATCGGCACCATCACCGGCGAGCCCCAGCCCGGCAACCCGACGCCCCGGCTGTTCCGCCTGGTCGAGGACCGCGCGCTGATCAACCGGATGGGCTTCAACAACCAGGGCTCGGCTCGGGTCGCCGCCCGGCTGGCCGCCCGCCCGCACACCAGCTCCACCCCGGTGATCGGCGTCAACATCGGCAAGACCAAGGTGGTCGAGGAGGCCGACGCCGTCGCCGACTACGTCAAGTCGACCGAGCGGCTGGCCAAGTACGCCGACTACCTGGTGGTCAACGTCAGCTCCCCGAACACCCCCGGGCTGCGCAACCTCCAGGCCGTCGACCACCTGCGCCCGCTGCTCGCCGCCGTGCGCGAGGCCGCCGACCGCACCACCGCGCACCGCGTCCCGCTGCTGGTCAAGATCGCCCCCGACCTGGCCGACGAGGACGTCGACGCCGTCGCCGACCTCGCCCTGGAGCTGGGCCTGGACGGCATCATCGCCACCAACACCACGATCGGCCGCGAGGGCCTGCGGGCCGACGCGAAGCGGGTCGAGGAGATCGGCATGGGCGGCCTGTCCGGCGCCCCGCTCAAGGCCCGTGCCCTGGAGGTGCTGCAGCGGCTGCGCGCCCGTACCGAGGGCCGGCTGACGCTGGTCTCGGTCGGCGGCGTGGAGACCGCCGAGGACGCCTGGCAGCGGATCATCCACGGTGCCGACCTCGTGCAGGGCTACAGCGCCTTCATCTACGAGGGTCCGTTCTGGTGCCGCCGGATCCACCGGGGCCTGTCCGCCCGGGTCCGCGCCGCAGGCTTCCGCGACCTCGCGGCGGCCGTCGGAAGCGCCGTCCGCAGCTCCTGAACCGCCCGCACCACCCCGGGAACGCCCGCAGCACCCCCCCGGACCTCCCGCACGACCCTCGGAAAGGACGATATGACCCTCGCCCCGTTCGGCGCCCGGCTGCGCCAGGCCCTCGACACCCGCGGCCAGCTCTGCGTCGGCATCGACCCGCACGCCTCCCTGCTCTCCGCCTGGGGGCTCGGCGACGACCTCGCCGGGCTGGAGACCTTCAGCCGCACCGTGGTGGAGGCCCTGGCCGACCGGGTGGCCGTGCTCAAGCCGCAGGCCGCCTTCTTCGAGCGCTTCGGCAGCAAGGGCGTCGCGGTGCTGGAGAAGAGCGTCGAGGAGGCCCGGGCGGCCGGCGCGCTGGTCCTGATGGACGCCAAGCGCGGCGACATCGGCTCCACCATGGCCGCCTACGCGGAGGCCTTCCTGTCGCCCGCCAGCCCGCTGTTCTCGGACGCCGTCACGGTCAGTCCGTACCTGGGCTTCGGCTCGCTGCGCCCGGCCCTGGACCTGGCCCGGGAGCAGGGCTGCGGGGTGTTCGCGCTGGCGCTCACCTCCAACCCGGAGGGTGCCGAGGTGCAGCGCGCCGTCGGCGCGGACGGCGAGCCGGTCGCGGCGTCGGTGCTGCGGCAGCTGGCGGCCGAGAACGCGGACGCCGCGCCGCTGGGCTCCTTCGGTGCGGTGGTCGGCGCGACGCTGGCCGACGCGGGCGTGGACCTGGCCATCAACGGCCCGCTGCTGGCCCCCGGGATCGGCGCCCAGGGCGCGACCATGGCGGACCTGCCGCGGGTGTTCGGCGCCTCGGTGATCAACGTGGTGCCGAGCGTCAGCCGGGACGTGCTCAAGCACGGTCCGTCGGTGCCGGCGCTGCGGGAGGCGGCGGAGCGCTTCGTCGGGGAGTTCGCGGACGCCGTCAAGTAGCGGAAGGCATCCGGCCGGTAGCCGGCCCGTAGCCGTTCGGTGACCGTGCGCAGTGTCCGCAGGACGGCGGCGCGGCACCGGAGTTGACGTGAGCGCCGTCACATCGACCCCGTCAAAGCTTCGCAATCGCGGTCATTTTGCCCTGGAAAGTCCTGGTCGGCCTTGGCTGACCAGGACTTTTCGTGTTCTTTTCCTGACGTGGCGCCGCAATGCGGGTAGTGTCCGGCGATAGGTCATCGGCGAGCCGCGAAACCCGTAGCTCCCGCAGGTCAGGGCCCTGTGGTTCCCCATTGGGCTCGTCTTGCGGACGGTGTCCCCGGTACCAAACCAGTCATAGCTCAATCCCTTCCTTCCACACCCTGAGGTGAACGGCGTGGCTCTTCCGCCCCTTACCCCTGAACAGCGCACCGCCGCGCTCGCCAAGGCCGCCGAGGCTCGCCGGGAGCGCGCCGAGGTCAAGAACCGGCTCAAGCACTCCGGCGCCTCCCTGCACGAGGTGATCAAGGCCGGCAAGAACGACAACGACGTCATCGGCAAGATGAAGGTGTCGGCCCTGCTGGAGTCCCTTCCGGGCGTCGGCAAGGTCCGTGCCAAGCAGATCATGGAGCGCCTCGGCATCAGCGAGAGCCGCCGTGTCCGCGGTCTCGGCACGAACCAGATCGCCTCCCTGGAGCGGGAGTTCGGCGGTGGCGCCGCCTGACCGTGCCCCCGTGGTCCCGGGATCGTCCGCGATCCGGGATAATCGGTGCATGAGTGAGCGTCCGCGGCTGACCGTGCTCTCCGGCCCCTCGGGGGTCGGCAAGAGCACGGTCGTCGCTCATATGAGGAAGATGCACCCCGAGGTCTGGCTCTCGGTGTCGGCCACCACCCGGCACCCGAGGCCCGGCGAGAAGAACGGGGTCCAGTACCACTTCGTCGACAGCGACGAGTTCGACAAGCTGGTCGCCAACGGCGAGCTGCTGGAGTGGGCCGAGTTCGCCGGGAACCGCTACGGCACCCCGCGCGCGGCCGTGCTGGAGAAGCTGGAGCGCGGCGAGCCCGTCCTGCTGGAGATCGATCTGCAGGGTGCCCGGCAGGTGCGCGAGTCGATGCCGGAGGCCCAGCTGGTCTTCCTGGCCCCGCCGAGCTGGGACGAGCTGGTCCGCCGGCTGACCGGCCGGGGCACGGAGTCGCAGGACGTGATCGAGCGGCGGCTGGAGGCTGCCAAGGTCGAACTCGCGGCCGAGCCCGAGTTCGACACAACCCTTGTCAACACCTCCGTCGAGCAGGTAGCGGCCGAACTGCTAGCCTTGCTCGGTGTAGCCTGACCTGTCAGTCTTTTCCACCCTTTCGGAAGGTTTTCGCGTGTCCTCTTCCATGACCGCGCCCGAGGGCATCATCAACCCGCCGATCGACGAGCTGCTTGAGGCCACCGACTCGAAGTACAGCCTCGTGATCTACGCCGCCAAGCGCGCGCGCCAGATCAACGCGTACTACTCCCAGCTCGGCGAGGGCCTGCTGGAGTACGTCGGCCCGCTGGTCGACACCCACGTGCACGAGAAGCCGCTGTCGATCGCGCTGCGCGAGATCAACGCGGGCATGCTGACCGCCGAGGCGGTCGAGGCTGCCTGAGGCAGTCCCGTACCTTCACCGGAGGGCCCGGCGGAATCGTTTCCGCCGGGCCCTCCGGTGTTTGCTGTAGGTGTTCGCCGTGGGTGTTTGCCGTGGGTGTTCGCTATGAGGTGGGGCACCGTGCGGGTGGCGGCCGAGGAGCCGTAGGGTGAGCGGGTTCCCGATGATGATCAGGTTTCCGATGCGGAGAGAGGCCGGTACATGAGCGCGAGTGCGGACGCCCCCCGCGTGGTCCTCGGCGTCAGCGGCGGGATCGCCGCCTACAAGGCGTGCGAGCTGCTGCGCCGGTTCACCGAGTCCGGCCACCAGGTCACCGTGGTGCCGACCGCGGCGGCGCTGCACTTCGTCGGCGAGGCCACCTGGGCCGCGCTGTCCGGCCGCCCGGCCGCCACCGAGACCTGGGAGGACGTGCACGAGGTGCCGCACGTGCGGATCGGGCGGCAGGCCGACCTGGTGGTGGTCGCCCCCGCCACCGCCGACCTGATGGCCAAGGCCGCCCACGGGCTCGCCGACGACCTGCTGACCAACACCCTGCTCACCGCCGGCTGCCCGGTCGTCCTGGCGCCCGCGATGCACACCGAGATGTGGGAGCACCCGGCCACCCGGGAGAACGTCGCCACGCTGCGCCGCCGGGGCGTGATCGTGCTGGAGCCGGCCGTCGGACGGCTCACCGGCAAGGACACCGGCAAGGGGCGGCTGCCCGAGCCCGCCGCGATCTTCGACGCCTGCCGGGCCGTGCTGCGCCGCGGCGGGCCGGTGCCGACCGACCTGGCGGGCCGGCACGTGGTGGTCTCGGCCGGCGGCACCCGGGAGCCGCTGGACCCGGTGCGCTTCCTCGGCAACCGCTCCTCCGGCAAGCAGGGCTACGCGCTCGCGCTGACCGCCGCTGCGCGCGGGGCGCGGGTGACCCTGATCTCGGCCAACGCCGAGCTGCCCGACCCGGCCGGGGTGGACGTGGTGCACGTCTCGACCGCGCTGGAGCTGCGTGAGGCGGCGCTGAAGGCGGCCGAGGACGCGGACGCCGTGGTGATGGCCGCGGCGGTGGCGGACTTCCGGCCCGCCGAGTACGCGACCGGCAAGATCAAGAAGGTCGAGGGGGTCGAGCCGGCGCCGGTCGCGCTGGTCCGCAACCCCGACGTGCTGGCCGAGCTGTCGGCGCACCGCCCCCGTTCGGGTCAACTGGTGGTGGGTTTCGCGGCGGAGACCGACGACGTGCTCGCCAACGGCCGGGCCAAGCTCGCGCGCAAGGGTTGCGACCTGTTGGTGGTCAACGAGGTCGGCAACGGCAAGGCCTTCGGGCAGGACGTCAACGAGGCCGTGGTGCTTGGCTCGGACGGCAGCGAGACCCCCGTGCCGGTGGGTCCGAAGGAGGCACTCGCGGACGTCGTCTGGGACTTGGTCGCAAAGCGGTTGGAACCGGGTCGGAACTGATCTGGTTCCGCTCAAGAACGTTCTCGATTTCCCGAAGCGGGTGACGTTCGGCGGAACCAGCCGGTTAGACTCCAGGAATCAAGTCTTTCCGGATGCCCCCGGTTCGCCGGGGGCCTTCAGTCAGCAGCCGCTGCAACCCCAGGGAGCGCTGTGTCTCGCCGCCTGTTCACCTCGGAGTCCGTGACCGAGGGACACCCCGACAAGATCGCTGACCAGATCAGCGACACCATCCTTGACGCTCTCCTGCGGGAGGACCCGACCTCCCGGGTCGCCGTGGAGACGCTCATCACGACCGGCCAGGTGCACGTGGCCGGCGAGGTGACCACCAAGGCGTACGCGCCGATCGCCCAGCTCGTCCGGGACAAGATCCTGGAGATCGGCTACGACAGCTCCAAGAAGGGCTTCGACGGCGCCTCCTGTGGTGTGTCGGTGTCCATCGGCGCCCAGTCGCCCGACATCGCGCAGGGCGTCGACACCGCGTACGAGGCCCGGGTCGAGGGCGATGAGGACGACCTGGACAAGCAGGGTGCCGGCGACCAGGGCCTGATGTTCGGCTACGCGTCCGACGAGACGCCCGAGCTGATGCCGCTGCCGATCACCCTGGCGCACCGCCTCTCCCACCGCCTCACCGAGGTCCGCAAGAACGGGACCATCCCGTACCTGCGCCCCGACGGCAAGACCCAGGTCACCATCGAGTACGACGGCGACAAGGCCGTCCGCCTCGACACCGTGGTCGTCTCCACCCAGCACGCCAGCGACATCGACCTGGAGTCGCTGCTCACCCCGGACATCCGCGAGTTCGTCGTGGAGCCGGAGCTGAAGGCGCTGGCCGACCAGGGCATCAAGCTGAACACCGACGGCTACCGCCTGCTGGTCAACCCGACCGGCCGCTTCGAGATCGGCGGCCCGATGGGCGACGCCGGCCTCACCGGCCGCAAGATCATCATCGACACCTACGGCGGCATGGCCCGCCACGGTGGCGGCGCCTTCTCGGGCAAGGACCCGTCCAAGGTGGACCGCTCGGCCGCGTACGCGATGCGCTGGGTGGCGAAGAACATCGTCGCCGCCGGCCTCGCCAGCCGCGCCGAGGTGCAGGTCGCGTACGCGATCGGCAAGGCCGAGCCGGTCGGCCTGTTCGTGGAGACCTTCGGCACCGAGACCGTGCCGGTCCTCACCATCCAGAAGGCCGTCTCCGAGGTCTTCGACCTGCGTCCGGCCGCGATCATCCGCGACCTGGACCTGCTGCGCCCGATCTACTCCCAGACCGCCGCCTACGGCCACTTCGGCCGTGAGCTGCCGGACTTCACCTGGGAGCGCACCGACCGGGTCGACCAGCTGAAGGCTGCCGTCCAGGACTGACCTGTTTGTCGTGCGGAGCGGCGCCCGCCCCTGTTCGGGGGTGGGCGCCGCTCCGCTTTGTGCGTGGTGTCGGTGTGACCTGGTAGTACTGGGAGCGATGAGCAGCACAGGGGAGAACGGGGCCGCCGAGCCGGAGCAGCTGGCGTTCATCCGGGAGACGGTCAAGCGGGCCAAACCGCGGACGTGGCGCGGGGCCAAGCGGGCCGAGCACCTGCCGGTGGCCCGGGTCGTGGTGGACAAGGGCGTGCTCACCATCGACAAGCTCTTCGACTACGAGGTGCCGGCCGCCATGGCCGAGGAGGCCCAGCCCGGGGCCCGGGTGCGGGTGCGCTTCGGCGCGCGGGTGGTCAAGGGCCAGCGCGAGGGCGGGGAACTGCACGACGGGTTCATCGTCGCCCGGCTGGAGAAGAGCGACTTCGCGGGCCCGCTCGCCCCGCTCGCCCAGGTGCTCTCGCCCGAGCCGGTGCTCTCCCCGCAACTGCTGCGGCTGTGCCGAACCGTCGCCGACCGGTACGCCGGGACGCTGGCCGACGTGCTGCAACTGGCCGTACCGCCCCGGCACGCCAAGGCCGAGGCCGAGCCCTCGCCGCCCCCGCTGCCGCGCCCCCAGCCCCCGGCGCCCGGCGGCTGGCAGCGCTACCCGGCCGGACCCGACTTCCTCACCGCGCTGGCCGGCGGCGGCTCACCGCGCGCGGTGTGGGCGGCGCTGCCCGGGCCCGGCTGGCCGTACGAGATCGCCCGGGCCGTCGCGGCGACGCTCGCGGGCGGGCGCGGCGCACTGGTCGTGCTGCCGGACCGGCGGTCGGTGGCCCGGGTGGACCAGGCGCTGACCGAACTGCTCGGACCGGGGCTGCACGTGGCGCTGGAGGCCGAACTCGGCCCGCGCGAGCGCTACCGGCGCTGGCTCGCGGTCAGCCGCGGCTCGGTGCACGCCGCGATCGGGACCAGGGCCACCATGTTCGCGCCGGTGCGCGACCTCGGGCTGGTCGTGGTCTGGTCCGACGGCGACAGCAGCCACAGCGACCCGCGCGCCCCGCACCCGCACGTGCGCGAGGTCGCGCTGCTGCGCGCCGCCGAGGAGGGCGCGGCGGTGCTGCTCGGCGGGCACGCGGTGACCGTGGAGGGCGCGCAGTTGGTCAGCACCGGTTGGGCGCGGCCGCTGGTCGCCGACCGGGAGACGGTCCGGCAGGTCGCGCCCAGGGTGCGCACCGTCACCGACCAGGACCAGCACCGGGACGCCGCCGCCCAGGCCGCCCGGCTGCCCTCGGTGGCCTGGGAGGCGGCCCGGGAGTCGCTGGCGGCCGGGCACCCGGTGCTCATCCAGGTGCCCCGGCGCGGCTACGTGCCCCGGCTGGCCTGCGGGCGCTGCCGCGCCCCCGCCCGCTGCCGGCGGTGCGAAGGGCCGCTGGAGGCGCCCTCGGCGGACGCCTCGCTGCGGTGCGGCTGGTGCGGGGAGGCGGAGAACGACTGGCACTGCCCCGAGTGCGGCTCCTTCCGGCTGCGGGCGCAGGTGGTCGGCGCCCGGCGCACGGCGGAGGAACTCGGCAAGGCCTTTCCGCGGATCCCGGTGCGGACCTCGGGCCGGGACGCGGTGCTGGACACCGTGCCGGACGAACCCTCGCTGGTGATCTCCACCCCGGGCGCGGAGCCGGTGGTCGAGGGTGGCGCCGGGTACGGGGCCGTGCTGCTGCTGGACGGCTGGGCGCTGTTGAGCCGGCCCGACCTGCGGGCCGGGGAGGAGACGCTGCGGCTCTGGCTGGCGGCGGCCGCGCTGTCCCGGCCGTCCGCGGAGGGCGGGACGGTGGTCGTGGTCGCCGAGCCGTCGGCCCGGCCGGTGCAGGCGCTGGTGCGCTGGGACCCGCTGGGGCACGCCGGACTGGAACGGGACGAGCGGGCGCAGCTGCACTTCCCGCCGGTGTCGCGGATGGCCTCGGTGAGCGGCAGCCCGGCGGCCGTCGCCGACCTGCTGAACCTGATCCGGCTGCCGGAGGGCGCGGACGTGCTCGGGCCGGTGCCGGTGCCCGCGCTGCGGGGGGAGGAGCAGGAGCGGGCGCTGCTGCGGGTGGCGCCCGGGCAGGGGGCCGCGCTGGCGGCGGCGCTCAAGGCGGCGCAGATCGCGCGGATCGCGCTGCGGACGCCGGAGGCGGTGCGGGTGCGGGTGGATCCGACGGACATCGGCTGAGGTCGGCGGGGGCGGGGTGAGTGGGCCACCCCGCCCCGGGACGGCCCGGTTGTAGCGGGGGCGGTCAGCCGCGGAGGGGGATGCCGGTGCGGTCGGGCTGCGGGCGGTCGGCGGTGCCGCGGTCGACGGCGCTGCGCTCGATGCCGGGGCGGTCGATCGGGGTCCGGTCGATCGGAGTGCGGTCGAGGGCGTTGCGCTCCAGGGCGGTGCGGTCCAGGCCGCCCTGGCGGGCCGCGGGGACGGTGGCGGCCAGGCCGCCGCGTTCGGTGGGGGCGGGGAGGTCCTCGGAGCGGTCCGGGCGGCTGGGGCCCGGGACGGCGCCGCTGGCGGCGAGGAGCTCGCTGGTCGGGCGGCGCATCCCGTAGCGGCGGTGCACGGCCTGCTTGGTGACCCCGAGGGCGGAACCCACCGAGTCCCAGGAGAAGCCCAGCGCCCGGTCGAACTCGACCGCCGCCGCCACCAGGGTCTCCACGCTCTCCCGCAGCTCCTGCGCCAGGCGCACGGTCGGCGCGGGCGCCCGTCCGTACACCACGAAGCCAGCCGAGGTGCTCGGGCGGCGCGGTCGGTAGACGTTTCCCAGCTGGGCGGTGAGCGTCCGCAGCGCGTCGACCTGGCGCCTCACCCGCTCGATGTCCCGCACCAGCAGGTGCAGGCTCGCCCGCGCCCGGGCGTCGTGGTTGATCTGCTCGGCCATGGCCTACGTGCCACCTTCCGTACGGTTCAGCTCGGCCGGGGCGCGGTGTCCCGTGCGCCCGGCCCTGGTCAATCTCTCTTGACCAACGCCGAAGCGGGGGCCGGGGTAACGCCGCTCGGCGACTCGGGATTTGCCAGAAGCCGGTGCGGGCGTCAGAGGACGGCCCGTCGGAGCGCGCGGGCGAGTTGCATAGACTTGCGGTGAACCAGTCGTTGCCCGAAAGCCCGTGCCCTCGCGGACAGGAGCCCGTACCCCGTGGCGATCCAGCCGATCCGTCTCTTCGGAGACCCCGTCCTGCGGGCCACCGCCCAGCCGGTGACCACCTTCGACAAGGAACTGCGCAACCTGGTCAGCGACCTCACCGACACCATGCTCGACGCCCCCGGCGCCGGCCTCGCCGCGCCCCAACTCGGCGTCTCGCTGCGGGTGTTCACCTATCACGTGGACGGCGTCACCGGGCACCTGATCAACCCGGACCTGTCGCTCAGCGAGGACGAGCAGGAGGGCCCGGAGGGCTGCCTCTCGCTGCCCGGGCTGCGCTACGACACCAAGCGCGCCCACGGCGTGGTGGCCAAGGGCTTCAACATGTACGGCGATCCGGTCACGCTGGAGGGCACCCAACTGCTCGCCCGGTGCATCCAGCACGAGACCGACCACCTGGACGGCATCATCTTCATCGACCGGCTCGACCGGGAACAGCGCAAGGCCGCGCTGAAGGCGATCCGGGAGAGCGACTGGGGCGCCGGACCGGCGCCGGTCGTCAAGATATCGCCGCACAGCACCTTCGGCGCAGCGCGCTGAGTCCGTTCTCCGAATCCTCGTTCGCAGCTTCGTTTCGCAGATTCGTTTTGCAGAAAGGCACTTGATGCGTCTCGTCTTCGCCGGCACCCCCGAGGTCGCCGTTCCCGCCCTGGACGCGCTGATCGCCTCCGACCGGCACGAGGTCGTCGCGGTGGTCACCCGCCCCGACGCTCCCGCCGGGCGCGGGCGCAAGTTGGTCGCCAGCCCCGTCGCCCAGCGCGCCGAGGAGGCCGGGATCGAGGTCCTCAAGCCGGCGAAGCCCAGCGACCCGGACTTCGTCGCCCGGCTCACCGAACTCGCCCCGGACTGCTGCCCGGTGGTCGCCTACGGTGCGCTGCTGCGTCCCGGCACCCTGGAGATCCCCAGGCGCGGCTGGGTCAACCTGCACTTCTCGCTGCTGCCCGCCTGGCGCGGCGCGGCCCCGGTCCAGCACTCGGTGCTGGCCGGCGACGAGGTCACCGGCGCGTCCACCTTCCTGATCGAGCAGGGCCTGGACTCCGGCCCGGTCTACGGTGTGATCACCGAGGAGATCCGCCCGAGCGACACCAGCGGCGAACTGCTCACCCGGCTCTCGCTCTCGGGCGCCCGGCTGCTCGTGGCCACCATGGACGGCATCGAGGACGGCTCGCTGCACGCCGTGCCGCAGCCGGCCGAGGGCGTCACCCTCGCGCCGAAGATCAGCGTCGAGGACGCGCGGATCGAGTGGAACCACCCGGCGCTGCGGATCGACCGGGTGGTGCGCGGCTGCGCGCCGGCGCCGGGCGCGTGGACGGAGTTCCGGGGCGAGCGGCTGAAGGTCACCGGGCCGGTCAAGCTGCTGCCGGACACCGCCGAGCTGGCGCCGGGCGAGGTGGCGATGGTCGGCAAGAACAGCGTGCGGGTCGGCACCGGGAGCCACGACATCGAGCTGGGGGAGGTGCGTCCGCAGGGGAAGAAGGAGATGCGGGCGGCCGACTGGGCGCGCGGGGCGCGGCTGGAGGCGGGGGAGCGCTTCGGGGCTTCCACCGGGGAGTCCGAGGGCTGACCGTCGGGTTTGGCGTTACTGTTCGTTCGAGATCTTCTGATAACCATCGCAGCACTTTGAGGCACTTGTGAGCACCCCCAGGACCCCCGGCAACTCCAGTACCCCCGGCAACTCCGGCACTTCCGGCGCCAAGCGCGCCCCCCGTCCGCACCGCCGGCCGAAGAAGGACGCGGCCCGGATCGTCGCGTTCCGGGCCCTTCGCGCCGTCGACGAGCGCGACGCGTACGCCAACCTGATCCTGCCCTCCCTGCTGCGCGAGGCCGAGCAGAAGGGCATGGACCGGCGCGACGCCGCCCTCGCCACCGAGCTCGTCTACGGCACCCTGCGCCTGCAGGGCACCTACGACGCGATCATCGCGGCCTGCATCGACCGGCCGCTGAGCAAGGTCGACCCGCCGGTGCTGGACGTCCTCTCGCTCGGCGCCCACCAGCTGCTCACCACCCGCATCCCCAGCCACGCGGCCGTCTCGGCGACCGTCGAGCTGGCCCGGGTGGTGCTCGGCGACGGCAAGGCCAAGTTCGTCAACGCCGTGCTGCGCCGGATCAGCGCCCACGACCTGGACGGCTGGATCGAGCAGGTCGCCCCGCCGTACGACAAGGACGCCGAGGACCACCTGGCGGTCGTGCACTCCCACCCGCGCTGGGTGGTCTCCGCGCTCTGGGACTCGCTCGGCCGCTGGCAGCCGGAGGCCTCCGGGCGCACCGCGATGGAGGAGCTGCTGCGGGCCGACAACGAGCGGCCCGAGGTCACCCTGGTGGCCCGGCCCGGCCGGGTCACCGTCGGCGAACTGGCCGACGCCCTGCCCGAGGCCACGCCCGGTCGCTGGTCCCCGTTCGCGCTGCGGCTCGCCGAGGGCGGCGACCCGGGCACGCTGACCGCCGTGCGGGAGAACCGGGCGGGCGTGCAGGACGAGGGCAGCCAGCTGGTCGCGCTGGCGCTGGCCGCGGCGCCGCTGGACGGCCCGGACCGGCTCTGGCTGGACGGCTGCGCCGGACCGGGCGGCAAGGCCGCGCTGCTCGGCGCGCTGGCCGCGGAGCGGGGCGCGGGGCTGGTCGCGAGCGAGAAGCAGCCGCACCGGGCCCGGCTGGTGGCGCGGGCGCTGGAGGGCAACCCCGGCCCGTACACGGTGATCGCGGCCGACGGGACGCGCCCGGCCTGGCGCTCCGGCGGCTTTGACCGGGTCCTGGTCGACGTGCCGTGCTCGGGTCTGGGCGCGCTGCGGCGGCGTCCGGAGGCGCGCTGGCGGCGCCGGCCGGCCGATGTCGCGGCCTTCGGGCCGCTCCAGCGGGACCTGCTGCGCTCGGCGATCGAGGCCACCCGGGTCGGCGGCGTGGTCGGCTACGCGACCTGCTCGCCGCACCTCGCCGAGACCCGGGCGGTCGTCGACGACGTGCTGCGCGATGAGGGCGGCCGGGTCGAGTGGATCGACGCGCGGCCGCTGCTGCCCGGCGTCCCGGCGCTCGGGGACGGGCCGGACGTGCAGCTGTGGCCGCACCTGCACGGGACGGACGCGATGTACCTGGCGCTGCTGCGGCGCACCTCCTGAGGGCCCGCTTGCACCTCCTGAGGGCGGGCTTGCACCTCCCGTAGGGGGAGGCGGCAGGGTGGTGGGCATGAACGGCGATGCGCTCCCCACGACCGGCCCGCTCCTCACCATCGGCGAGCTGGCCCGGCGGACCGGGCTGACGGTGAAGACCGTCCGGTTCTACTCGGACCAGGGGATCGTGTCGCCGGCCGACCGCAACCCGGCCGGCCACCGGCAGTACGGCGCGGACGCCGTCGCTCGCCTGGATCTGGTGCGCACCCTGCGCGAGCTCGGGCTCGGACTGCCGGAGGTTCGGCAGGTGCTGGAGCGCGAGCGCGGGCTGTCCGAGGTCGCGGCGGCGCACGCCGCGGCGCTCGACGTCCGGATCCGGGTGCTGCGGCTGCGGCAGGCGGTGTTGCGGACGGTGGCCGCGCGCGGGGCTACCGCAGAGGAGTTGACGCTCGTGCACAGGTTGGCCCGGTTGACGGAGGGCGAACGGGGGCGCCTGGTCGGGGAGTTCCTGGCCGAGGTGTTCGGTTCGGGGGCTTCCTGGGATGGTCGTTTCGAAGGGGTCGCCCGGTCGCTGACGCCGGTGCTGCCGGAGGAGCCGTCGGCCGAACAGGTCGAGGCCTGGGTGGAGTTGGCGCTGCTGGCCGGGGACGCCGGATTCCGTGAGCTGCTGCGCGGACTGGCGGCGGACGAGGCGGACGAGGCCGGGGAGGCTGCGGCGGCCGGTGCGGGCTCTGTTCCTCGGCCCGGACTGGCCGTGCTGGTGCGGGAGTTGGCCGGGCCGGCGGTTGCGGCCCGGGTGGCGCCGGGTTCGGCGGAGGCGGCGCGGGTGGGCGAGGTGCTGCTGGAGCGGTACGCCCGGCTGGTGGGTGCGGCCAGGGTGGACGGGTCGGTGCGGGCCCGGTTGGCGGAGCGGTTGAGGGCGATGGCGGACCCTCGGCGGGAGCGGTACCTGGTGCTGTTGGCGCTGGTCAACGGCTGGGCGGCGCCGGAGAGTTCGGCCGAGGTGCTGGACTGGGCGGTGCGGGTCGTCGGCTGAGGCGGGTCGTCGGCCGAGGGTGGGTCGTTGGCTGAGAGCGGGGCCGTCGGCCGAGGCGGGCCGGGTGGTCGGTCGTGGTGGGCCTACGGCCACAGGGGCGGCGGACCGGGGCAGTTGGTGAGGAAGGCGTGGGCCTGGGCGCGGAGGTGGTCGACCGGAGGATCCTCACAGATCACTTCCAGGCCGAGTCCGGTGACCTGGCCGAGGTGGTGGTAGGACTGGTAGGCGAGGTACGGGCGGTGGTCGTCGGTGGGATCCAGTCCGACGGCGAAGGTCGCGAAGTGGGTGCGCTCCTTCTCGGTGCGCGCGAACTCCGTACGGGAGAGCTCCCATTCGAACTCGTACGGCTCCGGATCGGCGGGCAGGTCGAGCAGGGCCTGGGCCAGCCGGCGGACCTCGTCCGGACCGGCGAAGGGGAGCGATTCCGACCAGAGCGGTGCGGCCGCGAACAGCTCCCAGTCGGCACCATTGTGACGGACGGTCAGTTCCCACTCGCCGTCCTGATCGCGCCAGCGGCAACTGAGGATCGGATCCATGGTGGTCAACCTCCCTGTGGAGTCCGGTCGTTACGTTTTCTCCTCATCGTGGCACACCCGGCCGATGTGGGGAGCACGGCGTGACCCGTCCTCGGGCGGCTTGCCAGGCTTCCTGGAGCGGACGGTAGCCGAGCACGGTGATGTCGTGGTCGGCGAGCAGGCGGCGGGCCTCGGGGGAGACGAGGAACTCGTAATCGGTGCGGCGGACCCGCCAGCCGTCGTCGGCCTGGCTGCTGCCGTTGCCTGAGAGGCCGGGGTGCGGGCCGGTGGCGAGGCCGGGGTGGACGGCCCACTCGGTCAGGCCCGGTGGGAGGGCGGCGAGCAGGCGGGCGTAGTGGGCCGGTTTGTCCTCCACCGGGACGGCGAAGCTGTCGAGGAAGCCGTGGTCGACGACGGGCAGTCCGCGCTCGCGCAGCCGGGCCAGGGCGGGCGGCAGCCAGACCCGCACCGCCAGGCCGTACTCGGCGCCGAGGGCGAGGGTGAGGTCGAGGATGTCCTCGCGACCGCCGTCGGCGAGGCAGTGGAAGTCCAGGTGGGTCGGGCTGAGGCCGCTCGCCGCGACCGCGTCGACCTGGGCGCGGAACTCGCGCTCCACGTGGTCGAGTCGGGCGCGGGCGGCCAGTGCGGCGCGGCCGGCGGGGGTGGGGGCGTACAGCTCGCCGGTGGGGTCGAGGAGGGAGGGCACCTGGTCGCGGGCGGTGAGCGGGCCCCAGCGCAGGTGCGGCGCCTCGCAGACCAGGGTGAGGTGAACACCGAAGGGGATCTCCGGGTGGCGGCGCAGGAGCCGGAGCGCGTGCGGGGCGGCGCGACAGGGGGTCATCAGGCTGCAGGAGGCGGCGATGCCCTGCTGGACCGCCTCGATGACGGCCAGGTTGACGGACTCGTCCAGGCCGAGGTCGTCGCAGTTGAGGAGCAGGAGGCGGGCGCCGGGCGGGTGGCCGAGGAGGCGGTTGGCGCGGGGGCCTTCCGGGGTGGGGGCTGCGGTGGGCATGGGGGCAGTCTTCACCGGGGGAGGCGGTGGGCGCGCGGGGATTCTCCGGTGGGGCGGGCTCAGTTCGTGCTCGGGGCGGTGCTTTCGGGGGTGCTCTCGGTGGTGCTTTCGGTGGGGGCGGGGTGCCAGGGGCGGCCGGGGCGGGTCTGGACAGGGGCCGAGGTCAGGCGCAGGGCGTACACCTCGCGGTCCGGCGCCGGGGAGGGGACCGGGCCGAGGTACTCGTGGCCGGTCAGGTGGCACCAGGCGGGCAGGTCGAGCGGGGCGGCGGGGTCGGTGGTGTGGATGTGGACCACCGAGCCGGCCGGGAGGTGGGCGATCTGCGCGCGCAGGCGGAGCAGGAGTTGGACGCAGAGCAGGCCGGTGCCGTCGACGGTGAGGTCGGGGCCGGTGCTGTCGGGGGCGGTCATCGGGGGGTCTCCTGGGTGATGCGCCAGAGGCGGCGGGGCAGTTCGCCTTCCTCGAAGGGGTGGACCTCGGCAAGGTGCCAGCCCTCGGCGAGCCGGTCCACCAGCTCGCGGGGGAAGAAGTGGACGGCGAAGCCGCCGTGTTCCCAGATGCCGTCCCCGTGGCCGGTGCCGGCGCCGAAGTGGGCGTCGCCGGTGTGGCGGACGGTGTAGACGAAGGTGCCGCCCGGGCGCAGCACCCGGCGGCCGAGGGGCGACGAGCCGGGCGTCGGGCCGGGAGTGCGGATCATGGTGGTGCCTTCGCGGGGTGTGCCGTGGTGCGGGTTCAGCCTAGGGCGTGGGGCGGGACGGGCGTGGGGTGGGGTGCGGTGGGGCCCCGGTCACGGCCTCGGGATGTGGCGGTGCTCGGGCGCGGTGCCGCCGAGGCGGGTGAGCAGGGCGGACAGCTGGGTGAGGTCCTCGCTGCTCCACTGGTCGGAGGCGAAGTGGTCGGCGGCGACCTGCCGGGCGGTGTGCAGCATCTCGGCCAGTCGTTCGCGGCCGGTCGGGGTCAGGGCGGCGTAGGCGACCCGGGCGTCACGGGCGGCGGCCTCGCGGGTCACCAGGCCGATCCGCTCCAGCGGGGCGAGGCCGCGGGTGACTCCGGAGGCGGTGAGGCCGAGGGCCTCGGCGAGGTCGACCCGGCGCATCCGGCCGCCGGGGGCCTGGGCCAGGTGCAGCAGCAGGGTGAAGTCGGACAGGCTCACGCCGTGCAGGCGGCTGAGGCCCGCGTCGAAGCGCTTGACCACGGCCGTCTGGGCACGGACCAGGCGAAGGGCGGTGTCGAGCGGGTCGGGTCGGGAGTCGGTCGTGGGGCTGGGGCTGGGGCTGGGGCTGGGGCCGGGCGTGGGGCCGGGCGTGGGGCCGGGCGTGGGGCCGGGCCCGGGCGTGGGGCTCGTCGGGGCCGTCGGGTCTGCTGGGCTTGTCATTGCCACCTCCTTGACTGCTCAAGTATATCCATGGGCGGAGCCGTCAAGGAGGTGGTGGGGGAGGGGGGTCGGTCAGCCGGAGGCGTTGGCGGCGCGGCGCTGCCGCTTGCCGAGGGGCGCCTGGGAGAGGTCCTCGGCCTGGGAGCGGAGGTTCTTGTAGCCGTAGCCGCGATCGGCCAGCCAGGACTGCGCCGTCTGCTCGGCCCGCTCGGTGGCCTCCAGGATGTCCTCCTCCGCCTCGCCCTCGTCGAGGAAGCGGAAGGTGAAGGCGGCCCGGGCGGTGAGGTCGTAGCTGAGGTGGCCCTCGCGGGTGAAGGCGGCGCGCAGTACGTCGTGTTCGGGTGCGGCGGCGAGGAGTTCGGCGCGCTGCTCGTCGGTGAGGCCGTCGAAGACGCCGCGCACCATGATGCGGAAGGTTCGGGTGGTCATGCCCAGACGATAGGCAGGAGGGATGTCGGACCGCCAATGCGATTTCGCGCGGGGCGGCCGGGGCGGGCCCGGCCGTCGGCGAGGGGCCGACGGCCGGGCGCTGAGCGCGCGGGGTCAGGGGGCTCGGTCTGGGTGACCGGCCTCAGCGGGCGAAGGGTCCGAAGGTGGTGGCGGCCAGGCGGAGAGCCGGGGCCGGAGCGCCGTCGCCGATGCCGACGGCGTAGACCAGGCGCTTGCGCAAGTCCGCGGTGGCGAAGACGCCGTCGGAGTAGCCGAGGTCGTGCCCGGTCTTGCCCCAGAGCGTCGTGCCGTCCTGCAGGGGGATGGCCATCAGCCCGGCGCTGTAGCAGGCCTTGCCCTTGTCCGGCCCCAACTGGCAGTCGTCGGAGCTGTGGTAGGGCACCGGCTGCCCGGAGGTGTCGCGGGGGAGGGTGAGCAGGTCGCGCAGTTGCTGCGGCGGCAGGAGTTCACCGTCGAGCAGGGCGCGCAGGAAGCGGTCCAGGTCGGCCGGGGTGGAGAGCATCGACTCGGGGTTGCCGCCCTGTTCGGAGACGTCGGTCGGGGTGCCGGAGTTGTCGGGGAAGTAGCCGGTCAGGTGCGGTTCGGGCATCAGGGGTGCGCCGTCGGTCAGTTCGGTGTGCCACAGGTGGAGGGGGTCGAGGATGCGGGTCGTCACCTCCTGCTTGAGCGAGTGGCCGGTGACGCGTTCGATGAGCAGGCCCGCGAGACGGTAGTTGAAGTTGTTGTACTGCTGCTCGGTGCCGGGCGCGAAGACCGGCTTGGGCCAGGAGTCCGGGCTGCTGCCGGCGGGCCGCAGGGTGCGCTGGACGACCTCCTCGAAGGTCTCGACGCCGAAGCGCTGGGCGATCAGGTCGTTGTTGGGGACGCGCCCCGGGCCCTCCACGACCGGCGGCAGTCCGCTGGTGTGGTCGAGGAGTTGGCGGACGGTGATCGGCTGGTAGGCCGGGCTGCCCCCGGTGCCGTCGGGCAGGACGCCCGGCAGGTACTGCTGGACGGTGCCGTCCAGGTCGACCCGCTGCTCGGCGGCGAGTTGCAGCAGCACGGCGGCCACGAAGGTCTTGTTGATGCTGCCGATCCGGAAGGTGGCGTTCGGCGCGACCGGCTGCCCGCTCACCCGGTCCTCGTCGGACCCTCGCCAGGCCTGGCCGTCGACCGTCACCCGGGCGACCACGCCCGCGGCCGGATCGCCTGGTCGGGCGGCTATGGCGGCGCTCAGGGCGGCCCTGTCGGGGCCGCTGGTCGGCCTCCCGCTGTCGGCCAGGGCGGGCGTGGATGCAGCCGCGAGGAGCAGTCCGGCGAGGGCGAGGGCGGCGGGCTTGGCGATGGGCATGTGGTCTCCGAGGTCGATGGGCCGGGCGAGCGCGGAGTGGCCCGCATGGGAGAACACATGTGTGACGCTGAATCAGTTCCGTCACTCCGTGGGGCATGTTGGTTTGTGGGGGTCATGCTTCACCTCGTTGGGTTCCGGCCGGGGGCCGTGCGTCGGGCTCGGTCAGGGGGCGGACGGGGTGGGCAGCTCGACGGGGTGGACGGTGAACTCGCCGCGGGTGACCGGGGCGAAGGGGGCTATCGCCATGCAGGTGCCGACGACGGGCTGGTAGGGGTTGCCGCCCTTGTCCAGGTCCATGTTCCCCACGCCCCAGGAGAAGCCCAGGCGGTCCTTGCCGTGGCCGTGGGCGTCGTAGATGCTCAGGCCTATTCGCTGACCTACCGTCATGGCGTCGGACTTGGTGATCACGGCGGTCAGGGTGGCGACGGGGCCGCCGGTGGAGAGGCAGTCGACGGCGGCATCGGCCTGACGGACCTCGCCGGTCTCGACCACCCGGTGGGAGAAGTGGACGGTGCCGCGGGCATCGGTGGGCAGGCCCCCGGGGACGCCGGGGACGGGGTGGGTGTTGGGCGCCCCCTCGGCGTCGATGGTGAACCAGATCTCGTCATGGGGCCTGAGGGCGTAGTGGATCTGGGCGGATCCGCTGACCCGGGCGATCGCGGTGGTCTCGGCGGAGGGGGTCGCATCCGCCGGGGCGAGGGCGGTGAGTGCCGTGAGGGCGAGCCCGGCGAGGGCGGCCGCGGCGGTGCGGGCGGCGCGGCTACGGAAGAAGGAGCGGAAGGAGGTGCGGAACATGGTGGAGGCTCCCTTCTGCGGCGGCCCCGTTGGCCGCCGTCTCGGTGACTCCAAGACTGATCGCCGACACCCCCTCCGCACATGTGCCGATCGGCATAAAGCGATCACCGAGTTCGCGCGATAGTCCTGCCGATCGGCAGGGGCGGCCCGGAAGCGAGCGGGTGAGGGGTGGGAGGCAGAATGGTCCGCCATGGAGACCACGAACGTGACACCCGATCAGTTGCCCGTCGGGCGTGAAGTGCTGTTGGACGAGCCGGTGTCGCCGGTGAAGCCGACCTCCCGGGTGGAGGTGCGGAGGATCACCATGCCGCCCCGCTACGCCGCCGGGTGGCACGTGCACAACGGGCCGGTGCTGGGCAGCGTGGTCGCCGGGACGGTGCACTTCCAGGTCGAGGGCGGGCCGGAGACCGTGCTGACGGCCGGTGACGTGTTCCACGAGCCGGTCGGCGTGCCGGTGCGCTTCGACGCCGGCGCGGAGGGGGCGACCTTCCTGGGGTACTTCCTGTTGGCGGACGGTGAGCAGCCGGAGATCGCCCTGGTGGGCGGGGTGCCGGTGGAGTGACGTCGGTGCGGCCGGTGCGGGCCGTTGGGCCGTACCGGCCGCCGTTCCGTCCTCCCGCTACGCCCGGGCCGGGAGCCGGGTGCAGACCGCCCCCGTCGTGGGCGGCGCCGCCCCGGCGCCCAGCGTGGCGAGCGTGAAGTCCGTGGTCAGCGCGTTGACGTCGGCGCTCTGCCGGACCAGGTAGTGGCTGCCGCCGGGCACCTCGTACCGCGCGAGCTCGGGCGTGACGTGCCGGGCGCGCAGCGCGTACTCCAGGGACTGGGCGGCGCTCGCCGCGCTGCGGTCGGCCGTGCCGTGCACGATCAGCACCCGCCGTCCGGTGAGGTGTTCGACCCGGTCGCCGCTGGGCAGCCAGGGGGCGATCCCGGCGATCCCGGCGACGTTCGGGTGCCCCGCGCACCAGAACGCGGCCCGCCCGCCGAGCGAGTTGCCGATGAGCACCACCGGGGCGCCCGGGTAACGGCGGTCGAGTTCGTCGAGCGCCCAGCGGGTGTCGACGGCGGTGTCGGCGTCGGCGCCGTTCCAGCCGCTGTAGCGGTAGCGCAGCAGGTGCACCGCGAGGCCGTGCGGGCGGCCGCGTTCGGTGAGTTCGGCGGCGAGTCCCCGCAGGCCGAGTTCGGCGATCCGCAGCGGTCCGCGCCGGCTCCGGATGAATCCGCCGGGCAGCAGCAGGGCGACACCGGAGACCGGGCCGTCGCCCTCCCACGGGGTGAGTTGTGCGGTGTGCGGACGCTGCGCTCGGAACACGCCGGTCCTTCCTGGGGGCGGTGGTGCCTGGGGTGGACAGGGCGGATTCTACGGTTCCGGCGGCGGGTCACGGTGCGTCAGGAGGGAGCACAGGACCCAGCCGGTGACCCGGGTGCGGCTGACCAGGACCTTCGCCCAGCGGGCGCCGAACGGCGAGGTCCAGGTGTCCACGACCTCCACCCGGTCGCCGGAGCGTGCCAGCCCGATCACGGTGTCACCGCCGAAGTGGTCGATCCGGACGTTGGCGGCGCTCGCGGAGACCTCCCACCATCCGGTCCCCACCCGTGGCGGCCGTTGCTCGCCGGGGGTGACGGTCGCCGGGGCCAGCAGGATGGCGAGGGAGATCACCGCCGCCGTCGCCCGGCCGATCACCGCCACCGTGTCCTCGGGCCCGCCTTCGAACTTCCGCCTGCGGGGCGGACGAGGGGAGTCGGGTGAGCGAGCAGGGTGGTACAACGGTCGGTGAGCTTGCTGCTGCGTCAATTCGACGTCGAACGCCGGGAGTTGGGCCAGAGTCGCCGCTTCGGACCGGCCTCGTCGAGTCGCTCCAGGATGGCGGCGGCCCGGGCGACGGCCTCGCGTTCGAGCCGCTCGGCGCGGGCCCGGGCGTCGGCGAGGATCTGCTGCACGGCGGCCTCGGTGAGGGCCTTGGTCTGCGCTCGGTCCTGGTCGGCCTGCTGGCGGAGTATGGCGGCATCGGCCTCGAACTGCTGCTGGAGTCGGGTGACCTCCTCGCGAGCCCGGGTGAGCAACTCGTCCGCCTCCCGGCGGCGGGCCAGCACGTACGGGTCGTCTTCGGCGGAGCGGGCGTCGAGGCCGGTGGGCCGGTGGCCGGCCGGCTGGAGTGGCGCGGCGATCCGGAGCAGCCGTCCGGCGACGTCGTCGGCGTCGGAGGGGCGGTGGGCCGGGTCCTTGGCGAGCAGGCCGAGCACCAGGGTGTCGAGTTCGGCGGGCAGTCCGGGCCGGAGGGTGCCGGGGGCGGCCGGCCGGACCTCGCCGTGCTGGCGAATGAGCTCGAACAGTGTGCCGCGGAACGGGGGTTGGCCGGTGAGGAGCTCGTACAGCAGGCAGCCGAAGGCGTAGAGGTCGGAGCGGGCGTCCAGGCCCCGGTTCTCGAAGCGTTCGGGGGCCATGTAGGCGGGCGTGCCGACGATCACGTTGGTGCTGGTGACGCCGTCGTCGGTGGCGCCGGTGCGGGCGATGCCGAAGTCGACCACCTTGACCGTTCCATCGGACTGGATCATCACGTTGGCCGGCTTGACGTCCCGGTGGACGACCCCGGCCCGGTGCGCGGTGGCCAGCGCCCCGGCGATCGGGGCGGCCCAGGCGAGGGCCCGGGGCAGGGGCGGCGGTCCGTCGGCCAGGTGCCGGCTGAGCGGGGCGCCGTCGAGCAGTTCCATGACCAGGAAGAACAGCGGGCGGTCGGCGGTGCGGTGCTGCCCGAAGTCGTGCACGGTGACGATGGACGGGTGGTTGAGCGCGCCGGCCGTGGCCACCTCGCGGGCGAAGCGGGCCGCGTCCTTGGGGGAGTCGGCGACGCCGGGGAGCAGCACCTTGACGGCGACCAGGCGTCGGATGCGCGCGTCGCGGGCCTTCCAGACCGCGCCGAAGGCGCCCGCGCCGATCTGTTCGACCAGTTCGTACCGCCCGTCGAGTACCTCGCCTGACCGCATCCCCGCCCCTTCCGTGCTCCGGCGCCCGCGCCCCAGTCTGTTTCAACCTACCGCGCGGGCTGGATGGTTGGTCGCCCGCAGCGGCTCGCCAGCTCGGCCAGGACGGCGTCGAGCAGGCCCGGGAGGCGGGCGTCGAGCTCGCTCCGGCGGAGGGTGACCAGGCGGGTCTTGCCGCTGCTGCGGACGGCGACGACGCCGGCCTCGCGGAGTATCCGCCAGTGGTTGGAGAGGGTCGAGCGCGGGACGGTGAGGCCCTCGGGGCTGCAGGTGGTCTCGCCCTCCTCGGCGAGGCGGCGGACGAGTTCGAGACGGACCGGGTCGCCGAGGGCATGCAGGACGGTGGCGAGGTCGAAGTCCTCGGGGTGGGGCTGGGGCAGGGTCCGCATCGGGTTCCTCGGGTGGGCGGTGGCCGGCTCTGGAGCCGGGGTCCGTATGGGAAGTCGGCGGGGCCGACCTCCCATGCGGGCGGACCCCAGGGGGGCTCGGCGTCAGTCGATCTCGATGGTGAAGGTCGAGGTGCTGCCGTCCCGGGCGGTGAGGGTGACCGGGCCGAAGGTGATGAAGGTGGTCGAGGTGGCACCGGGGGCGCGGTAGAAGCCGGTGGCCCTGGTGACCCGGAGTGCGAGCGCGGCGAGGGTGGCCGCCCGCTCCTCGTCCGCCTCCACCTCGGGCTCGGCGAGCGCGGCGTGGCCGTGGGCCTCGGCCCAGTCGCGGACGCTGGCGGCGTCGCGGCTCAGCTCGGGCAGGATGCTGCGGTTGGCCCAGGCCCAGAGCCAGGACGCCGCGTTGGGGCTCCACGTCCCGAGGATCTGGGCGGGGGCGGACGCGGTGCGGTCGGGGAAGGTCCAGGTGATCAGACCGGTGCGCTGGTCGAGGCCCCAGCGGTCGGCGGTGCCGAGGCCCCAGGCGGTGTGGGCCTCGGCGAGTTGGCCGATCATCTGCTCGCCCTGGAGGAGCAGGGTGGCCAGGTCGGGCTGGGGGGTGGTGCTGTTCATGGGGGTGAAGTGTGCCAAGGCCGATTTGGGTGGGTCCTGGCGGCCCTACCGTTGGGGCTCCGGGTGGGCGCGGCGGTCGTGCTGGTGGGGGTGCTGTTCGCCGGGCTCTGGGCCCTGGCCGGGAACGACCGTGACCACAACGGCGACGGGTCGGCGAAGTGCGCTCCGGCGACGGAGAAGGACTCGCCGAAGTACCCGGTGCTGTGCGCCGCGCTCAACCGCCCCGACCTGCCGGTGCTCGTGGGGGTGCCGAAGGAGCGGGTGCTGGTGGCCCAGCCCCCGGGCTGTCGGCGGCCCTCGGGCCGGGCCTGACCAAGGACAACTACGGCGCGGCGGAGGTGCAGTTCAGCGAGCTGTACGTCCAGCTCGCCGACGACCGGGACGTCGACGTGGAGGACTTCGCCATGCCCGGCGACCCGACGATCACGCGCGTGCCCGTGCTCGGCCACAAGACGCTGGTCTACCGGTCGCCCACGATGTCGTTCTCGATCCCGTTCGGCGGAGGGAAGTCCACCACCGGCACCGGCTCCGCCGCCCACTCCCTCGCCGTGGCGAAGAACCCGGACGGGACGGGCGGCACCTTCGAGGTCAGCATCTGGCGCAAGGACTCCGAGCCGATCGACGACGCGACCCTCTACCGGGTGACCGAGGCGGTGCTGCCGGGTCTGCAGGGCTGGGCGGGCGGCTCGACGGGCTGAGCGGTGGGTTGAGCCTCGTTCGGCTCGATGGTTGGACTCACTCGAACGGGTGGACTCGGCCGCCAGGGGACTGCCGCGCCCGGTGATCGGGTAGGCCGCGATCGGGGCGGGGTCGGCCCGCCCGGATCGTCGGAGCAGGACACGGAGGAGACGCGTATGCACGCAAGCGTGGGAGACCGTCTTGTCGTTCACGGCAGGATCGTCGGCCAGCAGGATCACGTGGTGGAGATCGTCGAGGTCCTCGGGCCGAAGGGAGCCCCGCCCTACCGCGTTCGGGCGGAGAACGGGCACGAGACGATCATGAGCCCCGGACCCGACGCCGTAGTCGACCATCGGAAGGCCGGGGAGTAGCCGCGGCGCTTGAGGACTGAGGACTGAGGGCGGGTGCGCGGTGCGCGCCGGGGAGCGATCCCGGCGCACCGCGCACCCGTTGCGGGGACGGTGGTTCGGCAGGGGGAGGCGGAACGTGGGGGCATCGCGTCGGTGATGCCGACCGGGGGAGGGGCGGACGTGCTGGTGACGTTGACCGGGGGCGCAGGGGCGGGGAAGACGACGTTGGCCGCGGCGCTGGCGGCAGCCGCCGGCCCGGGCCGGGTGCGGGTGCTGCACGGGGACGACTACTACTACGCCGAGCCGGGGCACGGCGGCGTGTGGGCGCCGGACGAGGCCGGGGTGCCGCGGCTGGACGTGGGGGATCCGCGGTCGGTGGACGGCAGGCGACTCGCGGACGACGTCGACGCCGCGCTCGGGGAGTTCCGGGTGGTGGTCGTGGACGGTCTGTTCGCCCGCAGCGTCGCCCCGAGGCGGCCCTGCGGCCGCTTCGATGTCTTCGTCGACCTGCCGGCGGACCTGCGGCTGGCGCGCAAGATCGAGCGCAAGTGCGTCGCGGGCGGCTTCCCGCTGGCGGTGCTGCTGCGGAACTACGTCGGGCACCGGCGGGCCGCCCACGAGCGCCATGTCGAGCCGCTGCGGGCTCAGTGCGACCTGGTGGTCGACGGTGCGCTGGCTCCGGAGATTCTGGCCGGGCAGGTGTGGGCGGCGGCTGCCGGGAGGGGCGGGCGGGGCCGCGATTCGTAGCGATCCGGCCGGTCAGGGCCTCCCATGCGCAGGGTAGGAAGGGGTTTTCCCTGCTCTTTGTTTAGGATCTTGCTCTGCTCTGCGACGATCCGATGATCGTCGCCCTACTGCGGGGGCGGCGCTTCGCAGGGGAGAGACCGGCATGGCCGAGCGGCCCGAGGACAGTGTCGTCCGGGCACGGATGAAGTGGCGCGCCAGGTTCGCCAGGAGCAAGGAGACCTGGATGGTGGTCTCCGGCGGGGTCCTGGGGGCCATGTTCGCGAGCCTGGGCCTCGCGGTGATGTTCGGCCCCGCGAACGGGTTCGGCGGCACCAGCCTCGGCTTCATGGGCGCCATCAGCATCCTCGGGCTGCTGCCCTGCGGCGCCGGCTTCGTCTGGGCGCTGATCCACCCCCGGCGCGGGCTTCCCTCGGTGGCCGTCGGCACCGCGCTGGGGCTGGGGATCTTCCTGTGCTTCGCCGGAGACGGCCTCAACGACTCCTGGAAGGCCCCGCCGGACCGGCCGGCCACCGTCCGCGCGGTCGGCAGCTGGGCCAGCGGGAGCCTGGTGGTGCGGGTCCGGCCCGACCGGGTGGTGGCGTACCGCAGTGGCAGCGGGTCCGTCGCCTGGCAGTGGACGCCGCCGGGCGAGGACTCCCTGTGCACGATGAGCCGGGGGATCGGAGCGGGCGGCATCGGCCTGGTCGGCCACTCGCCGCACGGCAAGCCCTGCGCGGCGGTGACGTCGCTGGACCTCGCGGACGGCAAGCCGGGCTGGACGGCCACCGTGAACGCCCCTGCTCGGGACGGGGACTCCGCCGATTCGGACCTCGTCGCGGTGGCGGGCACCCAGGCCGTGCTGCAGGGCACGGACGGCTGGCGGGCGGTACGGCTGACGGACGGCCGGGAGCTGTGGCGCAACGCGCCCGACGCCGGGTGCACGCCGCTGGAGGTCGCGGGCGGGGAGCAGGACGTGGTGACGGCCGCGCAGTGCGGCGACGGGGCGGCGGTCCTGCGCTCGCTGGCCCCCGGGGACGGGCAGCAGCAGACGCGGGTGGCCGTGCCGGCCGAGGGAGGGCTCAAGAACCTGATGGTGGTGTCGGTCGAGCCGCTCGCGGTCTGGGTCGACGCCCAGGCCGAGCGCGGTACCCACGCGGTGCTCAGCTACGACCGGTCCGGGAAGCAGCGCGCCTCGATACCGGTGTCCGGTGACGAGTACGACTTGGACGTGATGCTCGGTGGGGTGCACGCCTTCGACGAGTTCACCGCCCGGCCGCTGTTCGGTGGCGTGGTCGTCGGGGACCTGTTCATCGTCCCGGGCGAGAAGCCCGGCGACGTCAGCATCAGTGGCGGCACGCACCCGGGCCGCACGGCCACCGGACGGCTGGTCGCGTACTCCCTGGCGGACGGCAGTAAGCAGTGGACGGCCGGCCTGGACGACCAGGTGACGGGCGTGCTGGTGGACGGCGCCTCGGTGTGGGCGATGACCCGCGACCAGCTGACCCGGGTCGACGCGGCGACCGGTCGGCGGAGCCGCGAGCTGGACGTCAACGACACCGCCTCGCTGTACCCGGTGGACCTGTCGGCGGCGGGCCGGGAGCGGTTCACGGTCGTGGCGGAGGACGGGACGAGGGACGAGCCGCCGGTCCGGGGGATGAGCTGAGGGCCGGCCCTGCCCGCGAGTGGCGGGCAGGGCCGGAGTTGCTCAGGAGGCGAAGCGCGGGTGTCGCTCGCCTGCCAGTTCCGGGTACCGGCCGAGCGTACGTCGAGTGCCCCTGCGGAGCGCTCGGCGGTGATCAGGGCGGCGATCGGGGAATGGCAGTGGTTCCCCTTGCGGATCACCAGGACTTTGCGGCGGTGGGTTGGGTTCAAGTGGTGTCCACCCTCTCGATCTCGAAGGTGAGCACGCCCAGCGCCTCCTTGTGGGGCGGGAAGATCGCGTGGATGGCTTCGAGCTGTTCGGCCTCGGTGGCGCGGGGGTTGACGGATGAGCCTGGTCGTAGGCGATGTTGGGGACGTGGGCCGCGGTCATCCCGCTGTCCTCACGCCAGCGCGGTGAGATGTTGAGGGCCTCCTGAAGCTCAGCCCGCGCGGACGAACTCCATGGTGATCGAGTACATGAACTGGCCGACGTTCACGCACTCCCAGCCCACGGCTTCGACGGACCGGACGACCAGGTCAATTTCCTTGCGGATTGCCTTCATGGGGTTCCTGACCCGGGCCATGCCCCGGGGGTCGATGTCGATCGACGCTTCGAAGGTGACGTCCCCCTGCGCATATGCGCGCCTGGCATCCGCGACGAGCCTCTGCATTCGGATCGCGTGCACTATTCCCACGTGCGCCTCCCGCTCTGCTGCCGATGGCCCGGTCCTTCTCAACCGCTCTACGAGCCCGGTGCCACCAAGAAGCCATTCCCTGATTCGGATGGCTCCATGCCGGAGACGACGATCCCTGAAAGCTGGTCAGCTCAACTGTGGGGACTCGCTGGATCGGTGGAATCCCGACGTACGTTCGAGCACCACAGGCACCTGCTGCATCGACTGGGGAAGGTGGCTGCGCAACGGACGCAGGTCATCGTTGACTGTGGCTTCGGTGAGGGATGTCTCAGCTCGCCCCGAGGGCGCCGAACGCGCGCGCTGCCCGCACAGAGGTCCAGGTCAGCACTCTCCGGGGATCAGCCCACTCGCCATCGCCGGTGAACAGGCTGAACCGCACGATCCGGCTGTCGAACAGCCAGAAGTCGGTTCCCGGCAAGGCGAGATCGAACGCCCGGCTCCGGGGAAACCAGCCGGATCTGCTCACCGGGTCGTGCATGACTGCCTCCCGGTAGCCGGTGGCCCTGCTCGTGATGTCGAGCAGGGCCACCGTCAGGCTAGGCGGTGAAGCGGGGGTCGCGGGCTTCGATGGCCTGGATGAAGGCGGTCCACTCGGCCTGGTCGAAGGCGAGGTGGGGGCGGTCGGGGTTCTTGTCGTCGCCGAGCCATACGTCGCCGTTGTCGAAGCGGGCGATGATCACGCAGTTGCCGTTGGACTCGCCGGAGAAAGGTGACTTGACCCACTGGGCATCAGCGGGATCGTGGGAGTAGGGGTCGTGCTTGCTGATCACGTCAACTCTTCCAACTTGTACTCAAGTGCGGTGATGGTGTCCTCCGGCGACAGCGAGTATCGCTTCAGCCGAGCAAAAGCGCGTTCGGCTCGTCGCACATGGCGTCCCGACCTACGCGGGAGCATACCGCCGACGGCTTCGACGAAGACGAAGCTCTCTTCACCGGAGAAGTGCATCAGCGTGAGGCCGGAAGAGAAGATGGCTTGGCGTCCTGCACTCAGCGGGACCATTCGCAGGGTCACGTTCGGTTGCTTCCCCACCTCCATGACATGACGGATCTGACCAGCGAGAATGTCGCGGTCGCCGCCCACCAGGAGCGCGACCTCACCGAAATACGCCTCCAGATTGATCCGGGGATCCTCGGTCAATCGCCGCTGGCGCAGGATTCGAATCTCTGCTGCGGCCTCACTCTGGTCGTCGCTGAGGCCGTCGAGACCAGCGGCGATCACCTCTCGCGCGTAGTCCTCGGTCTGGAGCAGGCCAGGGAAGGCGGACAGGTAGTAGTCGAGCATGTGCGTCGCATCAGCTTCGAGGCCGAGGAACTCGGCGAATGCGGCGCCGATCGTGTCGGCGAAGTCGTGGTCTTCCCACCAGTGCTTCGAAGGACCGTCCGTGGCCAGACGCTCGATCTCCGCGCGGTCCTCCCCGGTGATCCCGCAGTGGTCCAGGTAGGTGGCCAAGTCGGCTGCGCTCACTGGTAGGCGGGCTCGTTCGATCTTGCTCAGCCGGGAAGGATCCCAGCCTCGCAGGCCGGCGGTGACGTCGGCGAGCGTCTTGTTGTTCTCCAGCCGCCACTGCCGTAGTTCCTCGCCGAGGCGGATGTTCCTGATCACTGACGGGTCCGTGCCCAACGCTGCCCTCCCTTGGGTGTGGGGTTCAGTCTATCCGCGTTCAAGATCAACTAATTTGATTCCTCTTTGGTGGCGTTCGGGTTGCAAATTCGATTCCAAATCCCCCACACTCAACGTGACCGCACGGACACGCACCTGACGTCGTGTCGAAGCGAAGGGGCACCCATGTCCGCGTTGAGCACACCTCTCTTCCGCATCTCCGAGCTCTGCCTCGCCGACCACTCCACCTCGGTCCGTACCGCCCGCCGGTACGTCCGGGATCAGTTGGACTCCTGGGGCTACCGGGGCGACAAGGTCGACGACCTCGTCCTCATCGCCTCCGAGCTCGTCACCAACGCCGTCGTCCACGCCTGCCAGGGGCACGGTGAAGTCCGGCTCTACCTGCAGGAGTTCACCGGCGACTGCCGGCTCGAAGTGTGGGACCCGCGCTTCGACCTCCCCCTCCAGGACCGCCGCCCCCGCCGCTTCCGTGAGGGCGGCCGTGGCATCGAACTGGTCCGTGAGCTCGCGCTCGACTTCGGCGTCATCACCCGCCGGGGCTCGGGCAAGCGCGTGTGGGTCCGCATTCTCCTCAACTGAGCGTCACCACCGCCCGATTCAACCAACGAACGAAGGGAGTCCACCCCCATGCACCCCGCCGCGATCGCCTTCCGCAGCCCCGCCGCCCTGCATGCCCGCTGCGACTACGGCCGCGTCCGCCGCCTCTACTTCGAGCCCGGCTACGAGACCGGCGCCGTCGTCCCCGACCCCGCCTCCTGGGAACCCCTCCCCGGCGGCTACGCCGAGCGCTTCGCCCCCGGCTACTTCACCCCCGCCACCGGCCTGATCGAGCTCTTCCGGCTCCCCGGCACCGTCACCGACCGCGACACCCTCGCCGCCATGGTCGGCACCCTCGGCGACCCATACCCCGTAACCCTCGGTGACACCGAGGACCCGCCCGGCGAGCCCACCACCCACGTCCTCCCCGAATCCGGCAAGCGCCCCGGCCTCCACGTCGACAACCACCAGAACCTCCCCTACGGCGAGCGCAGAAAGTCCCGGCGGCGCCTCTGTGCGAACCTCGGGCCGGGCAGCCGCTACCTCCTCCTCGCCGACACCGACATCCTCTCCGTCTGCCGCTGCGTCCAGGACCGCTACGAGGACCACCACCCCTCCACCGGCGACCTGCGCATGTACGTCACGCTGCGTCGCCCGCTGCGCCTCCTCCGCCTGCGGATCGACCCCGGCGAGGGCTGGTTCGCGCCCACCTCCGTCCTCCCGTACGACGAGTCCACCGAGGGCCTGGACCTGCCCTCCGTCACCTCCTCCTGGCTCGGTCACTGGGAGCCGCACCTCTTCGACTCGTTGATCTGAACTCTTGGGCGTGGACCCCGTGCTGCGGGGACGGGCGAAGCTGCCGAAGCTGGGATGGGTCCGGTTCTGCTGGTCCCGGCCAATCGGGGGTGAGGGCCGGTCGGCGACGGTTACCCGGCAGGGACGTCAGTGGTTCGTCTCCTTGCCGCGACTACCAGCAGTGGTCACCTGACCGATCTGACCGTTCCAACCGCTTGTGTCAGGCTGGTGGAGGAGTACTGCCAAGGCTCGGGAGGCTCGTGATGGCCGAGATCAGGGTGAACGGGGTCTCACTGCACTACGAGGCCCGTGGTGAGGGCCCCGGCGTCGTCCTGGTGCACGGGTCGTGGAGTGACGCGGACTCCTGGGCACGGGTGCTGCCGGGACTGGCCGAGTTGACGACCGTGATCGCCTACGACCGCCGGGGCCACAGCCGCAGCGAGGACCTGCTCACCCAGGGTTCGGTGCACGAGGACGCGGCCGACCTGGCCGGGCTGATCGAGGGGCTCGGGCTGGCGCCGGCCTACGTCTGCGGGAACTCGTACGGCGCGCTGATCACGCTGCGGCTCGCCTCCGTCCGGCCCGACCTCCTCCGGGGCATCTCCGTCCACGAGCCGCCCGGAACGAGCCTCCTGCTTCTCGACCCGGAACTGCGGCCGGTCGGCACCGCGCTCGCGGGGCGGCTCGCGGCCGTCCGGGAGCTGCTGGAAAAGGGGGAGTCGGCCGCGGCGGCGGAGCTGTTCGTGGAGACGGTCGCCTTCGGCCCGGGGGCGTGGGAGCAACTGCCCGCGCCGGTGCGGCACACCTTCATCCGCAACGCGCCGACATACCTGGATGAGCTGCGGGACCCGGACGCGCTGGATCTGGACCTGACCGCGCTGGCCCGCTTCGCCGAGCCGGCGCTGCTCACCCAGAGCGACGACAGCCCGCCGATGTTCGGGCAGGTGCTGGACATCATCGATCTCACCCTGCCGAAGGCGGAAAGACACGTGTACCAGGGCGCCGGTCACGCTCCGCATCTGTCGCAGCCGGAGGAATGGGTGCGGGTGGTGCTTCCGCGCGCGTTGGTGTGAACCGGGCCTGAGGGGCGCGAAAACCGGGACACGCGCCGGTGCATGCGCCCTCGCCATGTGCCCTCACCATGTCCCCTCGCCAATGTGCCCTCGCCAATGTGCCCTCACCACGTGCCCCCTACCGAGTCGCGAGCAACTCCTCCCCGCGCGGCGTCCGCCGATACAGCACCTCCCGCCCGCGGCGCACCCGGCTGACCAGGCCCGAGCGGTGCAGCACCCCCAGGTGGTACGAGACCGTCCCCGCGCTCAGGAAGTGCCGGGCAGCCAGCGCGGCGGTCGTCGCCGGATCGACCAGCGCGGCCAGCAGGTCCGCCCGGGTCGGCCCGAGCAGCTGGGCCAGTGCGGGCGCGGGCGTCCGCGGGACGGCCGCCGGCGGCGCGATCGGGTACATCAGCGTCGGCGCCCGGTGGCAGCCGTCGACCGGATCCAGGATGACGTGGATCCGGCGGCTCACCAGCGTCGGCATCAGCAGGACCATCCGGGCGGGCAGGGCCACCTCGAAGCGGCTCTCCAGCTGGATCAGCCCGTTCGACCAGGAGAGCTGCGGGGCGAGGGAGTTGAACAGCGCGCCGGAACCGTGCCGGGCGAGGAAGCGGCCCCGCTGATCGATCTCGGCGTCCAGCACCGCCCGGGTGTCCGGCCAGTACGGCGCGAGCGCCAGCTCCCAGTACCGGCCCAGCTCGTCGGCGATCCGCTCGGCGAAGTAGCGCGGGCCGCGCTCCAGGCCGCGCAGCACCGCGTCCGGGATCGGACGGCCGACCAGATTGGCGGCGGCGATCCCGCGCTGGACCGTCTCCAGTTCGGCCCGGACCCGTTCCGGATCGGTGCGGCGGACGGCCTCCAGCTGCTCCGCCACCGTCGGCTCGGGGCCGGTGGGGTGGGGGGAGAGGAAGTCGGGGACGTAGCCGCCGTCCTGTTCCAGCGCCAGCCCCGACAGCAGTTCCAGCTTCTCCCGGCGCAGCACCCGGCGGGTGCGGCTCACCCAGGCGTACGGACCGGTGCGGGAGTTGAGTCCGGATGCCATCAGGGTGTTGACCGCCTCGTGCAGCGGTGACACCACGAAGCGGGTGCGGGCGAGCCCGGCCGAGTCGATGGTGAGCCGGATCATTCCGTCCTCCCTGCCGGGCTGTTCGAATGCTGTAGATCCAGGTGCCGGAACGGTCGGATTCGTCACCCTTTCGGCCCGCGACCCTTCGACCCTGGTCGAATCCTGGCACGAATGCTCGCGTTCGAAGTCAACCCGGGCGCAGGCTACTTCCGTGACCGCGTCAGTACGGACGCGGCGCGAGCGGAAGGATGAACATGACGAGCACGCGCGGCCGCATCGCCGCCCTGCTGGGCGCCGTCGCGGTGGTCGCCGGCACCACCCTGGCCACTCCCGCCGTCGCGGCGCCGGACCAGTCGGCCGAAGCGCACCGGCACGGCGGCGGGATCACCGGCCAGGCACCCTGCCAGAGCGCGCCCGAATTCACCTGCGGGACCATCACCGTGCCGCTCGACCACAGCGGCCGGACCCCCGGCAACCTCCAGCTCAACGTGGCGATGACCGGCAACGCCGACGCCCCCAAGGGCGACCTGCTGTTCCTCACCGGCGGCCCCGGCCAGCCCGGCGTGCCGCTGATCCGCCGGATCGCGGGCAAGATCGCGCCGGTGCTGAAGGACTACCGGCTGATCATGTACGACCAGCGCGGCACCGGCGAGCACGCCCTGCAGTGCCCCGGCCTGCAGGAGGACATGGGCTCCTCCGACCTCGCCGTCCCGCGCAAGCAGTCCATCGCCGACTGCGCCACCGCGCTCGGCCCGAACGCCCGCTTCTACAGCAGTGCGGACACCGTCGGCGACATCGACCTGCTGCGCCAGGCCCTCGGCGACCACCGGCTGACCCTCGACGGCGTCTCGTACGGGACCTTCGTCGCCGAGCGCTACGCCCTCGCCCACCCGGCGCACGTGGAGCGGCTGGTGCTCGACTCGGTGGTGCCGCAGGGCGGTTACGACCCGATGGACCTGGTCGCGCTGCCCGCCACCGCCCGGGTGCTGCGCACCGCCTGCCAGGCCACCGGCTGCACCACCGACCCGGCCGAGGACCTGGCCGCCACCGTCCGCAAGTACGGCAACGGGGCGCAGATCCTGGACGCGCTCACCAGCTACGAGTTCACCGACCCCAACTACGGCGGGGTGCCGGAAGCCCTGCACGAAGCCGCCGGCGGACACCCGGAGAAGCTCCAGGCCTTCATCGACCAGGTGCACAAGGACGACGCCGCCCCGGCCGAGGCGCTCAGCCAGGGCCTGCACGCCGCCACCCTGTGCGCCGACGGGCGCTACCCCTGGGGCTCCTCGGACACCCCGGTCGAGGGCCGGGCGGACGCGCTGGCGCAGACCCGGCAGGACCTGACCGCCGAGGAGACCTGGCCGTACGACCCGGCCACCGCGACCGGGCTGGGCAGCCTGCTGGTCTGCCAGGACTGGCCGCGCGAGCAGGTGCCGCCGCTGCCGCCGGCGCACCGCAAGCTGCCCAACGTGCCGGTGCTGCTGCTCGGCGGGGACCGGGACCTCTCCACCCCGTACGAGTGGCTGTACCAGCAGGCGGCGCTGGCCCACGACCCGCAGATCGTGATCGTCCCGGGCGCGGCGCACTCGGTGCAGACCCGGGCGGCCAACCCGGTCGGGCGGCAGGCGGTCTACGACTTCCTGCTCAAGTAGCCGGGTTCCCGCTCAAGTAGCCGGGTTCCCGCTCAAGTAGCCGGTTTCCTGCTCAAGTGGCCGGTCGGTGGTGGGCCGTTCCGCACAGGGGACGGAACGGCCCGCCGCCGGCTCAGAGTTCGGCCGCGCCCCAGCCGTCGTCGGGCAGGGTGCCGTCCGGCTCGGGGCAGTCGGGGTGGTCGTAACCCCAGAGGCTCACTTTGTGCAGCAGCCAGTCCGTCAAGGGCGGTTGGTCGTGGTCGAGCCGGTCGACCAGGACGAAGCCGACCCGGACCTCCTCGGCCGGCGCGACCTCCAGGGTGCGCTGGCCGGGGATGTTCTCGTAGGTCACCGTCTCCCAGGCGCAGCCGGCGGCGGTGAGCTCGGCGGTCAGTTCGGATTCGCTGACCCTGGTGTCGATGGTGTCCAACTCGCCGTGTGGTTCGGGGAGTTCCAGTTCTCCTTGCCAGGTGGGCAGGGAGAAGGAGCGCAGTCGGCGGCAGCGGCAGAACACTGTCCAGGCGTCGCCCCAGCCGAAGGCGTGCGGCCAGCGCGACTGCTTGTGGATGCGCCCGCCGTCCCACGGATCGCCGTAGCGGGCGGCGAGTTCGGGCAGCGAGGCGTCGTACCGCAGGTCGCCGTACTCGCCGCTGGCGGCGAGGGCCGCGAGCTGACGCGGAAAGGTCATCGCTACAGGCACTCGCGCACCGCCTCGATCAGCCGGTTGGCGCGGGCGTCACCGTGGCCGATCATCCGGTTCGCCACGTAGCCGAAGCCGACGCCGAACTCGTCGTCGCCGAAGGCGAACTGGCCGCCGGCGCCGTCGTTGCCGAAGCTGCGCGCGCCGAGCAGCGGGCGGAACGCGGGGGAGTCGAGCAGCAGGCCGGAGCCCCAGCGGGCGCCCATGTCGAAGCCCAGGAAGCCCTGGCCGGAGGAGAGTTCGCGCACCGCGTCGGTCACGGTGTCCTGGGAGAGCAGGCGAGGGGAGCCGTCCAGGCCGGTGGCCGCGGCCGCGTACAGGCCGGCCAGTCCGGTGGCGGAGGCGACGGCGCCCGCGCCGGGCAGCTCGATCGAGTGCAGGGCCGGGTCGTTCCAGCCGTGCGGCACGTCCAGGCCGGGGAAGACCAGAGCGCCGTTCATGGTGACGATCCGGGTGAGCAGGTGCTCCGGGCCGGGCATCGGGCGGCGGCCCTCGGCCTCCACCAGCCGGGCCAGGTACGGGAGTTCGCTCTCCGGCAGGCCGATCCACAGGGGCAGGCCGAGCGGTTCGGCGATCTCCTTGCGCAGGAACGCGCCCGGGGTCAGGCCGGTGATCCGGCGGATCACCTCGCCGACCGCGAAGCCGAGCACATGGCCGTGGTACTCGTAGGTCGTCCCGGGCTCCCAGAGCGGCTGCTGCTCCTCGATCGCGCGGACCACCGGCTGCCAGGCGGCGATCTCCTCGAAGGAGAGCACCGCGTCCAGGGCCGGGAGGCCGGCCCGGTGGCCGAGGATCATCCGGGTGGTGATGTCCTGCTTGCCGTGGCGGGCGAACTCGGGCCAGTAGCGGGCGATCGGGGCGTCCAGGTCGAGCCGGCCGCGCTGGGCGAGCAGCAGGGCGCTGACGCTGACCGCGCCCTTGGCGCAGGAGAACACCGGGACGAGGGTGTCCTGGGTCCAGGCCCGGCCGGTGCGCTGGTCGGCGGTGCCGCCCCAGAGCTCGACCACCTTGCGGCCGTCGACGAACACCGTGACGGCGGCGCCGAGTTCGGGGAAGTCGGCGAAGTTGCCGGCGAAGGCGTCCGCGACGGCGCCGTAGCGTTCGTCGGCCCACCCCTGGTACTGCTGCATGCGTGGTGTCCCGTTCTGCTCGCGTGGCGTCCGCGCACGGCGTCCGCCAAGATCATCGACCGGACCACGGTACGGGGTCGGGGCGGCCGTGACGAAGGGTTTTGGCTGGTCCGGGACGGGTGGGGCGGATGTGATGACTGCCGTCCGGCGGCTCAGTCGACGGCCGGGGCGGACAACGGGCGCCGGTGCGGCCAGGCGCTGAGCCCGAGCGCGGTGCCGATGCCGATGAAGGCCGCGGCGCCGGCCGGGCCCACCCAGCCGGTCAGCGGGGCGTTGTCAGCGCTGCCGCCGAGCGCGCCGAACAGGGCGGTGAGCAGGCCGTACGGGATCAGCAGGGTGCCCGCCCAGGCGGGGGCGAGCAGCAGGCGCCGGGGCAGCGGGCGGGCCGGCGGGCGGTGAGTAAGCAGCAGCGCGAGGGCCACGCCCGTCAGTGCCAGCACGGAGGTGAAGTCGATGCCGTGCCGTTCCAGCCAGACCAGGGAGGCGGGGGCGCCGTTGCGCCGGAACTCGTCCGCCATCTCGAAGCCGTCGGCCATCCCGGCCCGGCCGCCCGCCGCCCAGTAGGCCTTCAATGCGATGTACGGCAGGGCGAGGCTGCCGGCCAGGGCGACCAGGTGCCGGTGGCGTCGGGACATGGGATGCCGGTGGTGGCGGGACATGGGGTGCCGGTGGCGTCGGGACATGGTGTGCACTCCTCTTCGTCGGTGGTCCCAGCCTTGAGGAGCGGGCCCCGGCGGGCGTCCTGCGCCGGGATGGGCCTGCTCCCCCGGGCGGGGGATCGGGAGGAGGAGGGGCGGGCAGTGGCCCTTTTTCGTGTCCATGTCAGATGCGTGAGGGGTCTGACGGGCCGCCGGGCTGGGCAGGCTCGGTCGGACACGTAACGCAGGCAGTGAGGGAGCTGTTGATGACCGCGGTGCACGAATCCGTACTCGACGCGATCGGCGGGACGCCGCTGTTCCGCCTGGCCAGGCTGGGCGCGGGGATCGCCGCGCCGGTCTACGCCAAGGCGGAGTTCCTCAACATCGGCGGCAGCGTCAAGGACCGCGCGGCGCTGTCCATGGTGCTGGCCGCCGAGCGGGAGGGCCTGCTGCGGCCGGGCGGGACGATCGTGGAGGCGACCTCGGGCAACACCGGGATCGGGCTGGCCATCGTCGGGCGCCAGCGCGGGTACCGGGTGATCGCCGGGGTGTCGGACAAGGCGTCGGCCGAGAAGGCGGACATCCTGCGGGCGTACGGCGCCGAGGTGGTGCTCGCGACGACCTCGGTGCCGCGGGAGGACCCGCGGCACCTGTTCAACGTGGTCCGGCGGCTCACCGAGGAGATCCCCGGCGCCTGGCTCGCCAACCAGTACGACAACCTGGCCAATCCGGACGCCCATGTCCGGACCACCGGCCCGGAGGTCTGGGAGCAGACCGGCGGCCGGGTGACCCACTTCGTCGCGGGCGTCGGCACCGGCGGCACCGTCACCGGCACCGGCGGGTACCTCAAGCAGGTGTCCGGAGGGGCGGTGACCGTGATCGGCGCGGACCCGGAGTCGTCCTCGTACGGCGGCGGGGACGGCAGCCCGTGGTTCGTCGAGAGCATCGGCCACTTCCTCCACCCGGAGACGATCGAGGACCGCTGGCCGCAGGCCTACCGCTCGGAGGTGATCGACTCCTTCGAACGGATCCCGGACCGCGAATCGCTGCTGACGGCCCGCCGGCTCGCCCGCGAGGAGGGCATCCTGGCCGGCCCGTCCTCCGGCACGGCGGTGGCGGCGGCGCTGCGGGTGGCGCGCCGGCTGGGGCCGGACGACCTGGTCGTGGTGGTGCTGCCGGACTCCGGCCGCTCGTACCTGTCCAAGGTGCACAGCGACGTGTGGATGCGGGAGTGGGGGTTCCTGGAGGAGCCGGGGGAGACGGCGGTGCGGGCCGCGCTGGAGGGGGCGGGACCGCTGGTGGCGGTCGGTGCGGACCTGACTGTCGGGGAGGCGCTGGAGGCGCTGCGGACCGCGCCGGGCGGGGTCGCCCCGGCCGTGCTGGCGCGGGCGGCGCGCCCGTACGGGGTGAGTGCGACGGAGGTGGTCGGCTCGGCGTCCCGGGAGGTGCTGGCGGCGGCGCTGGCCGACGGCGGGGCCAAGCCGGACGGGCCGGTGCGCCCGCTGCTCGGGCCGGCCCTGCCGACGGTGGGGGTCGGGCAGCCGGCCGCCGAGGCGCGGGCGGCGCTGGCGGGCGGGCACCCGGCCGTGGTGGTGCTGGTGGACGGCCGGGCGGCCGGGGTGCTGCCGCGGGCGGCCCTCGGCTGAGCCCTCACCGGGCGGGCGGCAGGAGGGTGTCCGTCACCGAGCGGGCGCCAGGAGGGTGTCCGTCACCGAGCGGGCGCCAGGAGGGTGTCCGTCACTGGGCGGGCGCCAGGATGGCGAGGATGACCCGGTCCAGGGTGCGGTCGAAGGCCTGGTCCGGGTCGGCGGGCGGCCCTGCGGTGGCGAAGGCCTGGGCCAGGTTCGGGTAGTCGCCGCTCATCGCCGCCTGGGTGAGGTAACCGACCATCTCCGCCTGCCACTTGGCGCCCGCGGCCGCCGTCTGCTCGTACTGGGCGAACTGGCAGATGAAGCCGTTGAACATCGCCATCGCCTCCATCCGCGCGCCGCCCGCCAGCCCGGTGGAGGCGGTGACGGCGAGGAAGTGGTCGGTGTAGCGCAGCGCGTTGGGGCCGATGCCCGGGCGGGCCATGACCAGCGCGGGCAGCCAGGGGTGGCGGCGGAAGATGGTGAGCTGCTCGTGCGCGAGGCTCGCCAGGTCGGCCCGGACGTCGCCGCTCGGCCCGGGCGGCAGCCGGTACTCGGCGCAGGCCGCGTCGAGCATCAGGTCGAGCAGGTGCTCCTTCTTCGGCACGTAGTTGTAGAGCGACATGGTGCCCGCGCCGAGCGCGGCCGCGACCCGGCGCATCGAGACGGCGTCCAAGCCCTCGGCGTCGGCGATGACGATGGCGGCCGCGGCGATCGAGTCGCGGCTGTGGGCCGGTCGGGGGCCTCGGCCGGTGCGCTCGGGGCGGAGCCAGATCAGCTCGGGGGCCTCGGGGGGCACCGGCTTGCCGGGCGGCTCCGCGCTCTCGGAGCCGGGGGGCGCTTCTGGACTGCTGGGGGTGTTGCTGGACGGCACTGGAAGATCACCTCGCTCACCCATCTTAGATACGTACGGCGTACGTAGTACGATTGCGCCTGCGCGCGCTTCTACGTACGCTGTACCTAGAGAGGGGCAGAGCCATGTCCGACACCACCCGACCCGCTATCGAGATGGTGGGCGTGGAGAAACGATTCGGGGCCACCGAGGCCCTGCGCGGCCTCGACCTGACCGTCCCGGCCGGCACCGTCTGCGGCCTCCTCGGCCCCAACGGCGCCGGCAAGACCACCGCCGTCCGCGTCCTCGCCACCCTGGTCGCCCCCGACCGGGGCACCGTCCGGGTCGCCGGGCACGACGCCGTCCGCAACGCCGAGGAGGTCCGGCGGGCGATCGGCCTCGCCGGGCAGCACGCCGCGCTGGACGAGGGCATCACCGGCCGCGACAACCTCCACCTGTTCGGCCGGCTGCACCGCCTCGGTGCCCGCCGGGCCCGGGCGCGCGCCGACGAACTGCTGACCCGCTTCGACCTCGCCGAGGCCGGCGACCGGCTGGTCCGCACCTACTCCGGCGGCATGCGCCGACGCCTAGACCTGATCGCCAGCCTGGTCACCAGCCCGCCGGTGCTCTTCCTGGACGAGCCCACCACCGGGCTCGACCCGCGCAGCCGCCAGGAGATCTGGGACACCGTCAAGGAGTTGGCCGACGGCGGCACCACCGTGCTGCTCACCACCCAGTACCTGGAGGAGGCCGACCGCCTCGCCGACGACATCGTGGTGGTCGACCACGGCGCCGCGATCGCCACCGGCCCGCCGGCCCGGCTCAAGGCGGCGATCGGCAGCCAGATCTCCGTCACCCTGGCCGATCCTGGCCAACTCGGCGCCGCCGCCGTGGTGTTGTCGAGCCTGTCCGGGGGTGACGCCCGGGTCGACGTGGCCGAGCGGGCGGTCACGGTGCTGACCAGGCCCGGGGCGAACGTCCTGTTGCCGTCGCTGGTACGGGAGTTGGACGCCGTCGGCGTCGTCGCCGAGGACGTCGCGGTCCGGGCGCCCTCGCTCGACGACGTGTTCCTCGCGCTCACCGCTGAGTCCACCGCCCTGGGGAGGGCCGCCTGATGTCCGCTGTCGCGCACACCGCCTCGCGTCCGTCCGTCGGGGCCCGGCTGCTCTCCGACACCGGGACGTCGATGCTCCGCATCCTGCTCAACTACCGCCACTCGCCGGGCCTGTTGGCTGCCTCGCTGGGCGTTCCGGTGATCATGGTGGTGGTCTTCGGGTACGTCTTCGGAAGCGCCATGCAGGTGCCCGGCGGCGGGGACTACCGGGAGTTCCTGATGCCCGGACTGTTCGCCATGGTCGCCACCAACGGCATCATGCCCACCATGGTCGGCGCCGCCCGCGACGTCGGCCGCGGGGTCACCGACCGGCTGCGCTCGATGCCGGTCTCCCGCACCGGGCTGCTGCTCGGACAGACCCTCGCCGACCTGCTGGTCAGCCTCGTCGTGCTGGCGCTGCTGGCCCTGGTCGGGCTGGCCGCCGGCTGGCGCGCCCGGCACGGCGCGGCCGACGCGCTGGAGGCGTTCGCGCTGCTGCTGCTCTTCCGGTTCGTGATGACCTGGGTCGGCACGCTGCTCGGCCTGGCCGTCGGCAAGGAGGAGGCCGCCGGCCAACTCTCCGTCGTCGTCTTCCCGTTGGCGATGGTCACCAACGCGTACGTGCCCACCGGCGGGATGCCCGGCTGGCTGCGGGTGATCGCCGACTGGAACCCGATCAGCTCCGTGGTCGAGGCCGCCCGCGAGCTCTTCGGCAACCCGGCTGCGCCCGGCACCGCCTGGCCGATGCAGCACGCCGTCCTCGCCACGCTGCTCTGGAGCGCCGTGCTGCTCCTGCTCTGCGGGCCGCTGGCCGTACGGAAGTTCGCCACCCACGGGCGGTGACCCGCCCGGTCCGGCGAATGTGCTGGACACCGTGGCCGGTGTGGCTTTAGGTGGGGCGCCATGGAGTACACCCACCTCGGCCGCACCGGCCTGACCGTCTCCCGCCTCTGCCTCGGCACCATGAACTTCGGACCCCACACCGAGGAAGCCGAGGCCCATCGCCTCATGGACACCGCCCACGAGCGCGGCATCAACTTCTTCGACACCGCCAACGCCTACGGCCGCGACCCCGAGGGCAACCTCAAGGGCCGCACCGAGGAGATCATCGGCCGCTGGTTCGCCCGGGGCGGCGGCCGCCGCGAGCGCACCGTGCTCGCCACCAAGGCCTACGCCGAGATGAGCGACTGGCCCAACGAGGGCCGGCTCTCCGCGCTCGCCATCCGCAAGGCCGTCGAGGCCAGCCTGCGGCGGCTGCGGACCGACCACATCGACCTCTACCAGATGCACCACATCGACCGGGACACGCCCTGGGAGGAGATCTGGCAGGCGATGGAGGTCCTGGTCGCCCAGGGCAAGATCATCTACGTCGGCTCCAGCAACTTCGCCGGCTGGCATGTCGCCCAGGCCCAGGAGTCCGCCCGCGCCCGGCACTTCCTCGGCCTGGTCAGCGAGCAGTCCCTCTACAACCTGCTCGACCGCACCGTCGAACTGGAGGTCATCCCCGCCCTCCAGCACTACGGCCTCGGCCTGCTGCCGTGGTCCCCGCTGCGCGGCGGCCTGCTCGGCGGCATCCTGCGCAAGGAGCGCGAGGGCACCCGCGGCCGCAGCGCCCTGGGCCGCGCGGGCGAGCTGCTGGAGAAGCACCGCGAGCGCCTCCAGGCCTACGAGGACTTCGCCGCCGAACTCGGCACCGACCCCGCCGACCTCGCCCTCGCCTGGCTGCTCTCCCGCCCGGCCGTCACCGCCCCCATCATCGGCCCCCGCACCCCCGCCCACCTCGACGCCGCCCTCGTGGCGCTCGACGTCAAGCTCGACCAGAAGACCCTGGACCGCCTCGACGAACTCTTCCCCGGCCACCGCCCGGCCCCGGAGGACTACGCCTGGTAGACCCGGCCGCCGCTCGGCCCCGGCCGCCGCTCGGCCGGGGCCGAGGGGGCCTTCCCCGGGCGCCCGGCCGACTGTGGTAGCAAGGCAGGCGTGACGGAGCGGAATGGGGAGCGAGGGGCGTACCACCACGGCGCGTTGCCGGAGGCGCTGGTGGCGGCGGCGTTCGAGGTGGTGGACGAGCAGGGGCAGGAGAAGGTGAGCGTGCGGGAGGTGGCGCGCCGGGCGGGCGTGTCGGCGGGGGCGCCGTTCCGCCACTTCGCCGACCGGCAGGCGCTGTTGACCGCGGTGGCGGACCGGGTGCTGGCCGACTTCGCCCGCTGGCAGGCGGCGGAGGTGGCGGCCGCCGAGGCGGTCGGCGGGTCGGCGATGCGGGCGCTCGGGCTGGGTTTCGTCCGGTACGCGCTGCGCCATCCGCGGCGGTTCGAGCTGGTGCGCTCGCGGGTGTTCACAGCCACCCGGGACCCGGAGCTGCGGGAGCAACTGGACGGGATGGACCGGGCGTTCACCGAGCTGATCGTGGCGGACCAGCGGGCCGGGCGACTGGGGCCCGGCGATCCCGGGCAGGTGCTGCTGGCCGGGCAGGCGCTGGTCTACGGGCTGGCGCAGATGATCGTGGACGGGTACCTGCCCGCGGACCGGGCCGAGCAGCTGGCCGTCCAGGTACTGGACACCTTCCGCCGGGGGATCGCCAACAGGCCCGAGCAGTAGCCGAATTGTGGCTGCGGCGAGCCTTGACCGGCCTTCCGGGCCTTGATGTAATCGCCGATTACATGGGGTGCGGGTCGGGGTCGGGGAGGCCGGGAATGTCCGAGAGAGCCACGTTCATCCGCTCGATGTTCGCCAAGCCGCGGCCGGGCTACACCACCGCCGCCGCCACCGGCGACACCGTGGTGCTGCTGATCGGCATGCGGATCAACCGCTTCTGGGCCGTCCACCACTGGGGCCCGGTCATGTACGCGATGCTCCGGATGCTGCGCGAGCTGCGCCGCAGCCCCGAACGCGGCCTGCGCGGCCGGATCCTGCTCACCGCCTCGCCGCGCACCTACTACGTCGTCCAGTACTGGGAGTCGAAGGAGGCGCTGTACCGCTACGCCACCGCACCGGACGGCTTCCACCACACCGTGTGGGGCATCGCCAACCGGATGGTGCGGGCGGGCAAGACCCGGGGGCACGTCGGGCTCTGGCACGAGTCGTACATCGTGCCCGAGGGCGGCTACGAGTCGATCTACTTCGACATGCCGGCCTTCGGCCTGGCCGGCGCCACCGGCCAGCTGCCGGTGGAGGAACGCGGCCGGCACGCCGCCCAGCGGCTGGCCTTCCGCTCGGGGGAGAGCGCCGGGGAGAGCGCCGGGGAGAGCACGGCGGAGAGCGCGGGGGACGGCGCGGACGCTCGGGCGGACGCTCCAGGAGTGTCGTGAGTCATCGGGCCGCCCCGGTGTGGGAGCGTCGGGGGATGGTCGATCAGGGCGGCGCCGCGCGGCCGGCGCGGGTGGTGCACGAGGTGCCGTACCGGGCGCAGTGGGAGTCCGCGGAGCTGGTGCGGGACATCATTGACGGGCAGCTGGACGCGGCGCGGGACCCGCGCTGGGGCCAGTCGGGGGCGGCCAGCCCGGAGGAGTACGCGTGGTGGTCCTGGCGGCTGTGCGGGGTGGCCTGCCTGCGGATGGCGCTGGAGCACTGGTGGGGCGTGACCCCGACGGCGATGGCGCTGGCGGGCGAGTGCCTGGCGGCCGGCGCGTACGTCCGGGACGGCGAGAGCCTGCGCGGGCTGGTCCACACGCCGTTCGCGGAGTACGTCCGGCGGCGCTGGGGACTGGCCGCCCGCGCCGCGGAGTTGACGCCCGCGGAGGTGGCGGCCGAGCTGACGGGCGGACGTCTGGTGATGGTGTCGGTGCACCCGTCGATCCGGGAGCCGAACGGGCCGGAGCCGGTCCGGCGCGGCGGGCACCTGGTGCTGGCGGTGGGCGCCACGGAGACGGCGCTGCTGATCCACAACCCCTCCGGCTTCGCGGGGGAGTCGCAGGCCTTCGCGCGCGTCCCGTGGCGCTCGTTCGGGCCGTTCTACGCCGGGCGGGGGATCGTGCTCGGCCCGCCCGGCGCCGAGCGGTAGCCGGGGTCGGCCGGAACGGTCAGGTGTTGCCCGGCAGCCCCGCCGGGTAGAACGGCAGGCTGCTGCGACAGAGCGCCGAGATCGGCTTCAACGCGGCGGCCAGCCGGTCGAGTTCGGCCCGCGAGTAGTCCTCCCAGACCCGGGCGGCGGCCAGGTCGGTGGCCGCCTCCAGGCCCTGGTGGCGGATCCGGCCGAGCTCGGTCACCGTGCCGGCCGCGGTCAGCCAGCCGCGCTCGACCAGGCGCTCCGCGGCGGCGTCCCACTCCTGGTCCGTCCAGCCGCGCACCGGCTGGAGCTGCTCGCGCCGCATGTCCATCGCGCAGCGGAGCACCAGCGCCTCGCAGCCGTCGAGCCCGGCGGCCACCAGTGCGGCCACATGGCCGTCCCCGCGGTGCTCGCGCATCACGGTGGCGGCCCGCCAGAGCCGCTCGTACAAGCCGGTCGGCACCGGGAGCGCGGCGTTGGCGGCGGCCAGCACCCGGCCGGCGCAGTCCAGCCGGGCGGTGGCCTGCTCCAGCGTCTCGACGGCCTGCTCGACCTGCTCCCGGTCCACGTGCTCCAGCAGCCGGGCCAGCGCCGCGCCCGCCCCCTTGACGCGGGCGGCCAGCGCCTCCTCCGGGCCGGCCAGCGACCACAGCGCCGGCAGGGCCCGCTCGACCATCGCCGGGGCGAAGTTGAAGAACGCGGCGATCACCGGCGGGGCGTCCACCGCGCCCAGCGGGGCCGAGCGGCCGCCGAAGTAGCCGCGCCAGAAGCCGCGCAGCCCGGCGTCCTCGAAGGCGTCGCGACACTCGGGCTGGAAGTAGGTGACGGCGTGCACCGGCTCGAAGAGCCACCAGAGCGCGCGGGCGGGATGGACGAGATCGGTCATCGGGAGACCTTCCTCGGACGGGGCTCCGGGCGGGCGCGGGGAGCTCGACTGGTCGGCACGGCCTACGACGGTCGCGGGGGCGGCGGGGTGCCGGGGCCGCCCGGGCGGGCGCGTAGGCCGTTCAAGAGCTGATGACCACGGGGGCGGCCCCGGTAATCCTCGGTGGCACGTGAGGGAGGTCACACGGAGGCTTGCTTCAGCGGTCCACCGGCGGCATGGCGAGCGGGTTGACCGGCATCCGCTCGCGACAGATCGCCGCGATCGGCCTCAAGGTGGCGGCGAGGCAGTCGAGTTCGCCGTGTGGCAGGCCCGCCCAGACCCGGCCGGCGGCGAGGTCGGTGGCGGCCTCGACGGACCGGTGCCGGCTCCGGCCGAGCTCGGTGACCGCCCCCTGCCCCGTCAGCCAGCCCCGCTCGACCAGCCGCGCCGCGGCGGCCTCCCACTCCTCGTCCGTCCACCCGCGCATCGGCTGGAGCACCTCCCGGCTGGCGTCCAGCGCGCAGTGGAGGACCGGCGCCTCGCAGCCGTCCAGCCCGGCCGCGACCAGCGCGGCCACGTGGCCGTCCCCGCGGTGCTCGCGCAGCACGGCCGCGGCCTGCCACAGCCGCCCGTGCACGTCCGCGGGCCGGGGGAGCGCGGCGTTGGCGGCGGCCAGCACCCGGCCGGCGCAGTCCAGCCGGGCCACCGCCTCCTCCAACGCGGTCGCCGCCGCCTCGACCTGCCCGGGCTCCACCGGCGTCAGCAGCCGGGCCAGCGCCGCCGCCGAGCCCTCGGTCCGGGCGGCCAGCACCCGCTCGGGGCTCGCGTGCGCCCAGGCCTGCGGCAGGGCGCGCTCGACCATCGCCGGGGCGAAGCTGAAGAACGCGGCGATCACCGGCGGGGCGTCCACCGCGCCCAGCGGGGCCGAGCGGCCGGCGAAGTAGCCGTGCCAGCCGCCGTCCAGCCCGGCGGCCTCGAAGGCCGCCCGGCTCTCGGGCTGGAGGAAGGTGACGGCGTACACCGGCTCGAAGAGCCGCCACAGCGCGCGGGCGGGGTGGACGGGATCGGACATGAGGGCCGCTCCTCGGGGCAGCTGGCCGGCTGAGACCGCTCTCGGAGCGGCAGGCTAAGGCCACCCTCGGAACGGCCGGCCGGCCGGACGGGGCGGCCCGACGGGCGTGCGGGCCGCTCACCTGCTGATGGCCACGGCGGCGGTCCCGGCAACCCCGGGCGGCGTGTGATCACGGTCACGCGGGGCTGGCGGGGTGTGACCGCCGGTGGCGCGGCGCGAGATGATGGGGCGAGGTGCCCGCCCCCGGGTACCCAGCCCTCGCAAGTCCTCGTACGAAGGTAGTCGGTCATGGCCCAGATCAACCCCAGCATCCTGTCCGCGGACTTCGCCCGGCTCGCCGACGAGGCCGAGGCCGTCCGGGGTTCCGACTGGCTGCACGTGGACGTCATGGACAACCACTTCGTGCCGAACCTGACCCTGGGCATCCCGGTGGTCGAGTCGCTCGCCCGGGCCACCGACATCCCGCTCGACTGCCACCTGATGATCGAGGACCCGGACCGCTGGGCCCCGCAGTACGTCGAGGCCGGGGCCGGCTCGATCACCTTCCACGTCGAGGCCGCCGCCGCGCCCGTCCGGCTCGCCCGCGAGATCCGCGCCAAGGGCGCCCGCGCCTCGATGGCACTCAAGCCGGGCACCCCGATCGAGCCGTACGAGGACCTGCTCCCCGAGCTCGACATGCTGCTGATCATGACGGTCGAGCCCGGCTTCGGCGGCCAGGCCTTCCTGGACATCATGCTGCCGAAGATCCGCCGCACCCGGGAGCTGATCGCCAAGCGCGACCTGGAGCTCTGGCTGCAGGTCGACGGCGGCGTCTCCGCGGCCACCATCGAGCGCTGCGCCGAGGCCGGCGCGGACGTGTTCGTGGCCGGTTCGGCCGTGTACGGGGCCGAGGACCCGGCCCAGGCCGTCCGCAACCTGCGCGAGCTCGCCGACAAGGCGTCGGCGGACGCCTGGTGGGCCTGCGAGCACTGAGGCCCGCTCGTCGCTCCGCGGCCGGACGGCCGGGCACGGGTGGAGGAACGCGGCACCGTGGCGGATGATCGGTGACGACATCCTCCGGGCCCCACCCGGCCCGGCTCCCTCCGTACGGTGGTGGAACCGCGATGAGCAACCTCGACCTCAAGCCCACCCCGATCAGCTGCGGCCGCGAGGCCAGCGGCGGCCCGGTGAAGGACCTGCTGACGGGGCGTCAAGTCCCGCTCGGTGAAAGCACCGTGGTGCGCCGACTGCTCCCCAGCCTGGGCCGCCGGATGGTCGGGGCCTGGTGCTTCGTGGACCACTACGGCCCGGACGACATCGCCGACGAGCCCGGCATGCAGGTCCCGCCGCACCCCCACATGGGCCTGCAGACGGTCAGCTGGCTCCACCAGGGCGAGGTGCTGCACCGCGACAGCCTCGGCAGCCTGCAGACCGTCCGGCCATACGAGCTGGGCCTGATGACCTCCGGCCGGGCGATCTCCCACTCCGAGGAGTCCCCCCGCCCGCACGCCCGCTACCTGCACGGCGCCCAGCTCTGGGTCGCCCTCCCGGACGCCCACCGGCACACCGCCCCCGCCTTCGAGCACCACCCCGACCTGCCCGTGGTCACCGCCCATGGCCTGCGCGCCACCGTCATCCTCGGCACCCTGGACACCGCCACCTCGCCCGGCACCACCCACACCCCACTGGTCGGCGCCGACCTCGCCCTCACCGAGGGCACCAACCTCGCCCTCCCGCTGGTCCCCGAGTTCGAGTACGCCGTCCTCGCCATGACCGGCCGGATCGACGTCGACGGCGTCCCCGTCGAACCCGGCTCGATGCTCTACCTCGGCTGCGGCCGCCGCGAACTCCCCCTCCTCGCCCCCTCCGACGCCACCGTCCTCCTCCTCGGCGGCGAGCCCTTCGAGGAGAAGATTGTCATGTGGTGGAACTTCGTCGGACGCTCGACGGAGGAGATCGTACAGGCCCGTTCGGGGTGGATGGAAGGGTCCATGTTCGGCGAGGTGCACGGCTACGACGGGGCCCGGCTGGCTGCGCCCACCCTGCCTGCGGTGCCCCTGAAGCCGCGCGGGAGGGCGCGCTGACCTGGGGCTATGTCATTTTCGTTGCGGTTCGCACGCCTTGCAGGGACCAATGAAAGGCGCGGGTCAAGCGATCGCGCGGACGCCGCCCGGGGAGGCTCGCTGGCGTGCGGAGGGTAGGCCAGGTGCTGCTGCGGGAGTCTCAACTTTGACCGTCTGTGACAGGCTTTAGTCAGACCAATGCTGACCAATGCTGACTTTTCTGATGAGGCGTCAGTTGTCGAGTTCGAAGATCGGGAGGGTCGTCGAGGCATCACCGACCTCCGCCGTTGCGCAGGGATGAGCGAGGAGCGCGGGACGTCGCCCACGTGCCATGGCGACCGGGGCCGTGGGCGATCAGCCGACTATCGCTCCGGTCTCGAGATGCGCGGCGTCCTGTATGAACCCGACAGCCGCGCGCCGAGATAACTGATTTCCGAGGAGACGCCACCTTCGCCGGGGTGTCGTACGGCGTGGGTGCCGTGAACCGCGGCGTGGCCGCCAACGGTCCCTGCCCGGCCGTGTCCGTCGGCCGCCGCGCCGCTTCGGCTGTCGCTAACTGGAGCGAGTCAGGACTCGCTCTCCGAGGCGGGTGTCGCCACCGATTTGACGTAGGGAGGGGGCTGCCCGACCCAGTCGCCCGTGACCTTGTCTTTCGGTGCTGTGTCGAGAAGATTCCGGAACCCCTCCTCGCTGGTGCACTCGCGAATCAACTTCTTGGCGTACGCCGGAGTGTAGCCGTAGTCCTTGTGGCGCTCGTCGTACACGCAGTACTTCTCAATGGTGATCTCCGGACGCGCACTCCCGGTCGGTGGCCGTACTTGGAGCGCCCGCCATGCCTTGGAGAAATGCGTCATGTTAAATATATAAGGAAGGACAGCAGCAACCTCTTTAACGATCTCCCCCGGCTTCTTTAGGCCATGGCCGACGATATCCCGCTTGCGCTCATCCCTGATCACCAGTCCCCGGCGTCCCAAGTCCTCGACCAGGACCTGCTGCTCCGCTGTCATGTCGTCGTATCTCGTGAACTGAAGGGCCAGAGCAGCGGGATCCCTTGGCGCCAACTCGTTGACGAGCCGGAGACGGAGCTCGAACCGAGAATCAGCCTCGGTCTCATCGCTCAGGCCCGAGCGGAAGTCGGCGATGAACTTCCGCAACGTGGCTGGTAGCTGATTGCGTAGGCGCCGCAGACTCTGCTCTCCGGCATCAGTGAATGACCCAATGAACACGGGGAACTGAAGCCTGGTAGCGAGAGAAACGGCCGGGCCGAACTCTGTAATCATTTCCTCTTCATAGTTGAGCAGCAGAGCTTGCGCGTAGCCTCCGAGGACGGCGGTAAGTGCTTGCTGCTGGCGGGCATGCCGGTGCTCGATCTTGTTGCGGAGCCCGATAAAGAACTCGATATTGAGCCTGACGGGATCGCTCGTGTCCGGCCAACGGTCACGGACGCATCGGGTAAGCTCCCAGCACTTAGGCTCGCCATCAACCTTTTCCAAGAACCTTGGATGGTCCTTCTGGTGATAACGGAAGTCGGTGCCATCGCGGGTCAACTCAGCGTGAAGGAGGTACAGCCAAGCGAGGTGCATATGCACCACAAAACCCTCGAACGATCGAACCTCGGCCGGGTCGTTGTATAGGCGAGACGCCAGGCATGCCTCGTCTTGGCTGGCGTGAACCATCGACCAGTGCTTCTTCGGGCGAGCCACTTCCGCTCCTCGCCAGCTTGCATTCCCTAATCCAGCATAGGCATGGCCCTGTGGACCGGCAGCTCGCGTCGCTGGCCGCACGGTGTTACACCTACCGATCCGGTGGCCGGTCTCGCCGACTGTCGGCCTGGTCGCCGGGCCGCTGAAGGATGTGCGGGTGCAGCGGACACGTACTGGTGCGCGACTGTGCGGGTCGGATGCTGGTGCGCCCATGATCCTGGCAGCGACTCAACGCTGTCTTCGGCGTCTCCCGGACCGGCCCACTCGATCCGGGGAGTTTGCGTCTGGTCCGGCCAGGTACTGGACATCGAGCCAATCGGTGTGCTCCTCGGGGTCGGTGGAAGGCCCGCGGCTTGTACCCCGCTGGGGTGATGGTCCAAAGGTGGTTCGGTGCCGAAAACAGCAGTGCGAACGCGCGGCTTGCCTTGGCGTATCGGGGGATTCGGTGTTGCAACTCAGCGGACGAAACTCGCGGTTCGCGATGCGATCAACGAGGCGGCTGTGGCAGGGTCTGACGGGTGCTCTTGGACTACGCGGTTGTCCGTGACAACCCCTCCTACGCCCGTGTGACCCCTGATGGCCTGCGAGAGTTGGAAGATCACGCGCCCTACGACGACCAGGCGGCGGCGTTCGCGTCGATCGCTCTGCGGAACGAGTCGGTGCGGGCGGTGCTTGAGCGCCTGGCAGGACTGGATGGCCTGCCGCCTTGGTACCTGACGGCCGGTTCCTTGTTCCAGACCATCTGGAACGCGGCAGCGGGCCGGGAGGACCTCCGGGCCGGGATTCGGGATCATGACCTGTTCTTCTTCGACGAGGACACCTCGTGGGAGGCAGAGGATGTGGTGATCAAGCGATGCCTGGCGGCCGTCGACGACCTTGGTGTGGAGTTGGAGCCGAGGAACCAGGCCCGGGTGCACCTCTGGTATCCGCAGAAGTGGGGCAAGGAGATCGCTCCGTACCGGGACCTGCCGCACGCGATCAGCAGCTTCGCCGCCACGAGCTGCTGTGTGGCGCTGAGCCTCGATGTGAGCGGCAAGCTCGACGTGCACTCCACGCACGGCTTCGTAGACCTGTTCAACCTCGTGCTGCGGCCGAACCCGCTGACCGTGGCCCCGCAGTCGGTGTACGACGACAAGGCGGCGCGGTGGATGCAGGAGTGGCCGCAGCTGACGAAGCTGCCCTGGGCGGAGCCGGCGGACTCCATCCAGTGACAGCAACGCCGGTCAGACGATGGTGGCGACCAATGCGGAGTGGTCGCTGATCTTCTTGGTGCGGACGTCGTGTTCGAAGCCGACGCCCTGCACGCGGGCGAAGGCCACCGGGGAGATGAAGATGTGGTCTAGGCGCTGGCCTCCCCGGGGTCCGTACCAGGTGAGGTCCGCGCCTTCCGGGTGGATCTGCCGGTAGGCGTCGATCAGGCCCAGGCCGCCCAGGGTTCGGTAGAACTCGAAGTCGTGGTCGGCGAACAGGGCGCGGCTGGCCAGCGGGTCGCGGTCGGGTTCGAGGATGTTGAAGTCGCCGGTGACCAGCAACGGCACGCTGGGGTCGGCTGCGATCCGGGCCCGGACGGCGTCGACCACCTGGTCCTGGAAGGCACGCCGGTTGCGGCTGCTCTCCTGGGACATGCCGTTGGTGAGGGCGTAGAGGCCGAGGACGTCGAAGTCGCCGAAGTGGGTGGCCAGACGGACACCGATGAAGCGGGTGCTGTCCATGGTGAGGTGGACCGGGCTCGTGCTGTAGCCCTTGGTGGCGATGACGGTCAGGTACCGGTCGTCGGGGCCTGCTGGGCGGCGGGCGACGCCGAATCCAGAACTCTCAAGGTCCTTGATGATCAGGTCGGCGGCTTCGCCGAGCTTCACCTCGGTGAGGACCATGACGTTGCTCTGGCTGCGGTACAGCCAGTCGAGCAGGTCGCGGGCGCGGCTGGCAGAGGGGCTCTGGATGTTGAGCGCGACCAAGCGCAGCTCACGGCGGGCCAATTCGTCGTCCACGACGTCGGGGTTGCCGAACAGGAAGTCCTGGGTGAGGTCGTCCATGTAGATGGGTCCTTTGCTGGTCAGGCGGGGCGAGCAGAGAGGATGTCGGCGATCGTGGTGGCGATGCGCTCGGGCTGCATGCGCTTGTCGGCGCGCTGCTGCGGGGTCTCGTCCTTGGTGCCAAGGGCGGTGAACCTCTCGCTGCTGGGGGCGTCGATGATCCGGAAGGAGTCCTTGGCGGCAGGGCCGCGCAGGACGAGGGAGATGGTTCCGGCCTCGGCGGTGACGGAGTGGACGGCGGTGTGGTCCAGGACGTACCAATCGCCGGCGCGTTCGGTGCGGATGAGCAGCGGGCGGAGGTCGTCCGGGTCGAGGCTGGTGAATCCGGTGTCGGCCCCGTAGAGGGTGTGCCGGTAGGAGCCGGCGAGGATCTCGGAGGCGAAGGACCAGCGGTGGTTGTGCGGCCGGTCGAAGTATCCGGGGCGGAAGCGGTGCAACCGGATGCGGAACTGGCCGGGGGCATCGTGCAGGACGAGCTTGTCGAGGAAGTCGTAGGTCTCGCACATCTCGACCAGCTGCGGGTCGGACGGCATATTGCCGAGCAGTTTGGCGATCAGCGCCCAGTTGTCGCAGGTGAGTTCGCTGAACGCGATGCTGGCGGCTTGGCTGACGACGGACAGATCGTTCCAGTCGAGGTCGTACAGGTATTGCAGGAGGGTTGGGGTCACGAGGCGGCTCCGATCGGGCCTGGGACGGTGTCGAGGTGGCGTCGCAGGACGGGGTGCATTCGGTAGTAGCGCCGAGGGCAGCCCCGCTGCGGCCGGGCGGTGGGCAGTGTGCCGGTGGCGGTGACGGCCAGACAGACCTCGGTGAGGAGGGCGATCTGGGTGTCCTTGACGGCTTGGCGCAGGTCGACTGCGTTGGCGGGGACGATGCGCTGGGCGTAGACGCCGCCGGCGTCGACCTGCTCGGTCACCTCGTGGACGCTGCACACCACGTCATCGCCGGTGAACGTGGCCCAGGCGACCGCGTCCATTCCGCGGTACGCCGGGAGTGCGCCGTTGTGGGCGTTGACGGTGCCGAGCCGGGGCACTGTGAGCACGGTGCGTGGCACGACGTCCATGCCGACCAGGACCAGGAGGTCGCATCCCCACCGGTCGAGCGCGCTGGCGGCCATGGACCAGTCCCGATGCTCGATGCGCTGGTGCCGTTCGGCGCCGGGATTGCCGTCGGCGCCGGACAAGGCGAGCCTGGGCGCCGCAGGGCTGCGGGGTTCCGGGTACCAGGCGGAGGCGTAGGTGCTGGTGTCCGGGATCGGGGCGATGCCCGACTCGTAGTGCAGAACGCCGGCGATGGGCACCCGGGCGGTGTGCGCGGCGGCCAGGAACCGCGGCAGCCCTCGGGATCCGGCTCCGGCCAGCACCGCCACCCGTGCCCGGGGCGGCACCAGCGCGGCGGGGATAGGGCTAAGCACCGGATGGTCGTCGCCGACCTCGCTGGTCCGGGGCCCGACGATGGTGTCGGTGGCCTCCAGTGCTTCGGCGAGGGCCTGCGAGGCCAGGTCGGTCGGGGACACCGGGGCGAGAAGGCAGACACCGAGCACCTTGAGCGCCGCGTTCACGTACCGCGGGTCGGCGGTTGTGCGGGTCAGCCCGATCCAGTGGCGGCAGAGCCACAGGTAGATCTCTACGAGGTCGGCGTCGAGCTTCTGGGCGATCTGGTCGGCTGGCGGCCGGGCGAGCGCGGAGGTCTCGACGGCGTGGAGCATGGACTCCTCTGCCGGATCGGTTGCGCGGTAGTGCCCGGCGCGGCCCGCGAGCCAGGCCCTGGCGTGGGCCCGCACGTCAGAGCTGGCGTGGCTGGGGCGGGCGATCAGCAGCGGGGCGGCGGAGGAGACGGTGAGCCGTGCGGCTGGGAGCTGCCGGGTCGGCTGGAGCTCGCGGCGTCGCAGGAGCCCCAGCACAGTCGGGGTGATCAGGTCTCCGTCGCTGACCGCCTGTTGGCTGATCGCGCTGGTATCGATCACCGCGCGACCAGCTTCGTCGTGTTGACGAGGGCGGCGACGTGATGGGCGACGGCCGCCTCATCGCCGGGGTAGCCCCACAGCGGGGTCTTGAAGAAGGAACGGATGAACGCCTCCGCCCCCGGGTAGGTCGCGGGCCGCACCTCGGGCACGCTCGTCCAGGGTTGCTGGCGGGAGGAGCGGTGGAACAGCGGCTCGTTGGCGATCACGTTGGTGGAGCCGGGCACGTCGAAGTCGGCCCGCTGCCGGTCGAGCCGCTGGACGAACTCGTGCAGTGTCTCGGTGGCCGCCTCCTGGTGGTATCGCAGGCCAACGACGTACAGGCCGCTCTGGCCGCGCTCGGGGTCGACGAGCGCGGGGGAGACCACCGGGTTGCCGTCCAGCGCCTCGATGTACGCGGCCAGAACTTCGCGCCTGCGGGACTCGATCAGCTCGGCCTTGCCCAGCTGGTCCAGCCCGATCGCGGCGCCCAGCGTGGAGGCCCGGGACTTCAGCCCCATTCCGGTGAGCGCGTACTGGTAGTGGGGTGCGCTCTGGTCGATCTCCTGGAAGCAGCGCTTGTTGTAGTGGCCGTGCAGCAGCGCCAGCTCGCGCAGGCGGTCGTCGTCAGTGACCAGGACGCCGCCCTCGCCGGTGGTGATCGGCTTCTGGTTGGTGGAGAAGACGGCCATCGCGCCGAAGGTGCCCACCCGCTGCCCAGCCCAGGAAGCGAAGTGCGCGTGGGAGCAGTCCTCCAGCAGCATCAGGCCGTTCTCGCGGCAGAACGTGGAGATGGCGGTCATGTCGCAGGGGTTGCCCCACATGTGGGTGACGATCACGGCCTTCGTGTGTTCGGTGAGGCAGTTCGGCAGGTCGGCCGGGTCGAGGTTGCCGAAGCCGTCGGCGTCAGCGAAGACCACCTTCACACCCTCATAGGCGAACGGCGTCGCGGTGGCGAAGAACGTGTAGGCGGGCGCGATGATCTCGTCGTCGGGTCCGAGGCCGGCGGCCACGCACATGGCGTGCAGGGCGGCGGTGCCGGAGGAGAAGGCGATGGCGTACCGGGAGCCGACGAACTGGGCGAACTCAGCTTCGAAGCCGCCGATCACGCCGCGGCCGTCGCGGTCGGACAGGGAGACGCCCAGCTGGCGGTCGACCGCGCTGCGCAGGCTGTCGTCGATGTGGGGCCAGGTGTACGGGGGGATGATGGAGTTCACAGTGGTGTCTCCTTACGGGAGTTGGCGTTCGGGGCGGCGGAGCGGTCGAGCAGGTCGGTGATCAAGCGGGTGAGCCGGCCACCGGTCTCCTGCACGGTCTCGTCGGCATCCACGGCGAGGACGTGCCAGCCTTCGGTCCTTGCCCTGGCGCGAAGCTGATCGAGGCCGGCCTGCTGGTAGGCGAGAAAGGAGGCCCGGCCCAGCTCGTCGTACTGGCCGTGCATGCCCAGCTCGGCAGGCCGCAGCTTCGTGGCCTTGCGCTCCCACAGCAGCTCGGGGGCAACGTCGAGCAGGACGACGTGATCGGGGGTACGGACGCGGTTGAACAGTGCGGCCAGTTCCTCTGCGCCCCAGCCCTGCCCGGTGAGCTTGGAGGCGAGCTTGTAGAACCACCCGTCGACCACGACCGGACCCCGCTTGAGGGCCGGTGCCACGACCTGCTCCCCGTGCGCGGTGAACCAGCTCGCCTGCAGGTGGGCCCAGAAATTGTCGGACAGGTCCCGGGCATCGCCGCTGTGCCACAGCATCCTGGCGAGGGGCTCCATCAGCAGGGCCGCGTACGCGGAGTCGGTGGAGACCTGCCGCCGGTCAAGGTGGACGAGACCCGAGGCGGCCAGGTCTGCAGCCACCGCCCGCGCCAAGGTGGTCTTCCCGGCCCCATCGGGCCCCTCCAGCACGAAGAACGGAGCGCCCACGGACGTCATGAGTCGACCTCCTCGGCGGGGGCGGCCTCGTCCGCGAAGACCTCGCCGCCGCGGTCGAGCGCCTGCTGGGCCCGCTGGCCGACGCTCGCCAGGAACACCAGGTCCTCCACAGACAGCCCGTTAGCCGGACATGCGAGGTTCTGTTCGACCTGCTCGACGGTGGTGAAGCCAACCAGCACCCCGGCACCAGGCCAGCGCTGGAGGCAGTAGCCGATCGCGGTGTGGACGAGGTCCCCACGCGCGGGCCCGAAGCGGTCGCGGATCTCATCCAAATAGGGGGCCAGGATCTCCAGCGCGTGAGGGGTGAACCAGCGCTTACGGGACCGGTGGTCGCCGTCCCCGAACGACGGGGGCTGCTGCGGGGTGTGCTTGCCGCTCAGCAGGCCCTGCCCTAGAGGCTTGTTCAACAGGACGGTCACTGCGTGCTGGGTGGCGAACTCCCGGATGCCGCCGGAGGCAGGCTGGGGGGTCAGCAGGTTGTCGCGCACCGCCAGGACGTCGGGCCGCACCTGCGCGAAGTGGCGGCGGAAGCGCTGGTGCTTATCCTCTCGCTCCCCAGGTACGGTGCTCAGCCGCTCGGGAGCGTAGCGGTGTGGACCGCGCATCCCCACCGCCCTGATCAGGCCCTCAGCCTGGAAGGCCCGCAGAGTCTCGACGGCTGCCGACAGGTGTACGTCGCCGGGACCGAAGTTGGCGTTGTGCAGTGCGTAGACATCGAGGTAGTCGACGCGCAGGTTGGCCAGGGTCTGCTCCAGCTGCCGACGCATGTGGCCCGGGTCGTAGGCGTGAGCGGCGTCCGGCTCGGTGAAGTAACCGACCTTGCTCGTCACCGCGAACTGCTCGCGAGGAATCCCGTCGAGCACAGTGCCCAGTAGTCGCTCCGAGCGGCCGTGACCGTAGACATCGGCGGTATCGAACAGGTTCGCGCCAAGGACGAAGGCGCGTTCCAGACCGGTGATGGCCTGCTTGTCGTCGGCGGTGCTCCAGCCCATCGGCATGCCCAGGTTGTGGGCCGGACCGCCGATCGGCCAGCAGCCGATCCCCAGCCGCGAGACGACCGCTCCGCCGGGCAGGGTGACTCTGCCGCCGGGACGTGGGACGTCGGCCATGGTGGTCTCCTCCCTCTCGATATTGGACATCAAGTGCCGCACGGATCGGCGGCGTTGATAAAACGCCAGTTGGTACTGGCCGTCCACAGCTCGTGCTGCTCCCGCAGGACCTCGGCCCGCCTGGGCGGCAGCACCGCAGCGACCGTGCGCACCTCGGGCTCGACCCGATCACGAAGGCCGGCAATCTCGGCGTCCAGCGCCGAACGCAGCCGCACGCTCATCTCGTTGACGTCCGGATGGTTCAGGTCGGCGGCACTGATCTCAGCCTGCAACAGGCCGAGCACCGTGTACGCGGCGTCCTTGAGCACTGTGCGGGCTGCGCGGACGGCGGTCCTCGGCTCGCCGTCGAGGACCTTCTCCAGCGACTTGAACGTGTAGTCCAGCGGGAACGACCGGTCGATCCACAGCTGGGCCCACTCGCTGGCCACCCCGATCCGCCAGTCCTGGAACCGGGAGTCCACCCGGCCCATGGAGGGCCGCACCGCTCCGGTCAGCCCCCTAGCCTCGGCCATCTTGGTGTACGCGGCGCCGATCAGGCACTCCATGCTGACGAGCATGTAGGAGATCCCGCTGTGCAGAGGCCGGCCGGTGGAGTGCGCGGCGACGAATCCCGGGTCGCGCACACCCTCGACGATCTCCTCGACCGGCAGGTGCGGCAGAGGCCGCAGCAGCAGATCCGTCCGCCCCTGGAACTCGTACGTCTGACGAAGCTCGTCCGCGTCCATGAGCTGGTCGAAAGTGATGTACGTGAGCCGCGTCGGGATGCCGAGCGCGGACAGAGTGCGGATCGCCAGCGCGTTCTGCTCCGCGGTGGTGTCCTTGTTAAACCGGGTCAGGATCGAATCCACGCCGGACTCGACACCGAACAGGCAACGTCGAAGGCCGAGTTCGGCGAGCTTGCGCCACATCGCGGCGCGCTCGACGTGCCAGGAGGTGTCCTGGCCGGGATGGACGACCTGTTCGATCCGGCAGCTGGTCTCCCACTGGAAGCCGGCATCGTGGAAGGTGTGCGCCAGGTCGAGTGCTCGGGGCGTGGCGTCCGATCCGCCGCCAATGAATTCCTCGTCGACGCAGTAGATGGTGCGCGAGACCTCCGGGAACCGGTCGAAGACCAGGCTCATCTCCCCGAGGATCCAAGGGAAAGTACCGGGCTGGGCGCCAGACCACTGCCCCTTGTGGCCGCGCGGGCAGAACGAGCAAGCGCTCTTGCAGCCCCGCGAGTTCTCCAACTGTGCGACACCGCCGGACTCGAACGTGGCCGGGAGAAGGTCGAGTTCAGGCAGGATATCCGTCTGGATGCGGTTGGGCAGCGTGGCCGTCCTGCGCCGGCTGATCCCGATGGCGCCACCTCGGGCCGCGCCGTTGTACCCGATGCCCTGGATCTCCTCCCGGCGCAGCTCGCCGTGCCAATGCGCCAGGACGTCCTGGATCGTGGCTTCGCCCGCACCTCGAGCTATCAGCAAGTCCGGGTAACGGTCCAGTAGGAGAGCCTCGTTGCGGACAGTCAGGCTTCCTCCCGCCACCACCAGCGGCGGCGTGGGTAGAAGGTAGACAGCGTCCAGGAGCCCGGTCATCAGGTCGTGCTGGCCGAAGGTCGCCGAGATCCCGAGGATGTCCGGGCTCTGGTCCACGGTGACGTCCTTGATGAGGTCCGGGAGGGAAATGCCCAGCTGCATGTCCAGCAGGCGAACTTCGCCAGCGAGGGTCGAGCGCGCGGCACGCGCAACATCAGAGATGCCCAGCGGGAACCGGGGCAGCGGGAAGTTCTCCGGGTGGTAGAGCGACGCCAGGGCGAGCGTCGGCCGCGTGAAGTGGTGCGCGGCCTTCTCGTCCAGGTCGGCGACCGTCAGCCAGGACGAGTTGTCATCCAGCCGCAGATGGCCGTCGAGCCGTGCCGGCCACTGGCGGCTGCCGTGAGGTTGACCGGAGAGGTCGGCGATGACCCACCGCCCGTCGAGCCGCTCGACCAGGACCGGGTCTGTACGGTCTTCGGTGTAACTCCCGATCATGGAAGTAGCACCTGATGAGCGACGTGACTGTCTCTGTTGAGGCGGTTGAAGAGGTCCGGCCGGTCGAGCTGTCGGCGGATCTGCTGGACGACCAGTTGATCGGGCAGTTGGTCGACCGGGCCCGTGCGAGCGGGCTGCAGTTGACCGGCGAGGGCGGGCTGTTGCAGCAGCTGACGAAGCGCGTGCTGGAGTCCGCCCTCGAAGGCGAGATCACCGACCACCTGGGTTATGAGAAGCACGATCCGGTCGGCGCCGGCAGCGGCAACAGCCGCAACGGCGTCCGCTCGAAGACGGTGCTGACCGACGTCGGCCCGGTCGAGATCTCCGTCCCACGCGATCGAGAGGGCAGCTTCGAGCCGCAGATCGTCAAGAAGCGCCAGCGCCGGCTGACCGGTGTCGACGAGATGGTGCTGTCGCTGTCCGCTCGGGGCCTGACGCATGGCGACATCTCCGCCCACCTGGCTGAGGTCTACGGCGCGAGCGTGTCCAAGCAGACCATCTCGACCATCACCGACAGTCATAGTGATACGCGGGCCCCGGTGGCCGTGACCCGATCACTGACTGACGTCCTGTTGGACTGTCCTTGCCTTGATCTGTCCGGCCGCCGGGGCCCGGTTCCCCAGGGCCCTGGCCGGGCGGAGCATGACCTAATAGGAGCCTGGCCAGAGGCCCCCTGACTGTCCTGTCTGCCCTGTCCGGCCGGAGCTACCTTCGGCAAGGAAGGCTCCTCCAGCATGACAGGCACAGCCTCTACAGACCTCTCGGACGAGGTAGTTGTCGGTGGGGTGGACTCCCACGCCGCCACCATCCACGTCGCCGTGGTCACCGACAGGGGCGGGCACCTCGCCGACGCCGAATTCCCGACGAGAGCCGCTGGGTACGCTGCCGCGATCGCCTTCTTGCAGGCCCACGGCACCGTCACCGCCGTCGGCGTGGAGGGAACGTCCTCCTACGGAGCGGGCTTTACGCGCGCCGCCCGGCAGGCCGGCCTGACCGTCGTCGAGGTCAACCGGCCTGACAAGGCCGAACGCCGCAGGATCGGCAAGTCCGACCCGATCGACGCCTACGCCGCGGCCCGCGCCGTCGTCTCGGGGCGGGCGACCAGCGCCCCCAAGGACGGTGCGGTCGACGGCATACGCGCCCTGCAGACCGCCGCGCGCTCCGCGGTCAAAGCGCGCACCGCGGCGCTCAACCAGATCACGCACTTGCTGGTCACCGCGCCCGACGCGATCCGCGCCAAGTACCCGGCACAGCCCGGTGACAAGCGCCTCGCCGCGCTAGCCCGGATCCGGCCAGCCACCGATCCCGAGAACGCAGCGCTCCTGACGGCGCTGCGCGCGCTGGCCCGACGCATCCAGAGCCTGACTGAGGAGCACACGGTCCTGACCGCGGAGTTGGACAGGCTGGTCACCGAGCTCAACCCCGGCCTGCGTGCCGCCTACGGCGTGGGCCCGGACACCGCCGCACAGCTGCTGATCACGGCAGGGGCGAACCCGGAACGACTGCGCACGGAAGCGTCCTTCGCCGCGCTGTGCGGTGCGGCCCCCGTCCCCGCCTCGAGCGGGAAGACCAACCGACACCGGCTCTCCCGCGGCGGCGACCGGGCGGCCAACGCGGCTCTGTACCGCATCGCCCTCACCCGGATGGCCCGTGACCAGCGCACACGCGAGTACGTCGCCAGGCAGACCGACGCCGGCCGCACCAAGACAGAGATCATCCGACTGCTCAAGCGTGCCATCGCCCGTGAGATCTTCCGGCTGCTGACCGACCCGGTCCGGGTGCCCGACGTCGCGGACCTGCGGCAGGCCCGGCAATCGAAGAACATCACCCTCACCGCCGTGGCGAACCACTTCGGCGTCTGGCCCGCCGTCATCTCCAACATCGAGCGCGGCCTTCGCCGAGACGACGCCTTCGCTGACACCTACCGTGAGTGGCTCCTCAGCGCTTGACCGACCATAGGAGCATCAAGGTCATGGACGGGATGGCCGAATGGCAGAACCGGCCCCTCGACCCGGTCTACCCGGTGATCTTCATCGACTGCATCCACGTGAAGGTCCGCGACGGCCAGGTGGCCAACCGGCCGATCTATGTCG
>NZ_JBITZP010000009.1:0-234590 GCF_044546945.1 Kitasatospora sp. NPDC053057 | reverse complement strand
GCGGCCGACAGATCCAAACCAGGACACCACGGTCCGTTCTCGCGCGGGTCAGGCCACGGCCCGGGACAGCACCCGTCGATTCTCACAGTTCTCGCGGCGCCGTAGTTGGTAGAACTCGCGCCGCTGCTCATCGTCGGCCGTCGTGAGGCGGGCACCCTGCGGGAGGTACGGGTGTCCGTCGCGAAATCGCACGAGGGTCTTCGACGTTCGGAAGGTCACGCCCAGCCAGAGGTTGTCCGCCGCCGGGACAGGCTTGTCCAGGACGATCTTGTGCCGGAGCCGCCGGTTCGAACCGACGGAGAACGCGACGAAGCTGTTGTGGGTGAGGGGGATCTCGAACCTCTCGCCGTCCGATCCCTTCGATTCGACGATCAGCTTCCTCGGCGGGCCCGCTTCGGGATCCCGATAGCAGGAGAGGACGGCGATGAACGACTCGTCGGCCAGATCGAGGGCCTGGTCGGAATGGCTGCCCATGGTCGTGTAGGCGTTCGTGTAGCTCTCGAAGAGGGCGTTGTTGAAGGCGAGGGGAAGACCGGCGCGTTGCTGGATCTGCTGGGCCAGGCATTCGTGTATCGGGCGGAAGTGCTGTGCCGGATTGGCGTATTGGCTGGTGGTGCGGACGAGGGGTACGCCGCCCGTCTCGTCGGGTTTGGTGAGCGTGGTGCCCCGGCGTCCTTTCCCGAGGTCTTCCAGGCGGGCCGACGCGGCCAGCTCCGCGAAGAGGTCCTGATCGGTGGGCAGGGCGTAGGAGAGGACCTGGTCCGAGATGCTAGGCGCGGGGGGCAAGGTAGTCTCCCGTGTTCATGCTGAAGAGGAAGTCGTTGCCGTAGTCGATGAAGGACGAGCTCCTGTTCTCCTCGGCGTACCGCCTGCGCAGCTCGTCCATGCCGGCCTGTGTGGGCGGTTCCAGTCGCACCAGGTTTCCGGCTGATGTGAGGAACGTCCGGCCGTCCTTGTGCACGGCCTCGGTGTTCGAGCAGCGCACCACGTAGCCCAGGCGGGTCGGGAGCAGCTCGGCGTCCAGCGCTGAAGGCCGGATCTCGTGCGTGTAGAGGCGGTTGGTGGACAGCGGCATGAAGAACACGGAGCCGGGATAGAGGGTCAGGGTGAACTGCGAGGGGAGCGAGTCCCCGTGGCTTTCCCGGGCCGACTCTTTGAGGCGGAACTGGAGTCTGGTCAGCCCGCTGGACTTCTTCGCGCCGTAGTCGAAGGGGTCATCGGCCAGGGGCTGGAGCTCGTCGAGGTCGTCGTAGAAGGTGCAGAAGGCCATGATGCCGTTGGCGGGCATGTCCTTGGTCTTGTCGGCGTGGGCCGAGATCTTGGCCTTGGACTGCTTGCGCTCGGGCGTGGCAAGGGTGTTGTGGTAGGTCTGGGCGAGGACGTGGTTCAGCGGTGCGTGGCCCCGGAAGACGGTGGCGGCCTCGCGGTTCAGGGCGTCGACGATGTCCGTGTCGGTCGGACCGAAGTTCTCGGTCGGGCCGGAGAGGTTGGTGGAGCAGCGGAGCAGGTGGAAGTGCAGTTCGTCGCCGGTGCGGGTGACGGGCGTGAGGTAGATCCCGCTGCGGTGGGCCGACCCGGGCTTGGTGGACTCCGTCAGGGACTGGAAGGTGTGCTCGGCACGGATCCGTCCGAAGTGGTCGGCGTCGAGTTCGAAGAAGCGGCGGTAGTAGACGCCGACGCCGTGCACGCGGATGGGCACTCGGCCGAGGCCGACGAGGGGCCAGGGGGCGTCGGCGTGGTTCTGTGAAAGCTCCCGGACGACGAACACGCGGGCTGCCGTGTGGAGTTGCAGGGCGGCGATCCCGGATATGTCGCCACACAGGTAGACGGTCTTCTGCGCGAGGTCGGGCGAGCCGGAGGCGAGGTCCTCCGGCGTGATGGTGGCCCCGAAGAAGTCGATGTGTTGCACCGTCGAAGGTGCAACCAGGATGTTGCCCGCATCCTCGATGCGGGCTTCGGTGAGGTCTGCTGTGTACATCGAGTGCTACCTGCCGTTCGCTGCCTTGGAGTTGCGCGAGAAGTCGGGCGGGCCGACTTCTCGCGCAGGCATGTTCAGGTGGTGGGGAGTTCGCCGGTCTTGATGGCGGAGACGAAGGCCGTCCACGCGTCGGCGGGGAAGGCCAGAGTGGGACCCTGAGGGTCCTTCGAGTCCCGGACGGCCATGTTCCCGCCGCTGACGACGAGCCTGGTCTCTATGCAGTCGTTCGCCTGTGCGCTGTAGCTACTCTTGTACCACTCACGAGTGGAGATCTCCGGCATGGTCATCTGCTCACCCTCTTGTCTGATCTCGTACTCACGATTCCGACGTGATGGCGTTGATCATATCGATCGACTGGGCCGGGTTCAGGGCCGATGAGCGCAGGTAGTCGAAGACGAGTCCGTAGCCGTCGAGTTCTGCTTCCTGCTCCAGGTAGTGGCTGCTGGTCAGCGTTTCCAGCGCTACCGCGCCTGAAGCCGACGAGTCTGTGAACCCAAGCATCACGAACCCGCCGCATGCTCCGGCGGTGGCGCCGACCTACGAGTTCTCGTGGTGGCTGCCCAGGCACCACAAGTCCGCACCGGCCGTGGGCTCTGGCTCGTCTCCCGGCTGGCGTCCGACTGGGGCTGCCGCCCGCGTCCCGGCGGCATCGGCAAGGTGATGTGGGCGCTGATCGAAGGGGGCGCGCAGTGACTGCCGAACTCCCCTTCCCTGTCAGCGTCGAGATCAAGGGCGTCACCAAGGCCGCCACCTTCACCAGGCTCACCGACGCCCTCGACGCCATCCGTACCAGCCTCGCCCGGCTCCCGCTCGACTCCGACCAGGCCTCCTACCTCGCCGATCTCTTCAGCGAGGCCTCCGCCGCCCGAATCGCCCACCAGCTGGTCGAGTTCGGCACCTCCGCCTGGAGCGCTGGCAGTACGAGGTCACGGCCGGTGGGCGCATCTGGTACCTGATCGACGATGCCAGCCGCATCGTCTGGATCACCTACGCGGGCGCCGGCCACCCCAAGGCCACGGACTGACCTGCGCCTGGGGTCATCCCGCTTCGAGGGCGTCGGCGCGGCGGGTCAGGTCCTCGGCGATGTCGTCCCAGTCGGGGCCGTGACAGTAGAGACTGTTGGCGGCCTCGCGCATCAGGGCTGGGTCGTCGGGGCGCTGGAGCAGGAGCAGCCGGTAGGCGAGGTTGCGGGCCCAGACCGGGAGGTGGCCGTCGACCAGGTGCGGGCAGAGGGTTCGCAGCATGTCCAGGATCTCGTCCGGGCCGGCGAAGGTCAGCCGCTCGGTGAAGTAGAACTCCTTGTGCTGCCACGACTGTTCGCACGCCGGTGTGGGTCCGTACTCGTCGCCCCAGAGGCAGCGGGCGAGGTCGGTCAGGGTGTTGTGCATGGCCCGGAGCCTACGGCTGCCGGTGGGATGTCAGCAGTCTGCCGAGTGTCCGCAGGGCCTGGGAGAGCATCCTCTCGCTGATGCCCCGGATGCTCTCGCGCAGCTCGTAGAACCGGAGGTCGTCGCTGCGCAGGGAGATCAGCACCCAGATGCCCCACCTGCTGGTCACGTGGTCGACCACCTCGCGGGCGGGGCAGTCGGTGTGAAGTACGTCATACGGGCCGACTGGGCCGCCCGCAATATCGCCGCGTTCCGCTGGCCGGACCGGCCAATGCAGGAAGGTGCCGGGCGATCCGCGTGGATCGCCCGGCACCTTCCGTACGGGCCGCTCAGTGCTGATGGTCGGCGGCCGGCTCCTGAGCCGGCTCGGCGGCGGGGTCGGCGGCGCCGTCGGCCGTCACGGTGAAGGCGGCGGTGTGGACGGTGTCCTGGTGCTGGAAGTCCAGGAAGAGCCGGTAGCTGCCGCCGCTGGGGGCGGTGGTGGTGAAGCCGATCTCGGGGCCCGGGGTGGTGGCGTCCGGGTGGACGTGGAGGTAGGCGAGGTCGCTGGCGCGCAGCGCGACCAGGTGGCCGTAGGCGCCCAGGTAGGGCTGGAGGTCGGTGACGGGGGCGCCGTCCTTGCTGACGTTCAGGGTGAGGTGGTTGCTGCGGCCGGAGGTGAGGTCGCCGCCGAGGGTGACGGTGTAGCCGTCGACGGTGACGGTCCGTCCGGTCTCGGGCAGCGGGGCGGGGCGCAGGTCGCCCGCGGCGTGGAGGTCGGCGCCGAGGGTGAGGCCCTCGGCGGCGCCGGCCGGGGTGAAGTCGGCGAAGACCCGGTACTCCCCGGCGGCGGGGACGGCGGCGGGGGCGCTCCAGGTGCCGTCGGCGGCGAGGGTCGGGTGCAGGTGCTGGAAGGTGGATAGGTCGCGCGGGGCGACGATCAGGTGGAGTTCCTTCTCGTGCTGCTGCTGGTAGGTGGTGACGGGCTTGCCGTCCGCGCCGAGGATGCGGAACTTCAGGTCGGTGGGGGAGCCGGCGGTGACGAAGGGGTCGTCGACGCTCAGGGTGTAGCCGCGTTCGGAGATCTGCAGCCCGCCGGGCAGGTGCTCGCCGGCTGCCCCGCCTCCGGTGTCGTGCCCGGTGTGCTCGCCTGCGGGGGCGGCGGCGGTGTGCACCGCGTGAGCGGCGGCGGGCTCGGGGGCCGGGTCGCTGCCGGTGGCGTGGCCGACGCCGAGGGCGAGGCCGAAGGCGGCGGCGAGGCCGGCGGTGAAGGCGGTGATGCGCAGCGCGGTGTTCATCGCGGTCTCCTTGGGCGATCGGGGTGAGGGGGCTCAGGCCCGCATCAGGTGGGCGATGGCCTGCGAGGCCTTGGCGACCTTGGCGTCGGCCTCGGCGCCGCCACCGGCGATGGCGTCCTGGACGCAGTGCGCGGTGGCGTGTCGAGCAGGTGAAGTGAATACCCCATGGGGGTATCAAGTCAAGGCGGGTCGCCGACTTGGGAAAATACCACCAGGGGGTATAGCCGAAAGCTTGCCACTCCTACCCCCCAGGGGTATAACTGATCCCGGCGCCGCCAGATACCCCCCATGGGTATGGCGGTCCGGCCGAACACGCCTCGAAGTACCGACTGTCACGAGGAGCAACGATGACCACGCAGGCACCCGCCTCCACGGAGGTGGAACTCTCGATCGGCGGAATGACGTGCGCCTCGTGCGCGGCCCGCATCGAGAAGAAGCTCAACCGGATGGACGGCGTCTCGGCCAGCGTCAACTACGCCACCGAGAAGGCGAAGGTCACCTTCGAGGGCGAGGTGGAGGTCGCCGACCTGATCGCCACCGTCGAGGCCACCGGCTACACCGCCGCCCTGCCCAAGCCCCCGGCCACCGGGGGCAGCCAGGATGCCGACCAGGCCGAGCCCGCCGACGAGCTGGCCCCGCTGCGCCAGCGGCTGTTCACCGCGCTGGCCCTGGCCGTCCCGGTGATCGCGATGGCGATGGTGCCGGCCCTGCAGTTCGACAACTGGCAGTGGCTCTCGCTGACCCTCGCCGCCCCGGTCGTCACCTACGCCGCCTGGCCGTTCCACAAGGCCGCGTTCACCAACGCCCGGCACGGCGCCGCGACGATGGACACCTTGGTCTCGCTCGGTACGGGCGCCGCGTTCCTGTGGTCGCTGTGGGCGCTGTTCTTCGGCGACGCCGGAATGCCGGGCATGCGGCACGGCTTCGAGTTCACCATCGCCCGCAGCGACGGCGCCTCCAACATCTACCTGGAGGCGGCGGCCGGCGTCACCGCCTTCATCCTGGCCGGGCGCTACTTCGAGGCCCGCTCCAAGCGCACCGCCGGTGCCGCTCTCAAGGCGCTGCTGGAACTGGGCGCCAAGGACGTGGCGGTGCTGCGCGGCGGAGCCGAGGTGCGGATCCCGATCGCCGAACTCGCCGTGGGCGACCGCTTCGTGGTGCGACCCGGCGAGAAGATCGCGGCCGACGGCACCGTGGTCGAGGGCGCCTCGGCCGTCGACGCCTCGATGCTGACCGGCGAGTCGGTGCCGGTCGAGGTCGGGGTCGGCGACAACGTCACCGGTGCCACCGTCAACGCGGGCGGCCGGCTGGTCGTCGAGGCGACCCGGGTCGGCGCGGACACCCAGCTCGCCCGGATGGCCAGGCTGGTCGAGGATGCGCAGAACGGCAAGGCCGCCGCCCAGCGCCTCGCCGACCGGATCTCCGCCGTCTTCGTGCCGATCGTCATCACCCTCGCCGTCGCCACCCTCGGCTACTGGCTGGGCACCGGAGAGGGCTGGACCGCCGCCTTCACGGCAGCGGTGGCCGTACTGATCATCGCCTGCCCCTGCGCCCTCGGCCTGGCCACCCCGACCGCGCTGCTGGTCGGCACCGGCCGCGGCGCCCAGCTGGGCGTGCTGATCAAGGGCCCCGAGGTGCTGGAGTCCACCCGCAGGGTCGACACCATCGTCCTGGACAAGACCGGCACCGTCACCACCGGCCAGATGACCCTGCTCGCCGTGCACACCGTCGAGGGCGTCACCGAGGCCGAGGCGCTGCGCCTGGCCGGCGCCCTGGAGCACGCCTCCGAGCACCCGATCGCCCGGGCGATCGCCACCGCCGCCGCCAAGGCCGGCGAACTGCCCGCCGTCGAGGGCTTCGAGAACGTGCCTGGCCTGGGCGTCCAGGGTGTGGTGGACGGCCACGCGGTGGTAGCCGGCCGCGAGGCGCTGCTCAACGAGTGGTCGCAGTACCTGCCGGAGCCCCTGGCCGAGGCCAAGCGCAAGGCCGAGTCGGCGGGCCGTACCGTGATCGCGGTCGGCTGGGACGGCGAGGCGCGGGCCGTGCTGGAGGTCGCCGACGCGGTCAAGCCGACCAGTGCGGAGGCCATCGCCAAGCTGCGCGCCCTGGGCCTGACCCCGGTGCTGCTCACCGGTGACAACAAGCTGGTCGCCGAGGCGGTCGCCGCCGAGGTCGGCATCAAGCCGGAGCACGTGATCGCCGAGGTCATGCCGCAGGACAAGGTCGACACCGTCAAGCGGCTGCAGGCCGAGGGCAAGGTCGTGGCGATGGTCGGCGACGGCGTCAACGACGCGGCCGCGCTCGCCCAGGCCGACCTGGGCCTGGCGATGGGGACCGGTACGGACGCCGCGATCGAGGCCGGCGACCTGACCCTGGTCCGCGGTGACCTGCTGGCCGCGGCGGACGCCATCCGGCTCTCCCGCAGGACCCTCGGCACCATCAAGAGCAACCTGTTCTGGGCGTTCGGCTACAACGTCGCCGCCCTGCCGCTGGCGGCGGCCGGGCTGCTCAACCCGATGATCGCGGGGGCGGCCATGGCCTTCTCCTCGGTCTTCGTGGTCGGCAACAGCCTGCGGCTGCGCCGCTTCCGCTGAGCCGGCCCCCGCTGAGCCGGCCCCCGCCGAACCGCTCCTCCCGCCGGGCCGAGGCCCCGGAACCGACACCGGTTCCGGGGCCCCGCCGCGTCCCGGCCCATCCGGCGACCGTCACGCACCGTAGTGGAGAGTGCTGAAGCCGAGGCAGACCGCTTCATCCCGTTCTGACCCGCACTTGGCGGGCGTTTTGCCTGTACTTGGGGCAGCGCTCACCGAAGTCCTACCCCATCGCGACCGGACCGAGATGTGACGCTCCGAAACTTGTTAGGCAAGCCTTTCCTGCCCTAGGTTCTCGTGCCGTCAGGCCGGTGCCCTGCGGCTGGTCCGTACGGCCGAACCCGCTTCCATGGAGGACCCTCACCATGCCCGGAACCGTCCGGCCCCTCGCGGCCCTGTCCCTCCTCGCCGCCTGCGCGCTCGCCCTCACCGCGTGCGGCAGCTCGGGCGGCAGTGCGGACAGTGCGTCCCCCGCGGCCTCCGGCACCGCGCTGGCCGGCCAGACCATCACGGTCTACAGCGGCCAGCACGAACAGACCGTCAAGGCCCTGACCGAGGACTTCACCAAGCGCACCGGCATCAAGGTCGAGCTGCGCTCCGGGGACGAAGCCGAGCTGGCCAACCAGATCCTCCAGGAGGGCGACGCCTCCCCGGCCGACGTCTTCTACGCCGAGAACCCGCCCGCGCTCACCGTCCTCGGCGACAAGGGCCTGCTCGCCAAGGTCGCCCCCGACACCCTCAAGTCCATACCTGCCAACGACAGTTCGGGCCGGGGCGACTGGGTCGGCGTCTCCGCCCGGACCTCCGCCTTCCTGGCCGGCACCGGCAAGGCCGCCGACACCGCGCCGCCCGCCTCCGTGCTCGACCTCGCTAAGCCCGAGTGGAAGGGCCGCCTCGGCATCGCCCCCAGCGAGACCGACTTCGCCCCGGTCGTCACCCAGGTCCTCAAGGTCAAGGGCGAGGACGCCGCCAAGCAGTGGCTCAAGGGCCTCAAGGACAACGCCAAGGTCTACGACAGCAACGAGACCCTCTCCGCCGCCATCAACAGCGGCGAGGTCGAGGGCGGCGTCATCGACCACTACTACTTCTACCGGATGCGTGACGAGAAGGGCGCCGCCGGAACCCACGCGACCCTGCACTACTTCCCCAAGGGCGACCCGGGCTCGCTGGTCGACGTCTCCGGTGCCGCCGTCCTCAAGCACGGCAAGCACCAGGCCGCCGCCCAGGCCTTCCTCGGCTACCTCGCCTCCGCCCCCGCCCAGACCGTCATCGCCGGCTCGGCCAGCTACGAGTACCCGCTGGTCACCGGCGTGCAGGGCAAGCCCGAACTGCCCGCCCTGGACACCATCGGCACCGTCGCCGACCCGGCCCAGCTCGGCGACGGCAAGCAGGCCCTGGCCCTGCTCCAGGACGCCGGTCTGCTCCAGTGACGACTCCCGTGCAGGGGCGGCGGTGGCGGGCCACCGGTCTGCTCGCCCTCGTCGCCGTCGCCGTCGTCGCGGTGGTCGCCTCGCCGCTCGGCTTCGTCATCGCCCAGGCCGCGCAGGCCGGTTGGGACCAGACCCAGCGGCTCCTCGGCCGCCCGCTGATCGCCACCCTGCTCTGGCACACCCTCAGCCTGGCCGCCGCCGTCACCCTCGCCACCGCCGTCCTCGGCTTCGGCGCCGCCTACCTGGTCGAACGCACCACCCTGCCCGGGCGCCGCGCCTGGACCGTCGCGCTCGCCCTGCCGCTCGCCGTACCGGAATTCGTCCGCGGCTACTCCTGGGTCTCGCTGTTCCGCTCCGTCCACGGCTACTGGGGCGCGGTGCTGGTGATGACCTGCTCGCTCTACCCCCTGGTCTTCCTCCCGGTTGCCGCCGCCCTGCGGCACGGCGACGCCGCCGCCGAGGAGGTCTCCCGCTCCCTCGGCCGCGGCCGCCTCGCCACCCTGTGGCGGGTCACCCTCCCGCTCACCCGGCCCGCACTCGCCGGCGGCGTGCTGCTCGTCTCGCTCTACCTGCTCGGCGAGTACGGCGCCTTCGCGATGCTGCGCTACACCACCTTCGCCACCGCCGTGTTCACCCAGTACAAGCTCGGCTTCGACGCGGCCTCCGCCTCCCTGCTCACCCTGGTGCTGGTCGCGCTCGCCCTGCTGCTGGTCACCCTGGAGGCCTGGGCCGGCCGCCAGGCGCGCGTCACCCGGCACGGCGCCCTCGCCCGCCCCGCAGCGCCCGTACGCCTGCGCGGCTGGACCGTCCCGGCACTCGTCGCGCTCGCCGCGCTGGTCGGCGTCTCGCTCGGGGTGCCGCTGTACGCGCTCACGTACTGGCTGATCAAGGGCAGCTCCACCACCCTGCCCTCCGCCTCCGTCCTCGGCGCCACCCTGGCCACCCTCGGGTACGCGCTCGGCGCGGCCGTCGTCGCCACCCTCGCCGCCGTTCCGGTCGCCCTGTACGGCTGGCGACGCGGCACCCGGCCGGCCCGAGCCGTCGAGCGGGTCGCCTACCTCACCCGGGCGCTGCCCGGCATCGCGGTCGCCCTCTCGGTGGTCTTCTTCGCCGTCCGCTGGGCCCAACCCCTGTACCAGCAGCCGCCGATGCTCATCCTCGGATACGTCCTGCTGTTCTTCCCGCTGGCGCTGACCGCCGTGCGCGCCGCCCTCGCCCAGGTGCCGCCCGGCGTCGAGGAGGCCGCCCGCTCGCTCGGCACCCGGCCGCTCGCCGTCCTCGGCCGGATCACCCTCCCGCTGGTGCTGCCCGGCCTCGGCGCCGCCGTCGCCATGGTCGGCCTCACCGCCTCCACCGAACTCACCGCCACCCTGCTGCTGCGCCCCACCGGCACCCAGACCCTGGCCACCCAGTTCTGGGTCTACACCAGCGGTCTCGCCTACGGGGCGGCGGCGCCGTACGCGGCGCTGATGGTGGCGCTGTCCGTGCCGTCCGTCCTCCTGCTGACCCGCCGTAGCCTTGGGAGCACCCCGTGACCGGACTGTCCGTCGTCGATCTGCACGCCGCCCACGGGCGCAGCCCCGTCCTGCACGGCATCGACCTGCACGTTCCGGACGGCGCCCTCGCCTGTGTCCTCGGCCCCTCCGGCTGCGGCAAGTCCACCCTGCTGCGAGTACTCGCGGGCTTCCACCCGGCCGCCGCCGGGCAGGTGGAGCTCCACGGCCGCGTCCTGGACGACGGCCGCAGCCGGCTCGCCGCCGAACACCGGGGCATCGGCCTCGTCCCCCAGGACGGCGCGCTCTTCCCGCACCTGAGCGTCGCCGCCAACATCGGCTTCGGTCTGCCGCGCTCCCAGCGCCGCGCCCGGGTCGGCGAACTGCTCGACCTGGTCGGCCTGCCCGGCCTCGGCGAACGCCGACCGCACCAGCTATCCGGCGGCCAGCAGCAACGCGTCGCCCTCGCCCGGGCGTTGGCGCCCCGGCCCCGACTCCTGCTGCTCGACGAACCCTTCGCCGCCCTCGACGCCGCCCTGCGCGCCGAACTGCGCCGCGAAGTCGCCGCCACGCTACGGCAGTCCGGCACCACGGCGGTCCTCGTCACCCACGACCAGGACGAGGCCCTCTCCTTCGCCGACACCATCGCCGTCCTGCGCGACGGCCGGATCGCCCAGTCCGGCACGCCGGACGAGCTCTACCACCGCCCGGCGGACGCCGCCGTCGCCACCGTTCTGGGCGAGGCCAACCTGATCCCCGTGAAGGTTGACGGAGCCGAGGCCCTGACCCCCTTCGGCCCCCTCCCGCCGGCCACCCCCGCGCCCGCCCCCGGAAGCGCGCTCGCCCTGCTCCGTCCCGGCCAACTCCGGCTCACCGCCGAACCGGTGGCGGGCGCCGCCCCGGCCAAGGTGATCGGCAGCGACTTCCGCGGCCACGACCACCGCGTCGAACTCCGCCCCGAAGCCGCCGGACTTCCGGACGTGCTGATCGTCTCCGCGGACCGCCCGTGGCCGGTCGGCAGCGAGGCCCACGTGAGCGCGCTCGGCCCGGTCCACCTGCTGCCGGAGGCCTGACCGGGGGCGGAATCCGTCAGAGCGGGCGGAGACGGGCCTTGAGCAGGCAGAACTCGTTGCCCTCGGGGTCCGCGAGGACGTGCCAGGACTCCTCGCCGGTCTGGCCGATGTCGGCCGGGCGCGCGCCGAGCGCCAGCAGGCGTTCGAGCTCGGCCTCCTGGTCGCGGTCGGTGGCGTTGACGTCGATGTGCAGCCGGGACTTGCCCTGCTCCGGTTCGTCCCGGCGGCTGAGGAAGATCGTCGGCTGCGCGCCGCCGAAGCCCTCGCGCGGCCCGATCTCGATGCTGCCGTCCTCCTCGCGGCCGAGCACCACGAAGTCCAGGACCTCGCACCAGAACCGGGCCAGCACCTCGGGTTCGCGGCAACCGAGGACGAGCTCACCGATGCGACATGCCATGGGGCGGAACCTACTCTCAACTGGGGAACTGCCGGTGCGGCCGCGAGAGACCGTACCGGTCGCAGGGGGCGGGCGCGAAGGGTTTTCCGGGGCGTGTCCCCGTCCTACGTCCCCGTCCTAAGCCTCCGTCCTACGCCTCCTCCGGGAGCTCCACCGCCTGCCAGCGGTAGGCCGCGTCCTCCTGCCACACCTGCAACTCGCCCTCCACGACCGCCGCCAGGCACAGCCGCCAGTCGTCCCCCATGGTGAGCGCGACCCGGGTGGCCGGGCGCAGGGTGGGCCGCCACCAGCGCGGTCGACGGGAGGCACCGCCGGCCGGGAGCCGCAGCCGTACGCCGCCCGCGCCGGCCAGGGCGATGGTGGGCCCGCCGCGGTGGCCGACCATGGCGATGCCGAGGGCGGGTTCGCCGTCGCCGATCTCCGTGCCGGTGCCGGGGGCGCCGAGGGTGTGGAGCTGGACGGAGCCGTCCGCGCGCAGGGTGGCGGCCTGGGGGCCGACGGAGGCGCGGGCGAGTGCCCCGGCGCGCAGGGTGCCGGGCGGGCCGAGCGGGACGGGCGGTTCGCCGGAGCCGGGCCGCCAGCTGAGCACCCGTTCGCGGTGCTCGACCAGGAGCAGCCAGGCGCCGGGACGTTCCTCCTCGGCGGCGAGCACCCGGTCGGCGGGGCAGCCGGGGTGTTCCTGGCCGGTGAGGGTGAGGCCGGGGGCCCAGCGGTAGGAGCGCAGGGTGCCTGCGGCGGCGGTCCACACCGTGAGTTCCCCGGCCGCGCCGACGGCCCCGGCGAGGCCGCTGACCCCGCGGGCCGCCTCCCACCAGCCGGCCGCGGTGCCGACCCAGAGAGTGCCGGAGCGATCCTCGGCGCAGACCACCAGCTCGCCCTGGCGTCCGGCCCAGCCCGCCGCCAACTCCCGGACGGCTCCCGGGCCCTGGCCGGCGGGCAGCCGGTGGCCGGTGCGTCCGGGGCCGGCCAGCGCGGTGCCGTCGGCGCCGCCGGTGACCAGCAGCGGCCGGCCGGCCCGGTCGGGCAGCACGGCCAGGCCCGCGGTGCGCGCCACCGGGCGGTGGGCGCGCAGGAGTTCGCGGCCCCGGGCGGCCCAGGGGCCGAGCGGGGCGGGGCGGCGGTCGGGCTCGCGGGCGAGCGGTTCGCAGGCCCAGCGGGCGAGTTCCTCGCCGTAGCCGGCGGCCAGCAGTTCGGCGCGGGCCTGTTCGGCGGCGAGCCGGTGGTCGAGGCGGCCGTGGTCGGGCAGCAGCAGGGTGCGGGCGAGGGTGCCGACCGCGAACAGGTCCTTGGCGGTGGTCGGGAAGCCGCCGACCTGTTCGGCCTCGGGCGGGACGTGGCCGGGGGTGAACACCGCGACGGTGAGGGTGTGGTCGAGCGGGGCGAGGAAGGTCAGGTCGATCAGTTTGACCAGGCCCTGGGCGTCGACCAGGACGTTGGCGGGGGAGATGTCGCGGTGCACCCAGCGCTTGCGGTGCAGCTCGTCGACGATCCGGCAGAGCCGGGCCAGTACTTCGGCCACCGCCGCCGGTCCGCCGCGCTGGCCGTGGGCCCAGGTGTGCAGTGGCACGCCCTCGACCCAGGGCGAGATCTGGTAGCCGAGCAGCCCGCCGGAGGGCACCGTGCCGGGCCGGTGGGGGGAGGGGCCGAGCAGGAAGGTGGGCACCACCAGGTCGGTGACGCCGAGCCGGTGGGCGTTGTGCGAGACGTCGTCCCAGCGGCCGAGCCAGCGCCGGACCTCGGACGGGTCCCGTTCCAGCATGATCTTCGCGGCGACGAGTTCCTTGATCCCGTTGTGCCCGGTGCGCACGGCCCGCCACACCTCGGCCTCGCCGCCCCGGTGGTGGAACTGCAGCAGCTCGTACTGTTCGGGGTCGAACTCGGGCCCGAAGCGGAGCCCGGGCACCCAACGAGACTCGGACACGCGACCGTTCCTGATTCTGTAGTCGAATATCAGCAATTCCGGCCTTTCGGCCGGAATGGTCCGTAACGGTGTCACCACAACGACAGTGCCGTGGTGTCCTGATGACGGTCTCGCGCTTCCTCCCGCTGTTGCGGGACTGCGCCACCTGCCCGCCCGCCCTTGGCCTTTCGGCTGTGGGTGGTGGCGCGGGTCTTCCGGTCGGCTCCACGCGGATTCGACGCTTGCGCGTCCGGGTCTCCGGCCACTCCGGTACCCGTGGTGCGGGCCGACGCGAGGTCGGCGAGGTTGCGGGCCGCATTCTCGTCCCGGTCGATGACCAGGTCGCAGGCGTCGCAGGTGAACACTCGAACGTGCAGCGGCAGCTTGGCTTTCACTGTCCTGCAGTTCGAGCAGGTCTTGGATGATGGATACCAGCGGTCCGCGACGATCACCGTGCCGCCAGCCCAGCGGGTCTTGTAGATGATCTGGCGGCGGATCTCCCCGAACCCGGCGTCCTGGATCCTTCGGGCCAGGCGGCGGTTCCTGAGCATTCCGGCTACGTTGAGGTCTTCGACCACGATCATGCCGTACTCGGTGGTGATGTCCGTGGTGAGCTTGTGCAGGGCGTCGGCGCGAAGATTCGCCACCCGGTGATGGACGCGGTTGCGTTCGGCGTTGGCGATCAGCCAGCGCTTGGACGGCTTCTGCCCCATGCGCCGGTCAGGGCCCTGGCGGCGCGAGACGCAGCGCGAGAGTCGCTTGAGCTTTTTGAGCGCGGTGTCGTAGTGCGCCGGGTTCGGCTCGTACCGGACTGCACCGGTGCTGTCGGCCATCACCGCCAGGCACTTCACACCCAGGTCCACGCCCACAGCAACATCGGGCCGCATCGCCGTCCGCTTGTTCTTCATGACCTCGACCTGGAAGGCGACGAACCAGCGGCCCCGCTCGTACCGCACGGTCGCCGACAGAATGCGAGCCGTGCCGTTGCCGATCCGCCGTTCAAGCTTGCGGGTGGACTCGTGGGTACGGATCGTCCCGAGCCGGGGAAGCGTCACGTGCCGCCGGTCCGCCACGACGCGGATGGCGCCGGTGGTGAACCGGCACGACAGTCGGGCCCTGTGCTTCGACTTTCGATGCGGCATCCCCACCAGCCTGCCCTTGCGGCGGCCACGCTTGGACTGCGCGTAGTTGTCGAACGCGGCGGCAGCGTTCGCCAGACCGGTCGAGTATGCCTCCTTCGAGTTCTCCTCCCACCAATCGGCGAACCGGGGATCGGTCTTCTTGACCTCGTTGAACACCTTCCGCAGAGCCGGCAACGACCACGGCCGCCACTCGGTCAGCTCGGCTTCGGGGATGTCGTAGGACTCCTCCGCCTTCCGCTGCCACCACGATGCCTCGACCCACGACACTGCCCAGTTGTACGCGGCGCGAGCCGCGCCGCAGTGAGATCGCAGCCGACCGTCCTGCTCGGCGTTCGGGTCCAGCGCGAAACGGTAGGCCTGGACCACGAAACCGGGACGCCCTTCGAACTTCCGCACGAAACCCCCAATCGAAGCCAGATCAGCAAGCGCCGGGACCATATCGGACAGTACTGACAAGCAGTCAAAATGTCTGAATCGCGGAGATTTTCCGAGAGAAGCAGCGGCGGTGCCCATCCTCATCGGCGCTTCCCGCCCCTGCTGATGCACTGCCCAGGATAGTCCGGGTTCCTGTTCGTCCGCCTGAGGGAGGGCCTATTCTGATGGGCACCCGAGCAACATCACGAAACAACGTCAACTCATGATCTTCCGAGGACTGTTGATCATGACGTGGGACGACTTCACAGCACAGGGGGACGGTGCATGCTGCAGCTTGCGGTGCTGCTGATCGTGGTGGCACTGGCCGGTGTGGCCGCAGTGGTGCTCGCCCGTAGGCGAACGACACTGGACGCGGCCGGAGTCGCCAAGGCCCTCGGCGCGGCCGCCGAGCAGCTCGCGGCCGGCAAGGCCCCGCAGGCCCGCCTCCGCTACGCCCGACTGGCCCGCCAACTGGCCGGCGGGCCCGAGGAATTGCGCACCCAGCGCGGCCTCGCCCTGCTCGGCCAGGCCGAGGCCACCATCCCCACCGGCGACCAGCAGGCCACCCTCGCCCTGCACCGCGAGGCCTTCCCGCTGCTCACCGACCCGGCCCGCCAACTGCCCCGGTGGAGTCTGCGCCGCCTCGCCGAGGAACGGATTCACGCCCCGGACGGCGACCTCGGACCGTTGCTCGCCCTCCTCCAGGCCACCGCCACCGGCGCCGAACCCGGCGAGGAGGCCGAGGCCGCCGCCCGCGCCCGGCAGTGGCTGCAGCAGTTGTGCCGCGACGGCAGCCCCGAGCAGCGCGACCACGCCACCGCCCGGGCCATGGCCGCCCTCCCCGGCCAGGACTGGCCGGTGCTCGCCCGCGCCGCCCTGCTGCGCGCCACCGACCGGACGGCCGAGGCCGAGCCGCTGCTCGCCGCGGCCGCCCCCGCCGGCAGCGGCGAACTCTGGTTCCGCTGGGGCGCCCAGCTGTTCACCCTGCACCGGGACGAACCCGCCGTCGCCGCCTTCGACGAGGCCCTGCGCCGCGGCCCCGGCGAGCCCTCCCCGTGGGGCCGCGGCCCGGCGCTGCGCGCCGACAGCCTGCTCTTCCGCGGCCTCGCCCGGCAGCGGCTCGGCGCCACCGACGCCGCCTGGGCCGACCTCGCCGCGGCGGCCGGGGAGAGCCCGAGCGACCCGCGCCCCCGCTACGCCCTCGGCCGGCTCGCCCTGCTGCTCGGCGCCGACGGCCAGGCGCGGGAGCAGTTCACCGCCGCGCTGACCGTCCAACCCTCCTTCGCCCCGGCCAGGTTCGGCCTCGCCCTGGTCCACGAACGGGCCCAGCGGCACGCCGAGGCCGCCGCCGACTACCGCACAGGCCTCGGCCAGGCCCCCGACTGGCGCCCCGCCCGGGTCCGGCTCGGCGCCGCCCTGACCGCCGCCGGGCAGGCCGCCGAGGCCGAACCGATCCTGCGTGCCGAGGCCGAGGACCAGCCGGACTCCCGCTGGAGCCGGATCGCCGCCTACCATCACGGCCTCGCCCTGGCCCGCACCGACGACCCGGCCGGCGCCCTCGCCCGCTGGGAGCCGCTGGACGACCCCGAACTGAACGACCGCCAGGCCCTCGCCCGCGACCGGCTCGCCCGCACCCTGCTGGCCACCGACCCGGCCGCCGCCCGCGAACTCTGGCAGCGGGCCGCCGCCGAACACCCCGCCGCCCCCGGCTACCGCCTCGCCCTGCGCGAGGCGGCCCTGCGCGAGGCCGCCCACCTGCTGATCACCGGCCGCGACCGCCCCGAGGCCCGCGAAGCGGCCGCCGCAGCGCTCGCCCTGGCCGACACCCTGCCCGGCGCGCTCACCCACCGGCAGTCCCGGCTGCGCGCAGCGCTCGCCCTCGCCGAGGGTTCCACCGACCACGTCGCCACCCTGCTCGACGCCTCCGCCGGACTCCGCGACCGCTACCACCTGGCCGCCGTCGCCCTGCTGGCGGGCCGTCCGGTCCAGACCATCGCCCTGCTCGGCCCGCTCGACCCCGACCCGGCCGGCGACCCGGCGCTCGCCCGGCTGCGCGCCCTGCTCGCCGAGCGGGCGGGCAACTGGGGTACCGCGCTGGACTGGTACCGGCACTTCCTGAGCGCCGGTACGGCGCCGGGTGGCGCGGGCGCCGCGCAGTCCCCGCAGTCCGGGCCGTCCGGGCAGTCCGGGCCGTCCGCGCAGCCTGGGCAGGCGCCGGAGGATGCCGCCGTCGCTCCCACCGGGGACTGCGCGGCCTGCGCCCGCCCCGCCACCGGCGCCTGCGGCGGCTGCGGCCGCGAGGCCTGCGCCGACCACCTGCACGCCCCCGCCGGGGCCGTCTCACCGCGCTGCATACGCTGCACCGGCCCCGCCCTGCGCGCCGTGCTGGACTGCGCCCGCCGGGCCGGCACCCCCGAGCAGGCCGAACCCGTCCTGGCGGCCTGGGCCGAGGCGTTCGGCGACAGCGCCGCCGCCGCGCCCGTACGGCTCGACCTCGCGCTGCTGCGCGCCGAACTCGGCCGCCTCGACGAAGCCCTGGCCGACCTGCCGGCGGAGGCCGGCGCCGCCCGGGCCGCCGTGCTGGTCCGCCGGGCCGGCGCCGCCCTCGCCGCCGAGCAGCCCGGCCGGGCGGCCGGCGACCTGCGCCAGGCGCTGACCCTCGCGCCCGGCCACCCGCAGGCCGCCGGGGCGCTGGTGCTGCTGGGCGAGCACGAGGCCCACCAGCACGCCGCCGAGGGCCGCCACCGCGAGGCCTACCAGGGCTACCGCGAGCTGCTGCTCAAGGACCCGGCCCACCCCCGGCTGCTGCACGCGCTCGGCTTGGCCGGCTACCGGTTCGCGGCCGCCGCCGAAGCGCCGGACGAGCAGGTCTGGGCCTGGACGGTCGGCTGCCTGGTCGCCGCCCTGCACCGCAAGGAGCTGTGGGCGGAGACCGCCCGGATCACCGGCCGCCCGGCCGAACCGCAGCGGATGGCCGCCGCCCGTACCGCGCTCTCCGACCGCCTCCGCGAGGACCTGCGCGCCCTCGACCGGGCCGCCGGGCGCAGCGGCGACGAGGTCACCGCCTGGACGCTGCGCCTGGGCATGGAGGCCCACGCCGCGGACGCCTTCGCCCAGGAGGACGTCCGGATCACCCTGCCCGGCCGCCCGGCGCGCCGCCTGGCCGTCGGCCCGGTGCTGGACGGGCTGCTGCGTACCGAGCCCGAAACCGCCGCCTGGGCCGAGGCCTTCGAGCAGGCCGTACGGGCCTGGCGGCGCCCGGCGGGCCCCGACGCGCCGGCGCTCACCCGGGCCCTCGCCCTCTTCGGTGCGCTCGGCCCGCAGCAGTACCTGCACCTCCAGGGCCGCCAGGCCGGCGCCGTGGCCGCGCTGGACACGGTGGCCGAGGGCGAGCGCGACGCGGCCTGGGAGGCGCTGCTCTGCGCGGCGCTGGTCAGCCAGGCCCGTGAGCACCACCGCAACCAGGACTGGCGCGAGGCGCTCGACTGCCTCACCCGGGCCCGGACCGTGCCCGCCGCCGTACTGCCGGCCGGCGCGGCCCGGATCGCGGCCGAGTCCGGCGTCCGCGCGGCCCGCGCCCTGCTGAAGAACACCGTGGACGACCAGGCGGGCGCGGCCGAGCTGCTGGAGAAGGCGTACGCGCTGGCCCCGGACGACCCCGAGGTGCGCGGCGACCTCGGCGCGACCTACGCCCAGTGGGCCCGGAAGATCAACAACGAGGAGAAGGACTACCCGCGCGCCCTCGACCTGCTCGCCAAGAGCCTCGAACTCGCCCCCGGCGACCCGACCGCCAAGCACTTCCTGCAGGCCGCCCTCGGCAACCGGGCCGGCCAGCTCAGCCGCGTCGACGCCTCCGACGAGGAGCTGACGGAGGCCGTCGGACTGTGGAAGCAGCTGATCGACCTCAGCGACGACCCGGAACACCGGCACGGCATGGCCTTCGTGCTGCGCCAGCTCGCCCGCTCCGCCGCCTTCGCCGACGACCGCGCCCGCGCCACCGGCAAGATGATGCAGGCGCTGCTCTGGGACCCGGAGTGGGAGGGCGACGCCGGGAGGGAGGCCGACCGCCGGATCTCGGTGATGCTCGCCAACCACGTCATCGACAACATGCGGGACGAACCGTTCACCGCCCAGACAGCCATGCTCCAGAAGGCCAAGTCCTACGACGACTCGACCGACATCCGCCGCCTGATGGTCAGCGTCTGGCGGGGCGAGGCGATCGGCTACTTCGAGAAGCGCAGCTACCCTGCCGCGGTCCGGCTGCTGCAGGAGGCGCTCGAACTGTCCGGCTCGCCGGAGGACACCGCCAAGCTGCACAGCGAACTCGCCGTCGTCCTCAGCTCCTACGCCGTATCCCAGGCCAACTCCGGCCGCCACTGGGAGGCTCGGGGGCTCGTCGACCTGGCCATCGAGCACAACCCGCGCGACCGGGAACTGCGCGCCCTCAAGGCGCGCATCGACAGGCTCCGCTGACCGGCAACCGTGCGGCGGTCGGCGTCGTCGAAGCAAGAGCGTGCGTGAGTTCCGAGTCATGAGTTCAGAACCGTGAGTCCAGTGCCCTGAGTCCCGAGCCCTGAGTCCCGAGCCGCGAGGAGAGAGACCGACCGCCATGCCACTGCACGAACCGTCGCCGTACGAGGTCCTGGGCATCCCGCTCACGGCCGGGGTGCGCGAGATCAACCTCTCGGTCGGGAAGGCGCTGAAGGCGGGCCGGTTCAGCCGCCAGCAGATCCAGGATGCAGCGGCGCTGCTGCGCAACCCGGACCGGCGCCTGGAGGTGGACCTGCAGCAGCCGCTGCCGCCCGAGCCGGTCGACCAGGCCGCCGACCTGCTGGCCCCCGCGCTCGCCGAACCGCTGCTGGTGATCGAACGCCCCGGGCTGCCCCCGGCCCCGGCACTGCTCGCCCTGCACTGGGCCGAGGCGGCCGCCGACTTCGCCGAGCCCGCCCCCGGCGGCGCCGACCCCGAACCGCCCGTCCCCGCCCGCTACGCGGCCGACCTGTCCGTGCTGCCGCAGATCGAGGTTCCGGAATGACCGACGCGCCGACCACATCCGTACTCGACGGCCATCGGCCGCTGGACGTTCCGCCGGGGGTCGAGTCCGTCGACCTGGAGGTCAAGTTCACCCAACTGCTCTTCCGGGCATCGTTGTTGGGGAACAAACTGACCGAGCAGAAGCAGCAGGCCCGAGCCGCGCAGCGGGAGCTGCTGGGCGTGCTGGTCGAGGTGGACGACGCGCTCGCCGCCCTCGGGCTGGACCGCGAGCTGGTCGCGCACGGTCGCGGCGCCGGGCTGGAGGCGACCCGTCGGCGGCTGCTCGGCCGGCTGGCCAAGGCAGGGGTGAAGCCGATGCGGCTGGAGGGGCTGGCGGCGGACCCGGCGCTGACCGAGATCGTCGGCACCGAGGTGCGGCCGGGGGTGGCGCCGGAGACGGTGGTGCAGACGGTGGTGACCGGGTTCTTCTGGGAGCAGGAGGTGCTGCGCCGGGCCCAAGTGGTCGTCGCCGCGCCGGAGTCGGTGCTCCCGCCGGTCGAGGACCCCAGGGTCGAGCTGATCGAGCCCCAGCAGCCCGAGCAGCCCGAGCAGGCGGAAGAGCCCGAGGAACCGGAAACCTCCGCGCCCGCGCCCGAGCCCGTCGAGGCCCCGGCCAGGCCGGTCCCGCCCAGGGTCCGCCGCCAGGCCAAGGCGCCGGGCCGGCCGGCCCGGCGGGCCAAGCGCAAGAAGTAGCCAGGACGTAGCAGGACCACGAGGGGCAAGAGGGGAACGACATGTACCGCACACTCGGCATCGACCTGGGCACCACCAACTCCGTGGTGGCCCACCTGCGCCGGGGCGAGCCGGAGATCATCTTCAACCGGCAGAACCAGGAGGCCACGCCGTCCGTGGTCGGCAGCGGCCGCAAGGGCGAGCTGCTGGTGGGCTCGACCGCGCGCAGCCGGACCGCCATCGACGGCGCCAACGTGATCCGCTCGGTCAAGCGCTTCATGGGCCGCAAGTTCAAGGACCCGCAGGTGCAGGCGGCCCTCAAGGAGGTCGACTACAAGGTCACCGCGGGCACCGACGGCGACGTCAACGTCTGGTTCAACGGCCGCTCCTACACCCCGATCGAGATCTCCGCGATCATCCTGCACCGGCTCAAGCAGGACGCCGAGCAGCGCCTCGGCGAGCCCTTCCACCGCGCCGTCATCACCGTCCCCGCGTACTTCGGCGAGCGGCAGGTCGCCGCCACCCAGGAGGCGGGCCGGATGGCCGGCCTGCACGTGCTGCGGATCATCAACGAGCCGACCGCCGCCGCGCTCGCGTACGGGCTCGCCAGCGAGGCCGGCGACGAGGGCCGCACCGTCCTGGTGTACGACCTCGGCGGCGGCACCTTCGACATCTCCATCCTGCTGCTGGTGCCCGGTTCAGTCTCGGTGCTCGGCATCGAGGGCGACAACCTGCTGGGCGGCGACGACTTCGACCGCGCGATCACCACCGCGCTGCTGGAGGACATCCGCGAGGAGTACGGCTCCGACTACCAGCCCGACCTGCGTGACCGCCCGAAGATCGCCTCCACCGCCGAGACGGTCAAGATCGAGCTCTCCAACCAGCAGTCCTCCGAGGTCATCCTGCCCGGCCTGGGCGCCGGACAGCTGGTGCTGGAGACGGAGTTCGAGCGGGCCCGCTTCGAGGAGCTGATCGAGGCCCAGATCGAGCGGACCATCGAGCTGACCCACAAGGCCATCATGCAGGCCAACCTGACCGTCGGGGACATCGACGAGGTGGTGCTGGTCGGCGGCTCGACCTCGATCCCGCTGGTCGAGCGCCGGCTCGGCGAGGTGTTCGGCACCCGCCGGATCAAGCGCGGCGTCAACCCGATGCAGTGCGTGGCGCTCGGCGCGGCCGTGCAGTCCGCACTGGTCGGCGAGGTGGAGTGCCCCGAGTGCCGGGCCCCCGGGGACCTGTCGGCCTCCAACTGCGCCAACTGCGCCACCTCCCTGCTCGGCGGCGACCGGGTCTCCTGCCCGACCTGCCACATCCCGGTGGACGCCGAGGCCTCGGCCTGCACCAAGTGCGGCCAGGACATGGCCGGTTCGGCCACGGCCGGGGCGGGGACGGCCATCCCGAAGCAGACCCAGGCCACCACCGTGGTGCGCGGCGACAACTGCCCGCGCTGCGGCACCCCGGCCGCCCCCGGCGTCACCGCCTGCGAACTGTGCGGCGAAGCGCTCAACTCGGCCGCCCCCGGCCACACCAAGGTGGCCTCCACCGCCGCCGAGGACGTCGGCCTGCGCTGCGCCTCCTGCTCCAGGGTCAACCCACCCGGCAGTGAAGTCTGCGCGGGCTGCGGGGAGTTGATGCAGGTCACCAACCCCTTCGACATCACCCCGAAGAACCTCGGCATCGAGCTCAACGACGGCCGACTGGCCGTCATCATCCCCAAGAACACGAGCTACCCGACCAGTTCGCCGGTCAGCCGGGAGTTCGTGGTCTCCGGCAGCGGCCGCCAGCGGCTGGAGATCGCGGTGTACGAGGGCGAGCACGAGATCGCCCAGCAGAACGAGCTGATCGGCCACCTCACCCTGCGCCTGCCGGAGGGCCTCGGCGGCCGCACCCCGGTCGAGGTCTCCTTCGGCCTCGACCGCGACCGCACCATCACCCTGTCGGTGCGGATCCAGGGCGGCGCCGAGAAGACCGTCAAGCTGGAGCGGGTCTCCCTCGACCCGGAGCTGAAGGTGCAGGTCGAGGAGCAGCAGCGGCAGGTCGAGTCCTTCACCGACCGCTGGGGCGGCGAGCTCACCGAGGCCGAGATGCGCGAGGCCCAGCGGCTGATGGACACCCTGGACGACCTGGCGGCCGGGCAGACCCGCGGCCAGTCGGTGGACGAGGCACTGGAACGGGCGCAGCGCCAGCTCAAGGCCCAGCGCTGGGTGCGCGGCTCGGAGGCGTACCTGAGCCTGTTCATCCACTACTGCGAAAAGCACCTGGACCCGAGCGACCTCGACCGGCTGCGCTCGGTGGCCGCCGAGCTGCGGCTGCGCCGGGAGGCGGCCGACTGGGAGGGCGCGATGCGCGCGGCCCAGAAGGCGGACGAGCTGTGCGACTCGCTCGGGCACACCTTCCGGATGCTCACCATGTGCAACGTCTACGTGAGCCAGAACATGATCTCGCCGGCCCTGTCCCAGCGGATCATGGCGGAGCTGCGCGGGCTGGACGACGCGGTGGAGGCGCCCAACATGGAGGCGGTCAACACCCACATGTCGAATCTGCTGGCCCTGTACGCGCAGGCGCAGCGGGAGCTCGGCAGCGAGCCGGCCGCCGAGTCGCTCGGTCCGGTCCGTCCGGAGGAGGCCGGTCCGCGATGACCACCGTGAGCCCCCTCGACGTGCAGTGCCCGCTGTGCCGGGTGCCGGCGGACCCGCAGACGCTCGGCTGCCCGTCCTGCCGGGAGGACCTGAGCGTGCTGTTCCGACTGCGTTACGCCGGTCGGATCGATTACAACCGGGCGTTGGACGCCCTGGCGGCCGGGGACGAGGTGCTCGCGCTCGGGCTGCTGCACCGCGCCGTGGCGGCCGAACCCGGATTGGAAGCGGCCCGGGAGCTGCTGGAATCAGTGAGCGTGGCCGGGGCCGCCGGGCCCGCACCGGGGGAGCGGGAGGGCGACACGCCCTCTGATTGACCAATTCGCACGCTCCCGGCCTGCGGTGAAGTTCGATCGGTGTGTGTGATGGTCACACGGATGTTTCGCCACCCTCACAAGGAGTGACGCAATGCGTATTCGCACCACCCTCGCCGCCACCGCGCTCGCCGCGGTGGCGGTCCTCGCGGGCGCCGGCACCGCCGCGGCCGGCGACGCGACCGCCAACGGCGTCGCCGCCAACTCGCCCGGTTTTCTCTCCGGCAACCTGATCCAGATTCCGATCAACACCGAGCTCAATGTCTGCGGCAACTCTTTCGGCGGAGGCGGGATCCTCAACCCGGCCTTCGGCAGCATCTGCATCAACGGGTGACCGTAGCGCTGGGGCCGTCCGTCGAACCCGACGGGCGGCCCCAGCGCCGTGTCCGTACCCCCGTTCGGGGGTGGCGGTGCGGGCCCGGGAACGGCGACCATGGTCCCCGTCCCGCACCTCCGCACCCAGGAGCCAGCCCGTGCCGACCACGCCGACCCCGCGCAGCTACGCCTCCGGCACCTCGGATGTCCCGCTGCTCGGCGACACCATCGGGGAGAACCTGGACCGCGCGGTGCGCGCCTTCTCCGACCGCGACGCCCTGGTCGACCGCCCCACCGCCCGCCGCTGGACGTACGCCCAACTCGCCGCCGACGTCGACGCGCTGGCCCTCGGCCTGCTGGAGCTCGGTCTCGCCAAGGGCGACCGGGTCGGCATCTGGGCCCCCAACTGCGCCGAGTGGACGCTCACCCAGTACGCCACCGCCAAGCTCGGCGCGATCCTGGTCACCGTCAACCCGGCCTACCGGGCGCACGAGTTGGAGTACGTGCTGAACCAGGCCGGGATCCGGCTGCTGGTCGCCGCGGAGGGCTTCAAGACCTCGGACTACGCCGGGATGATCGAGGAAGTCCGGCCGCGGTGTGCCGGGTTGGAGCGCGTGGTGCTGCTCGGCAGCCCCGCCTGGAACGGCCTGCTGGCGGCCGGCCGCAAGGCCGATCCCGCTCTCCTCGGCCTCCTCGCCGAGCGCCAGGGCGAGTTGGCGCCGGACGACCCGATCAACATCCAGTACACCTCGGGCACCACCGGCTTCCCCAAGGGCGCCACCCTCTCGCACCACAACATCCTCAACAACGGCTACTTCGTGGGGGAGTTGCTGAACTACACCGAGCAGGACCGGATCTGCATCCCGGTGCCCTTCTACCACTGCTTCGGCATGGTGATGGGCAACCTCGCCGCCACCTCCCACGGCGCCTGCATGGTCATCCCGGCCCCCTCCTTCGAACCCGGCGCCACCCTGGCCGCCGTCGCCGCCGAGCGCTGCACCTCGCTGTACGGCGTGCCGACCATGTTCATCGCCGAACTCGCCGACCCGGACTTCGCCCGCTACGACCTCGGCAGCCTGCGCACCGGCATCATGGCCGGCTCGCCCTGCCCGACCGAGGTGATGAAGGAGGTCATCGAGCGGATGGGCATGGCCGAGGTGTCGATCTGCTACGGCATGACCGAGACCTCGCCGGTCTCCACCCAGACCCGCACCGACGACCCGGTCGAGCGCCGGGTCTCCACGGTCGGCCGGGTCGGCCCGCACCTGGAGGTCAAGGTCGTCGACCCGGCCACCGGCCGCACCGTCCCGCGAGGCGAGCCCGGCGAGCTGTGCACCCGCGGCTACTCCGTCATGCTCGGCTACTGGGACGAGCCCGAGCGCACCGCCGAGGCCGTCGACACGGCGCGCTGGATGCACACCGGGGATCTCGCGGTGATGGACGCGGACGGCTACCTCGCCATAACCGGGCGGATCAAGGACATGGTGATCCGCGGCGGGGAGAACCTCTACCCGCGCGAGATCGAGGAGTTCCTCTACACCCACCCGGACGTCCTCGACGTGCAGGTGATCGGCGTCCCCGACCCGAAGTACGGGGAGGAGCTGATGGCCTGGATCCGGATGCGCGAGGGCACCGAACCGCTCACCGCCGAGGCCGTGCGCGCCTACTGCGAGGGCCGGCTCGCCCACTTCAAGGTGCCGCGCTACGTGCACGTGGTCGAGGAGTTCCCGATGACCGTCACCGGCAAGATCCGCAAGGTCGAGATGCGGGAGATGGCCGTACGGATCCTCAACGTCTGACCTGCGAAAACGCCGACGGCCCGCCCTCACCGGGGCGGGCCGTCGGCGTACCGCGGTCAGTACCGCGAGCCCCACTCCTGGTCGGTGGAGACGATCTCGCGGCCGAGCGGCATCAGGGAGATCGGGATCATCTTGAGGTTGGCCCAGCCGAACGGGATCCCGATGATCGACAGGAACAGCGGGATGCTGGTGAGCAGGTGCCCGAGGGCCAGCCACCACCCGGCGAAGACGAGCCAGATCACGTTGCCGACGCAGGACGCGGCCCCGGCGTCCCGGCGCTCGACGGTGGTCCGCCCGAACGGCCACAGTATGAATCCGGCGATCCGAAACGAGGCAATGCCAAACGGGATGGTAATTACGAGCAGGCAGCAGATAATTCCGGCGAGTACGTAGGCAAGAGCCATCCAAATGCCGCAGAAAACCAACCAGATGACATTGAGGATGAACTTCACTGCACTCATGCTTGGTACCTTCTCACGGCTGATGGCGGTGCCCTACGACCGTGCCATGCCCGCCGGTGAGCGTGTCTACGCCCTTAGGGGGTGTTCCTCAGGGACCGGTCCGGGTCGCCGGCTCAGATAGAGATGGAGGACCTCCCAGACGGCACCCGGAACGGCCGTCCACACGATCAAGGTCACCGTCAGTGGGCGTCGCGGCAGGTGCCGGACGGGGTGCAGAGGGAGATGGAGAGCGGCTTGCCGGTCGACGGGATCCGGTAGTGGTACGCGGCGAAGGTGACGAGGTCGCCGAGGCCGAGGTCGACGGTGAGGTGCCGGACGGGGCTGACGAGGTGGTCGGTGTCGCCGGAGACCTCGATGTCGTCCACCCGGCCGCGGTAGGCCGTGAAGGCGTAGGAGTCCACGCCCGCCGTGGTGTCCGCGGGCATGGGGGTGCGCGGGATGAGGTCCTTGACGGGGGTGAACCAGATGGTCGTGGGCGTCTCGCCCCGGTGGTTGATGACGGCGTAGCAGACGTCGAGGTTGTCCACCAGCCAGAACGCGATCGCCCGGTACCGGCCGTCGGTGTCGAGGACGGCCAGGGTCGGCAGGGTCGGTTCCGGGCACTGGGGTGGGGTGTTGAGCCCGGCGACGAGGTCCACGATCCACTGGGCGGACGGTGGGGCGGGTTCGGGGAGGAGGACCGGGTGGCGGAACGCGCCGGGGTCGAGGACCGGCTCGCACGCGGTGGCCGCTGTCAGCGCCGTCACCAGCACCACCGTCGAGCAGAACACACCGAAGCCGCGTCTCATCGTGCCTCCCCCGGAACGACGGGTGTGCCTCAGGATGCTCCAGGCCCCGGGCGGCGACAAGACTCCGGGCGTGGGCGGGACTCCGGGCGCGGCCCGCGCCCGGAGTCGGGTGGCGTCAGGCCGGGCGGGGGAGGTAGGCCAGGCCGTGGGCGCCCGGTTCGGCGAGCTTGGGGACGGTGAGACGGCTGACGGGGGTCAGGGTCCCGAGGTCGATGACGTCCACGGTGGAGGAGACGACGGAGGACACGTAGCCGAAGCGGCCGTCGGGGGAGGAGGTGATGGTCAGCGGGAACTGGCCCACCTCGACGGAGCCGAGCGGCCGGTGGGTGGCGGCGGAGAAGACGGACAGGCGGCCGGGGGCCTGGCGGCCGAGGGGGGAGTCGGCGCCGGGGGTGGCGCTGATCTCGCCGGCCAGCAGCCGTCCGGTCGAGGTCAGATGGACCGGGATGACGGCGGACCCGGTGGGGATGACCTCCACCACGGAGGCCGTCCGGGTGTCGATGACGTGGATGCCGGGCACGGCGTCGGGCTTGCCGGCGAAACCGAGGTAGGGCGCGGCCACGTACACCCGGCTGCCGTCCGGGGAGACGGCGAGGCCCTCGCTGCCGGGGACCTCCACCTTGGCGGTCAGCACACCGCGGCCGAGGTCCACCACGGAGACGAACGGCGCCTCCTTGTTGGTGGCGTAACCGGTGCGCCCGTCCGGGGAGATGGCGAACCAGTGCGGGCCCGGGGCGTCGGTGTCGATCCGGCCGAGCGGGCGGCGGGTCGTGGTGTCGATGACCACCACCCCGCCGGGGCGGTCCGCCGAGGCCTCGACGCTGACGTAGAGCCGGTCGCGGGCGAGGTCCAGGGCCAGGCCGTGCGGGCCGTGCTCGGGAGCCAGGTCGATCACCTCGACGATCCGGCGGGTGTCGGCGTCGATGGCGGTCAGCTTGGTGCTGTGGCCGTTGTGGGCGTTGTAGTAGCCGGAGTGGTACGCGGTGGTGCACCAGAGCAGACGCCGGGTCGGGTCGAAGCACAACTCGTGTGGCTGGGCGGCGACTTCGAGGGTGTCGAGCAGGGCGTCGGTGGCGGCGTCGAAGAACGAGACGATCGGGCCGCTCTGGCTGACGACGGCGAGGACGTCGCCGGCGAGGTGGGAATGCGGGTCGTTCGACACGTGGACTCCTGGAAACGAGGACTTGTTGCGTGGACGGTCCCACTCTCCGCGCCCGGCGGCGGCCGAACAATGCAAGGATTGGCACGGGATCATTGACTACAGCGCAAAACTGCAGTTCAGGAGCTATGAATGGACCTCAACCTGCTACGGGCCCTGGACGCCCTGCTCCAGGAGAACAGCGTGACCCGGGCCGCCGAGCGGCTCGGCACCTCACCCGCGGCGGTGAGCCGGACGCTGGCCCGGCTGCGCCGGGCCGTCGGCGACCCGCTGCTGGTCCGGGCCGGACAGGGCCTGGTGCCGACCCCACGGGCGCTCGAACTGCGCGAGGAGGTGGCCGAGTTGCTGCGGAGCTGCGAGAACGTGCTGCGCCCCGGGGCGGGCTTCGACCCGGCGCACCTGGAGCGGACCTTCACCGTGCAGGCCGGCGACGCGGTGCTGGTCCGGGTGGCCGGCCCGCTGACCGAACGGATCCGCGCCGAGGCGCCCGGGGTGGACGTGGTGTTCCTGCCCGAGGCCATGGAGGGCGGACCGGCACTGCGCCAGGGCGTGGTGGACGTCGAGGTGGGCGTGCTGGGGCAGTTGGACCCGGAGATCCGCACCCGGCCGCTGGTCACCGTGCCGGTGGCGGGCGTGGCGCGCAGCGGCCACCCGCTGTTCGAGGGCCGGATCACCGCCCGGCGCTTCGCCGCCGCCGACCACATCGGCGTCTCCCGGCGGGGCCGGCGGCACGGGCCGATCGACACCGCGCTGGCCGACCGCGGGCTGCGCCGCCGGGTCGCGGTGGTGGTGCCCAGCCACACCGGCGCGATGCTGCTGGCCCGGGACAGCGACCTGGTGACCCTCGGCCCCGCGGACTGGCTGCCGCAGACCTTCGACGCGCTGGGCCTGCGGACCTTCCCGATCCCGCTCGAACTCCCGCCGCTGGAGCTGGGGATGGCCTGGCACCCGCGCAACTCCGTTGATCCCGGCCAGCGTTGGTTCCGCACCCACCTGGCGGCCGCCGTGCGGCAGGCGTAGGGGCCGCACCTTCGCAAAGGTGCGGCCCCGAACGGGAGTCGGGCTAGGCGGGCGGGTTTCCGTTCGGCCAGAGGCAGGAGGAGACGACCTTCAGTTGGAAGGTGCGGTTCGCGTCGGTGGCGCCGTCCAGGATGGCGACGAAGTTGTCCTTCGGGTTCTTCATCTTCACCCAGCCGATCTGGACGCCTGGCTCCGAGACCGGTTGGAAGCCCTGTCCGGTGAGGTAGCCGCGGAAGGCGTCCGCGGTCTTGGCCCTTTCCGGCAGCGGGAGGTTCTCGAAGTCGGCAGAACGCCAGGTCTGCTTCCGGCCGTGCGGGCCGATGTCGTTGGCGTCGCATTCCAGGTCGTCGAACGAGGTCGGATTCGACGCGGGCTTGACCGGCAGGTTCGCCAGGATGCCCGTCTGGTAGCTGTCGATCCGCGTCTTCGCCTGGTCGAGTGTCATCGTGGGCTGCGACCGCTCGTGCAGGGTCGCCGCGCCGCAGGCACTCAGCGCCAGGGTCGTGACCGCCAGCGTGGCGGCGGCGGTCACCCGCCTGAGCAGGGGGGCGTGCTCGGTGGCGCTCATGTCAGTGCTTTCCGGCGATGACCTGGCCCATGGCGGCCAGGGTGGGCGAATCGGCGTTCCAGTAGTCGGAGTGCCCGGCGTTGGGGTCGACGGGCATGACGTTCGCGCCGAACTGGGGAGCGGTGGTCTGCCGGCCGTACATCAGGTGGTGGTCGCCGTCGCCGAAGCCGAAGTCGGTCTTGATGTTGTCCCAGAGGTTGTCCCCCGCCCCGCTGGGGTCGGTGGCGGCGGCCCAGCCGATCGCGTCGGCCGGACTCTGTGCCGCGTACACGTGGTTCGGGTCGATGCGCAGGTCCTTGGCGTTCTCGACACCGGCACCGGGGCTGGCGATGAGGACGGCGTTGTCGACCGGGAGGCCGTGGTCGCGCATGGTGTAGCCGACGGTCGTGGTGCCGTAGCTGTGGGCCAGGATCGTGTTGTTCCCGATCTTCCCGTTGTGCGTGGCGTGCAGCCCGTTCTCGAAGCTGACCAGCTTGTCCTCCGCGTTCTTCGCGTAGGTGTCGTCCGCGGCCTCCGGGATGATGTTCTGCGGCGCGTCGTAGCCGACCCAGGTGATCGACGAGGTTGTGCTCTTGTTGTTGCTGGCGTCGTTGGCCGAGGCGACCATCAGGTCCGAGCGGTTGATGTCACTGCCGATGCTGCCCAGACGTGCGCCGGTGCCGGGGACGTAGGTCGACACGTTGTCGGCGGTGTCGGGGTTGTTGACGGCGACGATGGCGTGGCCGTGGCCGTTGGTGTCGAAGCCCAGCAGGAAGGTCGGCGGGTGCTTGTCGTCGACCTTGGTGTTCAGCCGGGCCTCGATGGCGTTGATGCCGTTCATCTTGTCCGCGAGCTCGTCGTGCTTCTGCTGCCATTCCGTGAAGGCGGGGTTCGGGCGGATGAACCTGCCGGAGCCCAGGGTCGCCACCGGCGCGGGACCGAGGGTGTCCAGCTGATGCTGGATGTCCTGATGGGCGCGCTGCAGGTTGATCTGGTTCGCCTGGTTGCGGTCGACGGCGGGGATGCCGTCGAGGTTGCCGATCTGGTCGGGGTGGTTGAGGATCATCCGCTGCTGCTGCTCGTCGGTCAGTCCGTTCCACCAGGCCTTGACGCTGTTCGGGTCGGTGCCGGCGGCGGGGATCTGCTGGAGGGCGTTGGCGGCGTCGGTGTCGGCCTTGGCTGTGGTGGAGTCGAGGCCGGTGCCGTTGCTGGCGTTGGTGGCCAGGTGGCCGAGCCGGGTGTTGATGGTCTGGTCGGCGTGGTCGGCCTCGTTGAGGGCGGCGGTGATCCGGGACTGGATCTGCTTGGCCTGGTTCTCGGCGTCGTTGCCGGCGAAGTTCGGGGAGTTGGGGTCCTTGTCCCAGGTGATCCCGCCGTCGTCGGCGACGGTGAGCTTGTGGGTCTTGGCGTCGTCGAGGGCGTTGATCAGGTGTGCCTGGGCGGCGGCGAAGCCGTCGTAGGCGTCCTGCAGGGCCCGGCTGACCAGTCCGAGTTCCTGCTTGGCGGCCTGGAGTTCGTTCTGCAGGTTGGTGATCCGGGTGTTGGCGTGGCCGGCGGCCGTTCCGGTCCACTCGGAGTGGCTCAGCCGGTCGACGACGTCGTGCTGCCAGTTCTCGATGTGCTGGCCGAAGGCGGTGGCCAGGGTGTCGAAGGCGTTCTTCGCGGTGGAGATGCCGATGACGTCGGCGTCGTGGAGAGTCTTGATGTCCATCGGTTACTCGGCCGCCTTCGCGCTGCGGGGCTTCACCGGACCGGTGGTGACGGTGGTGTCGAAGGGGTCCGGCTCCGGCCCGTTCGAGGCGGGCGCGTTCGGGTTCCGCATGCTGTTGTGGGCGTTCTGTTCGGCCTGCCGGTAGTAGGTGGCCGAGGTGCCGAGCTTGGTGCCGACGTCGCTCATGTCGGTTCCGAGCTTGTCCAGCAGGGTCTTCCAGTTGGTGCCGCAGTTCTGGATGGCGCCGGCCGTGAGCCAGCCCTTCAGCCCTCCGGCGGCCTGGTTGCACGGGTCGGTGATCTTCGATGTCTCACCGGGTATCAGGCCGCCTATGTGCTGTGCGCTCTGCCCGCAGCCGTCCAGTTCGTCCGGCTTGACCTTGAACTCCAAGCCCGCGTCAGGATCTGCCATTTTGTTCGTTCCCCCGTCAGATCCGGACCGACAGGTTGCTCAGCCGGTCCGTAGTGATCGAAAACTGACGCGCATGCTAGCCGATCGCTCACGCGGCTCACGGCGAATGCGGACCAGCCGGACGCGGAGGGCCGCACCCGACGGAAGGTGCGGCCCCGAACGGGATCCGGGTCAGGCGGGCGGGGTGCCGTCCGGCCGAGGGAAACCGGTGGATGTACGGCGGGGCTGTGAGCCCGCCGTCCTCCCGGTTGGCCCCGGTTCGGTGGCCAGGTGCCGTTCGGGATACCCTGTGGGGGTAAGTGGAGGGTGGCGGCGGTCGGGAGGCGGGGCATGGCGCAGCAGCGTTCGTACGGTTCGTCGCTGTCGCGGCTGCTGCTCCTCGTGGCCCTGTTGCTCGGGATCGTGGCGATGCACACGCTCGGCCACCCGAGCGGTGGGCACGGTGGGCACGGCCCGCAGCTGACGGCCGCGCAGCAGATGCCGGAGCACCATGCGACGGCCGCCGGGCCGGCGCACGCCATGGCGGACCCCGTCGCCGACGGCATGGACCCGATGACGGTCTGCCTCGCCGTGCTGGCCGGCTGGACGCTGGTGCTCCTGGTCGCTGGTTCGCTGTCGCGCCGCAGTGGTGACGCCGCCGCAGAGGTGCGGGCCCGGCTGCTGCGGGCCGTTCGGGCGCTGCCGCCGCCCGGGGGTGGGCGGATACTCCTCAGCAGACTTTCGGTGCTGCGTCAGTAGGCGCGCGTCGCCGTCCCGTGCCCGTGTACGGGAACGGGATGGCCGACGCGACGTCCTGCACGCCCACACCACCGCACGAGGTGCACTCCGCCATGCGCACACCCACCCGTCGTACCGTCCTGGTCTCCGCGCTCGCCGCCGCCGGGACCGGCCTGCTCGCCGCCTGCTCCTCCGGCTCGGACTCGATGAAGGGCATGGACCACTCGGCCATGAGTCACGGGTCGACGAGCCCCGCCGCCGCGCCCGCCGGCTTCGTCGCCCCGAACGGCCCGGAGGTCGCCGCCGCCGAGGCCAGGCGCAAGCCCGGCCCCGAGCGCAAGGTCGCGCTCACCGCCACCGAGACCACCCTCGACCTGGGCGGACACACCGTCCGCAGCTGGGCGTACGGCGACCGCCTGCCCGGCCAGGAGGTGCGCGCCACCCTCGGCGACACGCTCGCCCTCACCCTCGCCAACCACCTGCCGCAGCCCACCTCCCTGCACTGGCACGGCCTCGCCCTGCGCAACGACATGGACGGCGTGCCAGGCGTGACCCAGGAGGCGATCAGGGCCGGCGCCGCCTTCGACTACCGCTTCGCGCTCTCCCACCCCGGCACCTACTGGCTGCACCCGCACTCCGGCGTCCAGCAGGACCGTGGCCTGTACGCGCCGCTGATCGTCGAGGACCCGAAGGAGCCGCTGCGCTACGACAAGGAGTGGGTCGTCGTCCTGGACGACTGGGTGGAGGGGGTCGACGGCAGCACTCCGGACGCCGTCCTGGCCGAACTCGCCAAGGGCATGGGCGGGATGGACCATTCGTCACACAGCATGCCCGGCATGGACATGGGAGGCGCCACCCCCACCGCAGCCGCCGCCCCCACCGCGGCCGCCGGCCCCTCCCGGATGCTGATGGGCGCCGCGAGCCCGCTGCTCGGCGGTGACGCGGGCGATGTCGCCTACCCCTTCCACCTGGTCAACGGCCGTCTGCCGAGCGCCCCCGAGACCTTCACCGCCAAGCCCGGTGACCGGATCCGGATCCGGCTGATCAACGCGGGCGGCGACACCGCCTACCGGGTCGCCCTCGGCGGCCACGAGCTGACCGTCACCCACACCGACGGCTTCCCGGTCGAACAGGCCACCACCCAGGCGCTGTTGCTCGGCATGGGCGAGCGCTACGACGTTCTGGTCACCGTCAAGGACGGCGTCTTCCCGCTGACCGCCCTCGCCGAGGGCAAGAACGCCGGCGCGCTGGCCGTGCTGCGCACCGGCGGCGGTGCCGCGCCCGAGGCCTCGGTGCGACCGGCCGAGCTGGACGGCCGGCTGCTCACCGCCGGGCAGCTGAAGGCCGACGCGAGCGTTCGGCTGCCCGCCAAGGCGCCGGACCGCACCGTCAGGCTGGAGCTCACCGGTGGCATGGCGAAGGCCGATTGGGCGTTCAACGGCCGCAGGTACGACCCGGCGCAGCGCTACCCGGTCGCGGCGGGCGAGCGGGTGCGGCTGGAGTTCCGCAACAGCACGAGCATGTGGCACCCCGTCCACCTGCACGGGCACAGCTTCGCGCTGGGCGCCGACGGCCCGCGCAAGGACACCGCGATCGTGCTGCCGGGCGCGACCCTGGCGGTCGACTTCGACGCCGACAACCCGGGATTGTGGATGGTGCACTGCCACAACGTCTACCACTCCGAGACCGGCATGATGACCGTCCTCGGTTACCAGGCGTAACCCCCGTCCAGGATCCGAGACGCCGGGGCGGCGGACGGCGACGTACCGCCTCCCCGCCCCGGCGCCGGGGCCCGTCCCGGGCCTTGCCGCACCGTGCCACCAGCGCCGACCTGCGCATCCATGACGTTTTCTTAACGCGGGCCGATGGCGTCTCCTTAACGACCGTCGCATAGCCTGGCGCACTGCCGTCGCCCGACGGCGCTTTTACGGGGTCTTTAAACAAGAGGTGCAAGGTGGTTTCGTCGGGTTCGACGGAGACGACGACGGAGGACCCGTCGTCGGCGCGAATACGGCTCCGCAGCTGGCTCCTGGAGGACATGTCCCCGGAGAAGGCCGCCAAGGACGCCGCCGCGAAGGCGCAGCAGGACGGTGCGGAGCCGGGGGACTCCGCCGACGCCGCCGATCACGCTGCGCACACGGGCCAGCAGTGGTGGCGCGTGATGTGCCTGACCGGTCTGGACTACTTCTCGACGCTCGGCTACCAGCCGGGCATCGCCGCCCTCGCGGCCGGCCTGCTGTCGCCGATCGCCACGATCGTGCTCGTGCTGGTGACCCTGCTGGGCGCGCTGCCGGTGTACCGGCGGGTCGCCCAGGAGAGCCCGCGCGGCGAGGGCTCGATCGCGATGCTGGAGCGGCTGCTGTCGTTCTGGAAGGGCAAGCTGTTCGTCCTCGCCCTGCTCGGCTTCGCGGCGACGGACTTCATCATCACGATCACGCTCTCGGCCGCCGACGCCAGCGCGCACCTGGTCGAGAACCCGCACCTGACCAGCGTCCTCGGCGGCAAGCAGATGCTGATCACGCTGATCCTGGTCGCCCTGCTCGGCGCGGTCTTCCTCAAGGGCTTCAGCGAGGCCATCGGCATGGCCGTGGCGCTCGTCGGGGTCTACCTGGCGCTCAACGTGGTGGTCGTCGTGGTCGGCCTCTGGAAGATCATCCAGGCGCCGCACGTCGTCACCGACTGGTCCAACGCGCTGACCGCCCAGCACGGCAACATCTTCGTCATGATCGGCGTCTCGCTCGTCGTCTTCCCGAAGCTCGCGCTCGGCATGTCCGGCTTCGAGACCGGCGTCGCGGTGATGCCGCACATCAAGGGCGACGCGGGCGACACCGAGGCCAACCCGGTCGGCCGGATCCGCGGCACCCGCAAGCTGCTCACCACCGCCGCCGTGATCATGAGCACCTTCCTGATCGCCACCAGCTTCATCTGCACGCTGCTCATCCCGGCCAAGGAGTTCGAGGACGGCGGCCAGGCCAACGGCCGAGCCCTCGCCTACCTGGCGCACCAGTACCTGGGCGGCGGTTTCGGCAGCGTCTACGACCTGTCGACCATCGCCATCCTCTGGTTCGCCGGCGCCTCCGCCATGGCGGGCATGCTCAACCTTCTGCCCCGCTACCTGCCGCGCTACGGCATGGCCCCGCACTGGGCCCGGGCCGTGCGCCCGATGGTGATAGTCCTGACCATGGTCGGCTTCCTGATCACCTGGCTGTTCGACGCGAACGTCGACGCCCAGGGCGGCGCCTACGCGACCGGCGTGCTGGTGCTGATCAGCTCGGCGGCCATCGCCGTCACCATCGCCGCCTACAAGAAGCGCCAGCGCGGCTGGACCATCGCCTTCGGGATCATCGCGGCGGTCTTCCTGTACACCACCGTGCTGAACACCATGGAGCGCCCGGACGGTGTCAAGATCGGTGCCTGCTTCATCGCCGGCATCATCCTGGTCTCGCTGCTCTCCCGCCTGAAGCGCGCGTTCGAGCTGCGCGTCACGGAGGTCGTGCTGGACGAGACGGCCGAGCGCTTCATCCGTGACTACGCCCACCGGCCGCTGCGCCTGATCGCCAACGAGCCGACCAACCGGGACGTCGCCGAGTACCGCGACAAGATCCGGCAGATCCGCGCCGACAACGACATCCCCGGCGAGGACGACCTGGTCTTCGTCGAGGTGACGGTCCGCGACGCGTCGGACTTCGAGTCCGAGCTGACCGTGCGCGGCGAGGTGCTGCACGGCCGGTACCGGGTGCTCACCCTGGAGAGCTCCAGCATCCCGAACGCGATCGCCGCCCTGGCGCTCACCGTCCGGGACCGCACCGGGCAGCGGCCGCACCTGTACTTCGAGTGGACCGAGGGCAACCCCTTCGCCCAGTTCCTGCGGTTCTTCCTGTTCGGCCAGGGCGAGGTCGCCCCGGTCACCCGCGAGGTGCTGCGCGAGGCGGAGCCGGACCGTACGAAGCGTCCGCGCGTCCACGTCGGCTGAGCCTCCCGCTCCGTCGCCGTCACGGCCCGTCCGGTCCTGGTTTTCCAGGACGGGGCGGGCCGTCGGCGTTCCGGTGGGTGCTCGTAGAGTGCGGTCGGATCATCAGTACGCCGGACGACGCGAGAAAGGGCCCAGCCCGCATGAGTACCGCACCCGAGCACTACGACCGTCTCCTCGCCGCCCACTACACCTGGATGCTGGGCGGCGACATCCCCGCGCTCGCCGACGCGCAGGCCGAGCTGCTGGCCTCGCTGGGGGTCACCCCCAGCGAGGCCGGCCGCGCCGCCGTCGATCTCGGCGCAGGCCCCGGCCCCCAGAGCCTGGCGCTGGCCGCGCTCGGCTTCGACCCGGTCCTCGCCGTGGACACCAGCGCCCCGCTGCTGGCCGAACTGCGCGAGTCCGCGGCCAAGGCCGGCCACGCCGGGGCCGTCCGCACCGTCGAAGCCGACCTGCGCGGCGCGCTGCCCCGGCACACCGAGCCGGGCACGGTGGCCGCGGTGCTCTGCATGGGCGACACCCTCACCCACCTGCCCTCGCGCGCCGACGTGGTGGCCCTGCTGCGCGACACCGCCGCCGCCCTCGCCCCGGGCGGCCGGCTGGTGCTCTCCTTCCGCGACCTCACCCGCCCGCTGACCGGCACTGACCGTTTCCTGCCGGTGCGCTCCACCGCGGACCGGATCATGACCTGCTTCCTGGAGTACCCGGACGAGGAGACCGCGCTGGTCCACGACCTGATCCACACCCGCGCCGGCGAGGCCTGGACCCAGCAGGTCAGCAGCTACCCGAAGCTGCGACTCGCGATCGGCTGGGTGGAGGAGCAGGTGCGCGCGGCGGGCCTGGAGACCAGCCACAGCGAGACCAACCCGCGCGGCCTGCACGTGCTGGCGGCGCTGCGCCCATAAGGCCGAGCGGCGCTGCGCCCGTAGGCCGCGGCACAGGACGCCGCCCACGCCGGATGGGGGACGGCGTGGGCGGCGGGTCGGTGTGTCCGGCGGGCGCCGGGCGGGGCAGGGGTCGTCAGGACGGCAGGCGCAGCACCAGGCCGGGCTGGATGAGGTCCGGGTCGTCGCCGACGACGGAGCGGTTGAGCGCGTAGAGCGCGGGCCAGCCGCCGGGGATGTTCAGGGCGGCGGCGAGCCCGTCCAGGGTGTCGTCCTCCCGGACGGTCCACTGGCCGTCCTCGCCCGACGCGGCGGTGGGCGGCGGCAGGACGCTGTCGCGCTCGTGGTTGCGGGTGGCCTCCCGGCCGGGGGCGGTCTCCTGGCTGCGGGCGGGCCGGCGGCTGGGGCCGCCGGCGGCACGGGAGCCGCAGACCGGCCAGGGGGAGAGGCCGCGGCGGTCGGCCAGGTGCTGGGCGACGGCCATCTGCTGCTCGCGGCTGGCGAGGTCGGGGCGCGGGGCGTAGGCGAGGCCGCCGTTCTCCCGCCAGGTGGGCTGGTCGAACTGGAGGCCGCCGTAGTAGCCGTTGCCGGAGTTGATGTGCCAGTTGCCGCTGCTCTCGCAGGCCGCCACGCGCTCCCAGTCGTACCGGCCGCCGTCCGACCTCCCGCCGGGGTCGGTCCCGCTGTCGCCGCCCGGGGGCGCGGCGTGGGCCGCGGGTGCGGCGAGGGCGACGGAGAGGGCGCAGAGCGCGGTCGGGACGAAGCGGCGGAGACGGGCGGTGGAAGGCATGGGCGGCTCTCAGGTCCGGGGACAGGGCGTGCACCGCCCGGAGGCGGCGCGTTCCAACCCATGCACGTCGAGTGGGGCGCGCAGCCGCCGACACGTCCGGGAGGTCACCCGCTCGGCCGTCCGGGACCACCCCGGCGGCCCGCGGCCATCCGGCCGTACCCCCGCTGGCGGTCGACTCCTGGAGTGGCGGCCGGGACCGCCCCTCGACGAAGGGTCCGAACGGGCGATGACGACCGATCAGGGAGCGACACGGGCCGAGCTGGGCGTGATCGGCGGCTCGGGGCTGTACGCGCTGCCGGACGAGGTGACCGAGGTGCGGGTCGACACGCCGTACGGGCCGCCGAGCGACGCGCTGTTCCTCGGCGAGGTGGCCGGCCGCCGGGTCGCCTTCCTGCCCCGGCACGGGCGCGGGCACGGGCTGCCGCCGCACCGGATCAACTACCGGGCCAACACGGGTGCCGTCGCGCGCCCGGGCCGGACGGTCGGTCGACTGGATCGTCGTCAACCTGCACCAGTTCGCGATGTCCTCCTCCGCCGCCAGCCACGGCGGCGACATGGGCATCCGCGAGAAGCTGCTGCCACTGCTCGACCGCTACCGTCGACCTCGTCCTGGCCGGCCACGACCACGACTACGAGCGCACCCACCCCGTCCGCGGCACCGAACCCGGCGGCCTCCTCACCCGGGACCCCGTACCGCGACTGCAGCGACGGCTGGAACGGCGACGACCAGGGCGAGAACTCCGACCCCCAGGGTCAGGTAGCCGCCGCCCGGCGGTAACCGACTCCCGTCGGGGCCCGCCGCGCTTGATCAGCCATGGCCGAAGCCCGCCGCTTCGGCCGTGCCGAAGCGGCGACGGCAACGACCGGACCCCTGCGCAGGAAGTCGGCCAGACGACTCTGCTGGCGAAGTATTTGATCTGGGTCAGGCCGCCGTTGCGATGCCGTGTTGGGTGCATAGTGCGTGGATGCGGGTGGGGCGGCGATCTTTCCTGGTGGTGGTGTCGCAGTGGGCGCCGAGTCGGCGGATGTTGATCGCCATGCCGATGAGGACGTTTTGGAGGTGGGTCTTGTCGAGGCCCCGGTAGCGGGAACGCCGTAGGCCGGGGCCCCGGACTGCTTGGGAGATGGTGCCTTCGATCCCGGCGCGGGCCCGGTAGGCCTCGCGCCATTCGGGGCTGTTCTGTTCGGTCTGCATCCGCATCCGGGCCGTATGGATCGGTTCGGGATGGATCTCCAGGCTCCGGCCGAGGTGCGGGGCGGCGGTGGTGCACTGGGCGCGGATCGGGCAGGGCCGGCAGTCCGCGCGGGCGAAGGCGACGCGGATCAGGCCGTTCTTCTTCGGCCGCATCGAGATGCCGGTGGCCCCGGCGGGACAGCGGGTGACGCCTGCCTGCCAGTCGACGTGGAAGTCCTTCGGAGTGAAGGTGCCGCCCCGGGCGCCCCGACCGGTCTGAACCGTGACGGGCGCGACGAGGGTGATGCCACGCTCCAGGGACGCGCCGATGTTCTCCCCGCTGGGGTAACCGGAGTCCGTCAGATGCTCACCGGGTGCCAGGTCCCGGCCGATGAGTTTGTCCTGGATGGGGGTGGTGGCGCTGACGTCGGGTTCGGTGGCGCAGGTGGTGTGGACGTCGGTGACCAAGCTCGGTAAGTCCTCGTCGCAGGACTCGGTCAGGTGGCCCTTGGAACCGGTCCACTCCACACTGCCGGCGCCGGGAGCGCCCTTGGTGCTGTAGCGGGCTTCGGGGTCGTGGGGTGAACGCACGCGCTGTGCCGAGGGCGCAAGCTCTTTGGTGTCCCGGTAGCGCAGTCGGCCGGTGGCGGTGCGCTCGTAGTGCTGGTCCCACAGCTCCCGCATGATCTTGACCTGCGGGAGGTCGTTCATCCACGCGGCCGTGGGGTCCGCGTCGATGGCGGCGATCACGCTCTGCCCGTCGGCGCCGATCTGCTCGGCGAGCTTGAGCGCGGAGGCGTTCTTGCGGCGCAGGAGCCTGCTGGTCTCGACCTTGCGCCCGTAGCGCTCGTCCCAGCCGGGAGCGAGTAGCGGCACGACGAAGCCCGGGCTGGTCCGGGCGATCTCCTCCAGCGCCATACGCAGGGCCTCGCCCAGGCACTCGATCCGGTTCAACCGGCGCACACAGGCCAGAACATGCGTGGAATCGGTGCGCTGGCGCCCGCCCGAGCGCACCAGACCGGCCGCCTTCAAACGCTCCAGCATCAGCGACAGCAGGGCATCCGCCCGGTCGCCGGCCACCAGACGGGCACGGAACTCGCACAGCACACTGGCATCGAAACCGGTGTACTCCAACTCCAGTCCCAGCGCGTACTTCCAGGAGATCCGATCGGCCACCGCCACCGCAGCGTCCCGGTCGGAGAGATTGTGCAGGAACTGCAGGACCGTGACCATCACCAACAGCGCCGGCGAGATCCCGGGCCGCCCCAGATCCGCGTACATCTCCTCGAACTCACCCACGGTGAAGTCCTCATCGCTGAACAACGGACCCAGCGCATCCCGCACCCGCATCTCATCCGTCCCACCCGGATGAACCCTACAAGCCAACGCCACGGTCTCCACCGGAATCCCCGACACACCACCAGGACGCAGCACGACCCACCCCCACAGACAGCCAACCCATCCCAACCGGCAGCCACTTACTGTCCCACACCCGCCCCAACCGACTTCGCCAGCAGAGTCGCCCGGCCGACTTCCTGCGCAGGGAGGACGGGAGGTAGGCGGCTGCGGGCCGGTCGATCGCGGCGGTGTCCGGCTGGTCGAGCCAGACCAGGCGCGCGGTGATCCCGGGCTGACCGGTGAAGTGGCGCAAGGCCCGCTCGGGCGACGCGAGGGTCATACGGGCCTGCCCGTAGAGGCAGATCACGTGCGTCGGCCCGTCGTTGTCGACGAGCCCCCAGGCCGCCACCCACCCGTCGGCGTCCGGCTGGCCCTCGTCGCACACCTGGACGACGGCGAAGAGTCGGGGAGCGGTGTCGAGGACGAGCCCGCACAGCTCCTGGTCGAACGGAATGCGGGGGTTTGGCGAGGGCGCAGCAGTCATGGAAGTCTCCTGCCTCAAGGCGTGGTTGAGCCGACAAGCACCGTCGGTAGCTGATCCATGTCATACGGTAGTGGTGACATGGCATAATTTCCATGAAGTCCGTTGAATACTTGCTAGTTCACCCTGGGTAGTGAATGAGAGGATCACGATGACATCGAGCGGCAACCCGTCCCTGAGGCAGCAGCGCCTTGGGCTTGAGCTGCGCAAACTCCGCGAGAGTGCAGGACTTACCTCAACTGCCGCTGCTGCTCGCGTCGGAGTGAATCAAGCTCACATGAGCCGTATCGAAGCGGGCCGCTATCCGGTGAGCGCAGAGCGCGTCCGGGCCTTCGCCCGCGCGTACACGTGTACAGACCAGGGCTTGATCGATGCGCTCGCAGGCATGACCGGACGGCGGGCTCGGGGATGGTGGGAGGAGTACCGTGACATCCTGCCGCCGAACATGCTCGATCTTGCCGAAACGGAACACCACTCCACAGCGATGCGCATCGCTTCGGTGATTCACATCCCCGGCCTGCTCCAGACCGCCGACCAGGCACGTGTGCTCGCCAGCAGTGTGGTGCCGCTTCTGGCGCCACACGAGGTGGAACATCGGGTGTCGTACCGGATCAAACGGCAGGTCGTCCTTTATGGCCAACGGGCGATCCCGCTCACGGCGATCGTCCATGAGGCGGCCTTGCGGATGGGATTCGGTGGGTCAGCCGTGGCTCGCGCACAGCTCAGGCACCTCATCGAGGCGAGTACGCGCGAGAACATCTCGGTTCTCGTGATCCCCTTCGGGGCTGGCACGATTCCGGGGTCCGGGCAGTCGATCGTCTACTGTTCTGCAGCTGTGCCCCAGCTCGACACCGTGCAGCTCGATACGTATCACGGCTCCGAGTTCCTGGACGCCCATGCACAACTGGTGAAGTATCAGAAGGTTCTGGATCTGATGGACGCCTGCGCCCTCAGCCCTGCGAAGTCTCGTGATCTCATTGCCCGTATCGAGAAGGACATCTGAGGGGAAGCGTCATGTCAGCTCTCAACTGGCAGAAGTCCAGTTATAGTTCCGAGTCGGCCAACTGCATCTACCTCGCCACAGCGTCCGACCGCAGCGTCAAGCTCCGCGAGAGCGATGACCCCGGGGTCGTCATCAGCACGACGCCCGGCATGCTCCGCGCCCTCCTACTCGGTGTCAAGGCGGGGGAATTCGACCACCTGACGACCTAAGGGACGCCATGCTCGGCATCGCCCGCCCGCCCAATGTCGTCCTCACCGGTTAGGCCCAGGCGAGACGCGCCTGGGCCACCGACCGTGCGGTCAGCCGCGCCCCGCCCGGTCAGCAAGGCTTTGTCATCCCACCCAAGGGAGTTCGGCGTGGCGAGACCCTGCGATAGCTGATCCGCCAGCCGTCAGCGGTGCGCACGACGGTGTCGTCGTAGGAGACGGAACCGCAGGAGCCGTCCGCCTTGACACCTAGCCCCTTGGAACGGACCTGCACCCGGCCGTCCGCCCCTGCGGTTACGACGACGTTGGTGACGTGATGCGCGACAGGGTTGGCCGCTCCCAGCGCCCATGCCGCTTCCCGGATGGCCGCCACCCCGGACAGCGGATCCTGGCCGAAGTCGGTGAGGTCATAGATCACATCGACGGTGAACAACTCGTCCAACCGGTCAAGGCTTCCGTCGTCAACGAGGTGACCGTGCAACGAGACCAGTTCGATGATGGCCAAGCGATCTTCAAGAGCGAGTGACACACGCGTCCTTTCCGGCCCGGCGTGGAAGGCGCCAAGCCGAGCATCGATCCGAGGTCAGCACGGCATCACACCGTTCGACGCGTCCGGGCAAGTCCGGGCACGTCCGGCAAGAGCAGGACCGTGCACGTCGTGATCCTCCCTCACCGGCGGTCAGCCTGCCACCGACTTCTCCACCCGCGCCCTGCCACCGTCAGCTGAAGCACGGCTTACGGGACAGCCCTTGGGCGGGCCCGCTCCGCCCACGCGGCCACCGGCGGCCCCGCTGCGCCCAGGGCGGCGAAGAGGGCGCCGAGGAGGAGCCAGCCGGTGTGTCCCAGTGTGAGGACTGCTCCGGTGAGAATCAGTGGGGCGAGGGCTTGGCCTGCGTCGAAGCCGATGCCGAAGAGGCCCTGGTACTGCCCCTGGGCGTGATCGGGTGCCAGACCGAAGCCCAGTGCGTAGCCGCCCGAGGACTCCCACACCTCTCCGACGCTGTGGATGCACACCGCGAGCACCGTGAGCACCGGTGCGACCCACGCGGGGACATCGGCCGTCAGCGCCATCAGCGGACAGCTGAGCAGGAACAGGAACCCCGCGAGGCGGAAGGCGCGGCCGCCCTCGCGCGGGGTCTCCACCTTCGATCCGAGCCTGCTCTGCAGCAGCACGCACACGCCGCTGTTGATCGCGTACACCGCCGCCACCGTCCAGCGCGGTGCGTCGGTGTGGGCGGTGAGCCAGATCGGGAGCAGGAGCGAAATCACCTGGTACTGCAGGCCCATCGCGCTGTAGAGCGCGACGAAGGACACGTACGGTCGGTCGGCCAGGACGGACCACTGGCGGTGTTCCTCGGGCCGGGGCAGGGGTCGGTAGTTCGGCACACCCAGGAGGGCGATCAGTGCGGCGGCGGCGAAGCTGGCGGCGTTGGCGAGGATCAGCCCGGTGTAGGCGGGGCGGGTGTTGATCTGGAGGGCGACGGCCGCGCCCAGGGTGCCCACGACCACGCCGAGGTTGACGAAGGTGCGGAGTCTGGCCCGGAAGGCGGCCGGGCGTTCGCCGCCGACCCTGGCGATGAGTGCGCCGCCAGCGGCGCCGCCGGCCGTCGCGGCCAGCCGGTCCAGCGTGGCGACGAGGGCGAACGCGAGCCAGCTGTCGATGAGGACGAAGGCCGCCATGGTGGCGGCCTGCAGCGCGAGCGCCAACAGCCAGACCGTGCGCGGCCCGTACCGGTCCGCCAGGTTCCCCGCCGGTATGCCGGCCGCCAGGCCGCAGAGGCCGGCGATCGTCAGACCCGCGCCCACCTGGGTGGCGGGCAGGTGCACGACCAGCGTGAAGTAGAGGATCGCCGCGGTGTTGAAGAGACCGTTGCCGACCCTGCTGACGAAACTGGCGGTGATCAACGCTCGTTGGGGACGGGAATCCGGACTTCTCCTCAACATGTCGATCAGGCTAACAAGGCCCCCCACTACCCTGACGGGCATGGATTGGCTGGATCGGGTGGCAGGACTGAGGCGTTGGGCACGTAATGAGGTCCGCGCGCCGCACAAGCCGTTGTTGCTGCTCTACGCGCTCGGCAGCTACCAGCGGGACGCGGAGGGGGAGTTGCGCTACAGCGCCGTCGAGGAGGAGCTGAAGCGGCTGCTCGTCGAGTACGGGCCGTCGCACGCGACGACGCCCGCGTACCCGTTCCACCACCTGGTCAGTGACGGCGTGTGGGAGGTCCGCACTGACCGGGGACCGGGGAGCCCGGGTACCGGGATCGGGGTGCTGCGGTCGAGCGGCGCGACCGGCCGGCTCGCCTCCGAGCTGCGGGCGGCACTCGGCGAGGAACCGGCGCTGCTGGGCAGGATGGCCCGGGTGCTGCTGGACGCCCACTTCCCGTCGTCCCTGCACGACGACCTCTGTGAAGCCGTCGGGCTCGACCTGGAGGAGGCCGGGACCGGGATCGTGGGAGGTGCGGCCCGGCGGCAACGGGACCGGCGGATGCGTGAACTGATACTCACCGCCTACGAGTTCCAGTGCGCGTTCTGCGGCTACGACGGCACCCTCGGCGCCAGCACCGTCGGCCTGGAGGCCGCGCACGTGCGGTGGTGGTCGCACGACGGGCCGGACGAGGTCGACAACGGGCTGTGCCTGTGCTCGCTGCACCACAAGCTCTTCGACAAGGGCGTCCTGGGGGTGGGGGAGGGGCACCGGATCCTGGTCTCGCAGCGGTTCGTCGGCCGCAGCGAGGCCAGCCGGCAGCACGTGCTGGCGTTGGCCGGACGGCCCGTGCTCGGGCCGCAGCCGGGCAGTCCGCCGGTCGCGGACCGGCACCGGGAGTGGCATGCGCGGCAGGTGTTCCACGGCGCCCCGCGTCAATCCGTGGAGTGCGGGGCGACGGCCGGTTAGCGCTGCGCCTGCGATGACCCGGGGAGAGACCGTCGACCGTCCGGGTCATGAATCGGAGCCGGACGGCTCTGCCCTCGGCGAATCTGCGGCGGGCAGAGAAACGGGGGCCGGTCGGCAGCCAGGGGTGAGAGTGGGGACGACGGCATCTTCGGCCCATGAAGGAGAGACCAGATGACTCCACTCACCGCGCTCGCGCCCCGCGCGGAGGGCGACACTGCGCCCAGCCCCTTCGACGACCACCTCGCGGCGCAGTTGCTCGCGCAGCGGATCGTGCTGCTCGGCACGCAGGTCGACGACGTGTCGGCGAACCGGGTGTGCGCGCAGCTGTTGCTGCTGTCGGCGGAGGACCCGCGCAGCGACATCAGCCTGTACATCAACAGCCCCGGCGGGTCGGTCACGGCCGGGCTCGCGATCTACGACACCATGCGGCTGATCCCGAACGACGTGTCGACGCTGGCGATGGGGTTCGCGGCCAGCATGGGGCAGTTCCTGCTCACGGTGGGGGCGCGCGGCAAGCGGTTCGCGCTGCCGAACGCGCGGATCATGATGCACCAGCCCTCGGCGGGCATCGGCGGGACGGCCGCGGACATCGAGATCCAGGCGGAGAACCTGGAGTTCACCAAGCGGTCCATCGAGCGGATCACCGCCGAGCACACCGGGCAGAGCGAGGAGACGATCGCCCGGGACGGTGACCGGGACCGCTGGTTCACGGCGGAGCAGGCCAGGGAGTACGGGATCGTGGACCGGGTGGTGGAGTCGGTGGCCGACATCCGCCCGGCCTCGTCGCGTCGACGGATGGGGCTGTGACATGGGGTCGTACACGGTTCCGTACGTCATCGAGCGGACCGCACAGGGTGAGCGGTCCTACGACGTCTTCAGCCGGCTGCTGAACGAGCGGATCATCTTCCTCGGCACCGAGATCGACGACGGGGTCGCCAACGTGGTCATCGCGCAGCTGCTGCACCTGGAGTCGGAGAACCCGGAGCGCGAGATCTCGATCTATCTCAACTCGCCCGGGGGATCGTTCACTTCGCTGATGGCGATCTACGACACGATGACCTTCGTGCAGGCGCCGATCTCCACCTTCTGCGTCGGCCAGGCGGCGTCGACGGCGGCGGTGCTGCTCGCGGGCGGCGATCCCGGGCGGCGGTTCGTGCTCCAGCACGCGCGGGTGCTGCTCGGGCAGCCGGCCAGCGGCGGGCGGCAGGGGATGGTCTCCGACCTGAGCCTCGCGGCCAAGGAGATGGTCCGGATCCGCTCCCAGGTGGAGGAGGTGCTGTCCCGGCACACCGGGCACGACGTGGCGACGCTGCGCGCGGACATGGACCGGGAGAAGGTGCTCACCGCCGAGGAGGCGGTCGCGTACGGGCTGGCGGACGAGGTGCTGAGCCGGCGGCTCGCCTTCGCCTGATCCGGGCAAGGTGGGCCGGTACGACGGGGGTGTACCGGCCCGCCGGTCCCGGTCAGGCGGCCAGGCAGAGGCCGTTGGTCCGCGCCGACGGCGCCGAACGGCGGTGGGCCGGCTGGCTGCGGGTGTGCCGGACCAGCTCGTCCTGGGCGAGCGATAGCAGGTCGCCGAGGCCGAGCCCGAGGGCCTTGGCGGCGGCCGCGAGCACCTCGGAGGAGGCCTCCTTGCGTCCGCGCTCCAGCTCCGAGAGGTACGGCATCGAGATCCGGGCCTGCTCCGCGACGTCCTTCAACGTGCGCTCCTGGGCGAGCCGTTCGCGCCGCAGCGCATCGCCGACGAGATCACGCCACAGGGGTTCCTTCGGCGCGGGCGCCTCGGGGGTCGCGGACGGTCGCTGCGGAGTGCGGTTCGCCCCACCGGGGGCGGGCGGCGAGGTCTGCGGGCGCAGCGGGATGACGCGGGCTTCGTTCGGCGCTTGAGTGCTCACCCCATCAGCGTAGGGAATGGCGGCGCCGGGGGAAGGGTGCGGCGTTCTGCCCTGGGTGAAGTGGGGTCCGCTAGCTCGGGAACACGCGCCCGAGGTGGTAGTGGAGGACGGCGGTCGCGTCATCTGCCGTCCGCTGGCCGAGCAGGACGCTGAGGCCGAGGCCGGCGGAGACGGCGAGGAGGACGACGGCTTCCTGACGGGCGTCCAGGCCCGGGTCGGCGGTGCCGGCCCGCTGGGCGGCCGTCAGCTGGGCGACCAGGAAGGCCTCCATCTCGTCGGGGGCGGCGAGGAACGGCTGGCCGGCGAGCGCCGGGTCGGTGACGGAGAGCACGGCGTACTCGGTGTAGATGAGGTGGAAGGCCCGGCTCTCCTCGTCGGTGGGGACGGCTTCGAGCAGGACGGCCTCGATGATGCCGCGCGGGTCGGTGCCGGCGCCGGTGGCGCGCACGCGGCGCTGGACCCGCTCGCCCATGCGGGTGGCGAGGCGGGTCATGGCGGCGAGGAGCAGCTGTTCCTTGGTGTCGAAGTAGTACTGGACCAGCCGCACCGAGACGCCCGCCTCGATGGCCACGGAGCGCATGGTGACGGAGTGCAGGCCGCTGCTCGCCGCCGAGCGGAGCAGGGCGTCGATGATGTGGGCCCGGCGTTCCTCGTGATCCACCAGCTTCGGCATCGGGTTCCTTCCGGATGTTTTTGTGGTACAACCATACTATCAAACCGGGAGGGATCATGACCAGGACCAGCGTCGGACATTTCACCAGCGAGGCCGCACGGGCGAAGTTCCTCGATGCGTACGACCGCGCGATGGAGTTGTGGCCCGGCCCGCGCCGGGAACTCGACGTCGAGACCGGCTACGGCACCGTCCACGTCCACCACTACGGGCCGACCGACGGCGAGCCGATCGTGCTGCTGCACGGCCACGCCGGGCACCCGTCCAACTGGTACCCGCAGATCGCCGCGCTCGGCGCGCACCACCCCGTGTACGCGATCGACACCCTCGACGACCCCGGACGCAGCGTGCAGAGGGCCGTCGCGGCGGGGTCGGCGGAGAACGCGGAGTGGCTCGGGGAGGTCCTCACCGGCCTCGGGCTGGACCGGATCCACCTGGTCGGTGTCTCGTACGGCGGCTGGCTGGCCCTCAACCAGGCCGTCCACGCACCCGACCGGCTCGGCTCCGTCACCGCGCTGGACCCGGGCGGGATCGAGAAGGTGCCCGCGCGGTTCTACGTCCACATGGTCGGCGGCCTGTTCGGCATGCTCGCCCCGCCGCCGCTGCGCCCGGCGGTCGGCCGGCTGCTGGCCAATCCGGCGCTCAGCGCGCCGCGAGAGATGATCGCGCCGCTGATGCTCGCCATGCGCAGCTACAAGCCGGGCAGCCGCCCGCCGGCCCGGCCGTTCACGGACGAGGAGTTGGCGTCCGTCCGGCTGCCCGTGCTGATGCTGGTCGGCAAGCGCAGCGCGCTGCTGCGCCCGCGCCAAGTGGTGGCGCGGGTGACGGCGCTGATCCCGGGCGTGCGGGCCGAGATCGTGGAACGGGCCGGGCACGGGCTGAACCTGGAGCGGCCCGAGGTGGTGAACGAGCGGCTGCTGGAGTTCATCGGCGCCGTCGGGCGGGAGCAGCAGGCGGCGCGGCCCGGCGGTCGGTGACCGGGCCGGGGGCGCGGACTTTCGGCAACTGCCCGTCAGGTGTAATGGCTCCGCCACCCGGCTGCCGGCCGGTAGCCGTCCGGCTGCCGAACGGTCGCCGGGCGTCGGAGTTGTCCATACGTCTCGGAGGCCTCACGTGTCACCCGTCACCCGTCGTACCTTCCTCGGTTCGGCCGCCGCCCTCGGCGCGGCCATCGGGCTGGACACAGCCCTGCCCGGAGCGCTGTCGAGCGCGTCCGCCACCACGACGGGGACGATCCGCGACGTCAAGCACGTCGTGGTGCTCATGCAGGAGAACCGCAGCTTCGACCACTACTTCGGCACGCTGAAGGGTGTGCGCGGCTTCGGCGACCGCACCGCCCTCCAGATCGCGGGCGGCACCAGCGTGTTCAACCAGCCGAACGGCAGCGGGCGGCAGTACCCGTGGCAGCTCAGCAAGACCAAGACCTGGTGGTGGGGCGTCAGTGCCGAGCAGCTGGCGCAGTGCGACGGCTCGCTCGACCACTCGTGGTCCACCCAGCACAAGGCGTGGAACAACGGGAAGCTGGACTCCTGGATCGCCGCCAAGGGTTCGGACCGGACCATGGGCTTCATGGCCCGCGAGGACATACCGTTCCACTACGCGCTGGCCGACGCCTACACCATCTGCGACGCGTACCACTGCTCGATCCTCTCGGCCACCGGCCCCAACCGCACCTACCTGTGGTCCGGCACGATCGACCCGGGCGCCACCGCGGGCGGTCCGGCCTACGACGGCGGCTCCGAGTCGGGCCTGCACTGGCAGACCTACGCCGAGACCCTGCAGAACGCGGGCGTCAGCTGGAAGGTCTACCAGAACGCCCACGACAACTTCGGTGACAACGGCCTCGCCTACTTCAACCAGTTCACCGGCGCGCCGAGTTCGAGCCCGCTCGCCCAGCGTGGCATGGGCTCGGTGCCCAGCACCGGTTCGACCCCGGACGACATCGCCGCCGCGATCAAGGCCGACGCGCTCGCGGGCACGCTGCCCCAGGTCTCCTGGGTGGTGGCCAGCCAGCTGTTCTCCGAACACCCGGACGGCCCGCCGGAGAACGGCGCCCACTTCGTCAACCTGGTGCTGCAGGCCCTGGCGGCGGACCCGGACGTCTTCAACTCCACCGCCCTGTTCCTCAACTACGACGAGAACGACGGCTTCTTCGACCACGTGCCCCCGCCGGTGGCGCCGGCCGGCACCGCCGACGAGTTCCACAACGGCACCAACATCGGCCTCGGCTTCCGCGTCCCGATGATCGTGGTCTCGCCGTGGACCCGCGGTGGCTGGGTCGACTCCCAGGTCTACGACCACACCAGCGTCATCCGCTTCCTGGAGACCTGGACGGCCGCCCTGGGCACCCCCGCCGTCTGCCCCAACATCAGCGCCTGGCGCCGTCAGGTCTGCGGCGACCTCACGGGCGCCTTCGACTTCACCAACCCGGTCTACGGCCTGCCCGCGCTGCCCGACACCAGCGCCACCCTCAGCCAGGCCGCCGCCAACGTGCAGATCAACCCGAGCCCCGGCACCAACTCCATGCCCACCCAGGAGCCCGGCACCAAGCCCGCCCGCCCGCTGCCCTACCAGCCCAACGCCTGGGTCGACCGGATCGAGAACGGCGCCGACGGCCGGATCCGGCTCTGGATCGACCTGGCCAACCAGGGGCCGCAGGCCACCGCCTGGGCGCACTACTCGGTCCACGCCAACGCCTACCGCAGCGGCGGGCCCTGGCAGTACACCGTCGCCCCGTACGACGCCGCCCGCGGCACCGACGGCAGCGCCCGCGACTCCTTCGACATCGGCGCCGGGTACGGCAACGGGCAGTACGACCTCACCGTGCTCGGCCCCAACCGCACCCTGCGCCGCTTCGCCGGGAACGCGACCACCGCGGGCGGGACCGTGGAGGCCACCACCTCCTACGCGGCGGCGCCGGACACCGGCGACCCGGCGGTCTGGTTCACCATGACCAACACCGGGACCAGCGCCGTCACCTTCACCATCACCGCCGGCAACTACCGCACCGGCACCTGGACCTACCAGGTCGCCCCGGGCGCCACCGTCAAGGACTTCTTCAACGCCGTCACCGTCGCCCAGGGCTGGTACGACTTCACCGTCACCGTCAGCAGCGACCCCGCCTGGATCCGCCGGGCCGTCGGCCACATCGAGACCGGCTCCGCCAGCGTCACCGGCTGACCGGCACCCACTCGGCTTGCCGAGCACGCGGCCCCCAGCCCACCGGGCCGGGGGCCGGGGCGGGCCGATCAGGCGCCCGACGACGATGCGGCCTCGCGACGCTGCTCCAGCCACGTGCGACTCAGGTCCTCCCACACCGCCTGGTACCGGTCGAAGACGCCGTCGAGCCGGTGACGTGCCAGGTCCTCGGCGGCCGTCGACGCCACGAGGTACTCCAGGTCATCGGCGAGCCGCCGGAAGCGGTACTGCGCCTCCTCCATCAGCACCCACCGGGAGCGCCAGTTGAAGAACGGCTCGGCGGCTGCCAGTGCCGTCACCAGGGCCACCAGCGCGAAGGCCAGGTCCGTCCACCTGTGCAGGCCCAGCAGGATGGTGGACGCCGCGGACAGCGCCAGCGTCAGCATCTTGATCACGGACGCGCGCCGACGGAACTTCTCCTTCTTCCCGCGGGCGTAGTCGTGCCCCTGACGGATCTTGCCCAGCAGGAGAACAGCCGTCTCCGTCGGGGTGAGCCCCACGCCCGGTCCGTTGTTGGGATCCACCTTGCCCCCTCGTCTCCTCCCCGTGGCGCGGCCCGAGCCGCGTGCGGGATCAGCCAGACGGTAGCCGAGGTCCGGCTTCAGCGGTTCGGTGGACCGGTCAGGCGGCCGCGGGGAGTTCGGTGGCCGATCGGGCCTGGTCGTAGCGGTGGAGGACCAGGCGGGCGACGGCGGGGTGGGCGGCCAGCGGGGCGCTGGTCCACGCCGCGGCGGTGCCGGCGGCGCGTTGGGCGAAGAAGCCGGGGGAGAGGAGGTAGGTGGCCAGGGCGACGGCGGGGTGGCCGGCGGCCTGGAGGGCGGCCACCGCCTGGTGGGGGGTGGGGGTGGCGGCCGAGAGGTGGGCGGGGGTGACGGGGCGGCCGAGGCGGGTCGCGAGGAGTTCGGCCATCCGGTCGGTGTCGGCGAGCGCGGTGGGGTCGGAGGAGCCGGCGCCGGTCAGGACCACGGGTGCGTCGGCGGGGGCCCCGGCCTCGGTGAGGCGGTCGGCGAGGGCCTCCGCGAGCAGGGGGTGGGGGCCGAGCGCGGGGGCGAGGTGGGTGAGCGGGAGGCCGGCGGCGGTGAGTGCGGCGGGCAGGTCGACCCGCAGGTGGTAGCCGGCGCCGAGGAGGAGGGGGACCAGGATCGGCCGCCGGCCCGCGAGTTGGGCGATGGCCTGGGTGAGCGATGGCTGGGCGAGGTCCAGGAAGCAGCAGCGGACGGTGAGTTCGGGGCGCGTCGCACGAACCTCCCGCAACAGGCGGCGAATTGAGGACGCTGCCGCCGGGTCGCGGCTGCCGTGGGCGACGGCGAGCAGCACCGGCGCCATCAGCCCGCCGCCAGTCGGTAGCCGCGCTTGGGGACGGTGCGGATCAGCGTCGCGTGCGGTCCGAGGGCCGCGCGGAGCCGGCCGACCGCCGCTTCGACCGCGTGTTCGTCGGCCGTCGCGTCCGGCCAGGCGGCGCGCAGCAGGTCGGCGCGGCTGAGCACCCGGCCGGGGCGTTCGGCGAGGGCCCGCAGCACCGCCGCGCCGCGCGGGCTGAGCCAGTGGCTCTCGCCGTCGACCAGGGCGGCGTTCCCCTGGATGGTCAACACCTGTCCGGCGAGGTCGACTTCGCGGCGGGCCCGGCCGGGCAGGGTGTCCGCGAGCAACCGGACCAGTGCGCCGAGGCGGCCGCGTTCGGGGTGGACGGCGGGCAGGCCGAGGTCGGTGAGCGGCCGGGCGCACAGGGCGCCGACGCAGACCGGCAGCACGTCCTTGCGCAGCGCGTCGAGCAGCGCCTCGTACAGGCCCTCGGCCTCCGCCATGGCGAGCAGGGCGGTGATCGCGGGCGCGCTGGTGAAGGTGAGCGCGTGCACCTGGCGGCGGACGGTCAGGTCGAGGAGCTTGCGCACCGCGCCCGGGTCCTCCGGCGGCGCCCAGCGGTAGACGGGGACGGAGATCACCTCGGCGCCGCGTTCGCGCAGCGCTGCCGCGAAGGCGTCCAGGCGGACGCCGTGTTCCTGGACGGCGATCCGGCAGCCGGCCAGCGGGCGGGCGAGCATCCAGGTGAGCAGTTCGTCGGTGGCCTCGGTGGCGGGGGAGTAGCCTTCGTCCAGTCCGCTGGCCCGCACCGCCCCGGTGGCCTTGGGGCCGCGGCTGAGCACCACCGCGCCGCGGCAGGCCTCGGCGAGGGCGGCGCCCCTGCCCCAGCCCTCGGCGGCGCTCATCCAGCCGCGCCAGCCGACGCCGGTGGTGGCGACCACGTAGTCGAGCGGGGCGGTCAGGCAGCGTTCGGTGGCCTCGCGCAGCGCGAGGTCGTCGGCCAGCGGCAGGATGCGCAGCACCGGTGCCTCGACCACCTGGGCGCCGCGCCGGGCGAGCAGGGCGGTGAGCTCCTCGCGGCGGCGTGCGGCCGTGACGCCGACGGTGAAGCCGGTGAGCGGTCCTGGCGGGGTGCGGGTCGGTGCCATGCGGGCCAGCCTCCGCCGCGCGTGTTACGGGGGCATTGCCCGGCCGTCACCTGCCGGTAAGCGAAAGTGCCGCTGTGGTTACGGCAGATGTCCGGGCGCGCACCCTGGCGGCCGGGCGGTGTGAGCGAGGTGTACCGCGGCCGCAACATGGGCGACGCGGTCGCGAAACAGCGGGCCGCGACCTTTCTCGGCATGACGCTGACCAGCCCCGCCGCCCTCGCCGCGGCCACCGACACGCACTGCCCGTACTGCTCGCTGCAGTGCGGCATGCGGCTGTCGCCGGGCCAGGGCGAGGCGGGCCCGGAGGGCGCCGCGGGCGCCGGGCTGCCGGTCGAGGTGCTGGAGCGCCCGGACTTCCCGGTGAACCGGGGCGCGCTGTGCGGGAAGGGCCGGACGGCGCCCGCGCTGCTGGCCCGGGGCGCCCGGCTGACCGGTCCGCTGCTGCGCGACCGGCCCGGCGGCCCGCTGCGCTCGGCGAGCTGGCCGGAGGCGCTGGACCGGGTGGCCGCCGGGCTGGCCCGGACCCGGGCCGAGCACGGTGCGGACGCGGTGGGAGTGTTCGGCGGCGGCGGGCTGACCAACGAGAAGGCGTACCTGCTGGGCAAGTTCGCCCGGGTCGTGCTGGGCACCGCCAACATCGACTACAACGGCCGGTTCTGCATGTCCTCGGCCGCCGCCGCGCACCGCCGGGCCTTCGGCCTGGACCGCGGCCTGCCGTTCCCGCTGGCCGACATCCCGCACACCGGCTGCCTGATCCTGGTCGGCGGCAACCCGGCCGAGACGATGCCCCCGGCCGTCCGCTACTTCCGCGAACTGCGGGAGAACGGCGGAAAGTTGATCGTGGTCGACCCGCGCCGCACCCGTACCGCCGAGCTGGCCGACCTGCACCTCCAGCCCCGCCCCGGCGGGGACCTGGCGCTCGCCCTGGGCCTGCTCCACCTGGTGATCGCGGACGGCCTGGTGGACCGCGAGTTCATCGACCGGCGAACCACCGGTTTCGACAAGGCCCGCGAGTCGGCGATGGCCCACTGGCCGGACCGGGTGGAGCGGATCACCGGCGTGCCCGCCCACCAACTCCGCGAAGCGGCACGGATGTTCGGCGAGGCGGCCACCGGCATGGTGCTCACCGCGCGCGGCCCGGAGCAGCAGAGCAAGGGCACCGACACCGTCGGCGCCTGGATCAACCTGTGCCTGGCCACCGGCAACGCGGGCCGCCCGTACGCCGGTTACGGCTGCCTGACCGGCCAGGGCAACGGCCAGGGCGGGCGCGAGCACGGGCAGAAGGCCGACCAGCTGCCCGGCTACCGCTCGATCGAGGACCCGGCGGCGCGCGAACACGTCGCCGCCGTCTGGGGAGTCCCGGCTGAGCGAATCCCCGGCCCGGGCCAGTCCGCGTACGAGCTGCTGGACGGCCTCGGGCGGCCCGGCGGCGTCCGGGCGCTGCTGCTGGCCGGCTCCAACCCGGCGGTCTCCGCACCCAACGCCGGGCACGTCACCGAACGGCTGCGCGCGCTGGACCTGTTGGTGGTCGCCGACCTCGTCCTCTCCGAGACCGCCCGGCTCGCCGACGTCGTGCTGCCGGTCACCCAGTGGGCCGAGGAGGACGGCACCACCACCAACCTGGAGGGCCGGGTGATCCTGCGCCGCCGCGCCCTCGACCCGCCGGAGGGCGTGCGCAGCGAGCTGTGGCTGCTGCGCGAACTGGCCGCCCGGCTGGGCGTGCCGGAGGGCTTCCCGGTCGAGGCCGAGCAGGCCTTCGCCGAGCTGCGCCGCGCCTCGGCCGGCGGCGACGCCGACTACGCGGGCATCAGCTACCAGCGGATCGCCGCCGAGGACGGGGTGTTCTGGCCCTGCCCCGCCGAGGACCACCCCGGCACCCCGCGGCTGTTCCTGGACCGCTTCGCCACCCCGGACGGCCGGGCCCGGTTCGCCGAGGTCACCCACCGCCCGGCCGCCGAGGAGCCGGACGAGGCGTACCCGCTGTACCTGACCACCGGCCGGGTGCTCGCCCAGTACCAGAGCGGCGCGCAGACCCGCCGGGTCGCCGAGCTCAACGCGGCCGCGCCCGGCCCGTACGTCGAGCTGCACCCGCGGCTGGCCGAGCGGCTCGGGGTCGCGGACGGCGAGCCGGTCGCGGTCACCAGCCGGCGCGGGCGGGCCGTCGCCCCGGCGCGGGTCAGCGACGCCATCCGGCCGGACACCGTTTTCATGCCCTTCCACTGGGCGGGCGCGGGCCGCGCCAACAGCCTCACCAATCCGGCGCTCGACCCGGTCTCCCGGATGCCGGAGTTCAAGCTCTGCGCCGTCCGGGTGGAGCGCGCCCACCTGGAGGTGACGACATGAGGATCGCCGTGGTCGGCGGGGGCATGGCGGCCGCCCGCTTCGCCGAACGGTACGCCGCCCTCGGCGGCGCCGGCGCCGTCACCGTGTACGGCGCCGAGCCGCGCGCCCCGTACAACCGGGTGCTGCTCGCCGAGGTGCTGACCGGCCGCTACGACGCCGAGTCGATCGCGCTGCCGCTCGGCGCGGCCTCGGCCCGGCCCGGCTGCGAGGTCGTCGCCCTCGACCTGGAGGCCCGCACCCTGGGGCTGGCCGACGGCACCGTGGAGCCCTGGGACGAACTGGTGCTCGCCACCGGCGCCAACCCGGTGCTCCCGCCGGTGCGCGGGCTGCGCCGGCCCGACGGGTACGGGCTGGCCGAGGGCGTGCACACGCTGCGCACCCTGGAGGACTGCGCCCGGCTCGCCGAGGAGGCCGTCGGGGCGAAGCGGGCGGTGGTGATCGGCGGCGGGGTGCTCGGCGTGAGCGCCGCCCGGGCGCTGGCCGCGCTCGGCGTCCGCACCGAAATCGTGCACCAGGCACCACACTTGATCGAGCGTCAGCTCGATCCGGAGGCGGCCGCCGTGCTGCGCGAACGCCTCCGGGCGCTCGGCGTCGACTGCTACACCGGCAACCGCGCCCGGGCCGTACACGGCGGCATGGGGGTCCCCCCGGCCGGAGGCTGGGGGAGGGTGGGCGCGGTGGAGCTGGCCAGCGGCTACCGGCTGGACTGCGACCTGGTCGTGCTCGCCTGCGGCACCCGCCCGCGCACCGCGCTCGCCCACGCCGCCGGACTGCCGGTCGCCACCGGCGTCCTGGTGGACGACCGGCTGGCCGCCGCTCCGCACGTGTTCGCGATCGGCGACTGCGCCGAGCACCGCGGCACCGTCCACGGCCTGGCCGGCCCCGCCTGGGAACAGGCCGACGTACTCGCCCGCCGTCTCTCCGGCGCCGAGTCCGACGCCCGCTACCCCGGCACCAGCCCGCGCGCCCGGCTCAGCACCGGCGACCTGGAGTACGCGGCCTTCGGAGCCGTCGACGAGACCCTCGACCCCGAACTCGACGTGCTGCGGCTCACCGATGCCACCCGCGGCAGCTACAAGAAGCTCGTCCTGCGCGGCGACCAGCTGGTCGGCGCGATCCTGCTCGGCGACCTGGCCACCGTGGACGCGCTGGCCGGTGCCTTCGCCGACGGCAGCGCCCTCGCCGGCCACCCCCTGCACCTGCTCACCCAAGGAGTCCCTCGATGACGGCAGACGACCGTACTGTCCGCGACCTCGTCCTGGTCGGCCACGGCATGGTCGGCCAGCGCTTCCTGGAGGCCTGGAGCGAGCAGCCGGCCGCGCGCGGCTGGCGGGTCACCGTGCTCGCCGAGGAGCCCCGGCCCGCCTACGACCGGGTCCACCTCAGCTCGCTGTTCTCCGGCAGCACGCCGGAGGACCTCGCGCTCTGCCCGTCCGGCTTCCTCACCGAGCACGGCATCGACCTGCGCCTCGGCGACCCGGTGAGCGCGATCGACCGGGCGGCGCAGCTCGTCCGCACCCGCTCGGGAGCCGAAGTCCGGTACGACGTACTGGTGCTGGCCACCGGCTCGGTGCCCTTCGTGCCGCCCGTGCCCGGGACGGACGCGCCCGGCTGCCACGTCTACCGCACCATCGAGGACGTCGACGCCATCCGTGCCGAGGCCGCCACCGCCGGCACCGGCGTGGTGGTCGGCGGCGGACTGCTCGGCCTGGAGGCGGCCGGCGCCCTGCGGGCCGGGGGCCTGGCCACCCACGTGGTCGAGTTCGCGCCCCGGCTGATGGCCGTCCAGGTGGACGACGGCGGCGGCGCCGCGCTGCGCCGCAAGATCGAGGCGCTGGGCGTCACCGTCCACACCAGCGCCGGTGCCAGTGGCGTGCTCACCGGGCCGGACGGGCGGGTCCGCGGCCTCGCCCTGTCCGACGGCCGGGAGCTGCCCGCCGACCTGGTGGTCTTCTCCGCCGGGGTGCGGGCCCGCGACCAGCTAGCCCGGGACTGCGGACTGCCGGTCGGCCAGCGCGGCGGCATCGTGGTCGACGCCCACTGCCGCACCGAGGACCCGGCGGTGCTGGCCATCGGCGAGTGCGCCCAGGCCGTCGACGGGCGGGTCTACGGGCTGGTCGCCCCCGGCTACCAGATGGCCGAGACGGCGGCCCGCACCATCGCGGAGCAGCAGGGCCGGGGTGCTTCCCCCACCGGCCAGGGCTTCACCGGTGCCGACATGTCCACCAAGCTCAAGCTGCTCGGCGTCGACGTCGCCAGCTTCGGCGACCCGCACGGCAGCGCCGAGGGCGCGCTCGACGTGCTGTACAGCGACAGCCGCAGCGGCGTCTACCGCAAGCTGGTGATCGGTGCCGACGGCGCGCTGCTCGGCGGCGTCCTGGTCGGCGACACCGAGGGCTACGGCGCGCTGCGCCCGCTGGCCGTCGCGGGCAAGCCGCTGACCGTCGCGCCCGAACAGCTGGTGCTGCCGGCCGGGTTCGCCTCCGCCGGACCGGTCGCACTGCCCGATGAGGCGGTGCTCTGCTCCTGCCACAACGTCACCCAGGGCGCCGTCCGGGCCGCCGTCCGCGAGCAGGGCGCCGACAGCGTCGCCGCCGTCAAGAAGTGCACCCGGGCCGGCACCGGCTGCGGCAGTTGCCTCAAGCAGCTCGGCACCGTCGTCACCGAGGAGCTGGAGGCCGCCGGGGTCTCCACCGTCCAGGGCCTGTGCGAGCACTTCGCCCACAGCCGCGCCGAGTTGTACGAGATCGTCCGGGTGACGGGGCTGGTGAGCTTCTCCGAGCTGCTGGCCAAGTACGGCACCGGCGGCGAGGGCTGCGAGATCTGCAAGCCGACCGTCGCCTCCATCCTGGCCAGCCTCGGCAACGGCCACATCCTGGACGGCGAGCAGGGCGCCCTGCAGGACTCCAACGACCACTTCCTCGCCAACCTCCAGCGCAACGGCTCCTACTCGGTGGTACCCCGGGTGCCCGGCGGCGAGATCACCCCCGAGGGGCTGATCACCATCGGCGAGATCGCCCGCGACCACGGCCTCTACACCAAGATCACCGGCGGCCAGCGGATCGACATGTTCGGCGCCACCGTCGACCAACTCCCGGTGATCTGGCGCAAGCTGGTCGACGCCGGGTTCGAGTCCGGGCACGCCTACGGCAAGTCGCTGCGCACCGTGAAGTCCTGCGTCGGCGAGACCTGGTGCCGCTTCGGCGTCCAGGACTCCACCACCCTCGCCATCGAACTCGAACTGCGCTACCGGGGGTTGCGCTCCCCGCACAAGCTCAAGGCCGCCGTCTCCGGCTGCGCCCGCGAATGCGCCGAGGCGCAGAGCAAGGACTTCGGCATCATCGCCACCTCGGCCGGCTGGAACCTCTACGTCGGCGGCAACGGCGGCATGACCCCCCGGCACGCCGACCTGCTCGCCGCCGACCTCGACCGCGACACGCTCATCCGCACCATCGACCGCTACCTGATGTTCTACATCCGCACCGCCGACCGGCTGGAACGCACCTCGGTCTGGCTGGAGCGGCTGGAGGGCGGGCTCGACCACCTGCGGGCCGTGGTCCTCGACGACTCGCTCGGCATCGCCGCCGAACTGGACGAGCTGATGGAGCGTCACATCAGCGGCTACCAGGACGAATGGGCCGAGACCCTGGCCGACCCCGACCGGATGCGCCGCTTCGCCTCCTTCGTCAACGCCCCCGGCACCCCCGACCCCGCCGTGACCTTCGTCCCCGAACGCGGCCAGATCCGCCCCGCCCGCCCCGGCGAGGCCGGCCACACCCTCAACGCCCCGGTGCTGGTCGCCGGGGCCCGACTGGAGGTGCTCACCCCGTGACCGTACAGATCCACGACGGCAACCGCTGGCAGACCGTCTGCGCCCTCACCGACCTCCAACCCGGCCGCGGCGTCGCGGTGTTGCTCGCCGAAGCCGAGCAGGTCGCGCTGTTCCGCGACAGCTCCGGCGAGCTGTACGCCGTCGACAACCTCGACCCCTTCAGCGGCGCCCCCGTCCTCTCCCGCGGCCTGCTCGGCAGCCGCGGCGACCGGCCGACCCTCATCTCGCCGATGTACAAGCAGGTGTACGACCTCACCGACGGGCGCTGCCTGGACGAGGACACCGCCCCCGACGGCGCCCCCGCCGTGCTGCGCCGCTGGCCCGTCCGCGCCCTCGACGCGGAGGTGGCCGCATGACCGTCGCCATCGAGGCCAGATCGCCAGCCCCGCTGGCGGGTTGGGATCCGGAGGACGAGGAGTTCTGGGCCCGCGACGGCGCCCGGATCGCCCGGCGCAACCTGGTCTTCTCCGTCCTCTCCGAGCACATCGGCTTCTCGGTGTGGAGCCTGTGGTCGGTGCTGGTGCTCTTCCTCGGGCCCGAGTACCACATCGACACCGCGGGCAAGTTCACCCTCACCGCCCTGCCGACCGCGCTCGGCGCCCTGCTGCGGCTGCCGTACACCTTCGCCGTGGCCCGCTTCGGCGGCCGCACCTGGACGGTGATCAGCGCCCTGCTGCTGCTCGTGCCCACGGCGCTCGCGGCGGTGGTGCTGGAGCCCGGTGTCCCGTACGGGACGCTGCTCGCGGTGGCCTGCGTGGCCGGGGTCGGCGGCGGCAACTTCGCCTCTTCCATGGCCAACATCAACGCCTTCTACCCGCACCGGCTCAAGGGCTGGGCGCTGGGCGTCAACGCGGGCGGCGGCAACCTCGGCGTCCCCGCCGTCCAACTCCTCGGCCTGCTGGTCCTGGCCACCGCCGGCGCCGCCCACCCCCGGCTGCTGCCGCTGATCTACCTGCCGCTGATCGTGCTCGCCGCGGCCGGGGCCTGGTGGCGGATGGACGACCTTCCGGTGGCCCCCAGCGGCGAGGGCCGGGCGCTGCGCGAGGTCGCCCGCGACCCGTACGGCTGGGCCGTCTCCACCCTCTACATCGGCACCTTCGGCTCCTTCATCGGCTTCGGTTTCGCCTTCGGACAGGTGCTGCAGGTGCAGTTCCACGACCGCTTCGACACCCCGGTCAAGGCCGCCGCCCTCACCTTCCTCGGCCCGCTGCTCGGCTCCCTGCTGCGCCCGGTCGGCGGCCGGCTCGCCGACCGGTACGGCGGCGCGCGGGTGACGCTGGCGACCTTCGCCGCCATGGGCGCGGGCACGGCGGTGGTGCTGGCCGCCTCCCGGGCGGGCTCACTGCCGCTGTTCCTCGGCGGGTTCATCGCCCTGTTCGTCCTCAGCGGCCTCGGCAACGGCTCGACGTACAAGATGATCCCGGCCCACTACCAGGCCCTCGCCCACACCGCGATCGCGGCCGGAGCCGACCCGGCGGCCGCCGAGGCCGACTCCCGACGCCGGGCGTCGGCACTGATCGGCCTGGCGGGCGCGATCGGCGCCTTCGGCGGCGTCCTGGTGAACCTGGCCTTCCGTCAGTCCTTCCAGGCGAGCCACAACGGCGACACCGCCTACCTGGGCTTCCTGGTGGCCTACCTGCTGTGCTCGGCACTGACCTGGACGGTCTGGCTCCGACGGCGGTGAAGCGAGCGGCCCGGCCACCCGGCCGGGCCGCCGCGTTCCTCCTCGATTCCACAGGTGAACAGGGCTGTTTCCCTCCGGTTCCGTGTTCTACAGTTCTGTAGAACTACGTGGACGGCAAGACGGGGGAACAGCATGGACAGGCCGCTTCGACTGCCGCAGCAGGATCGGGCCGACTTCGAGACGGAGCTCGGCAAGGCGCTCGCCGCGCCGCAGGTGCGGGCGGCGTTGCGGGAGGGCGGGGACGAGGCGCGGGCGGTGGAGCGGTTGCGGCGGACGGCGCGGGAGAACGCCGAATACGTGCTGGCCGCGGCGGCGCCGGAGTACGAGCGGTACGCGCTGTTGCGGGCGGATGCCGATGCGGAGGCGCGGCTGCCGGTGGACGCGCCGGCACGGGAGCGGGTGTCGGGGTGGTGGGGGGTGCTGGCGGTGATCGTGCCGATCGTCGCGGTGGCGGCTGCGGTGGTGTTCCTGCTGCTGGGGTACGTCCTGGGGAACGCGCTGGTGGTGGCCGGCTGGGTGGCGGCCGGGGTGGGTGCGGTGTCGCTGCTGGTGGGCGGGGTGGGTCTGTTGGGCGCGGCGGCCCGGGGGAAGGGGCCGGCCGAGGGGGAGGCGGACGGGCCGGGGGAGTTGGTGCGTGCCCGGGACGCCTGGCGGTCGGCGCTGGCGGAGCGGGGGTTGCTGCCGTTCCTGGTGGCGCAGGCGAACGTGCGGCAGGTGTGACGGGGGCGTTCGAGGGCAGAAGGCCAAGGTGAGGTCGGGTCGGGTAAGGGGCAGTTAAAATCCGCGCCCGTCCGCAGGGTTGGGACTTGTGTGCACCCGTCAGTGAAATATCATATGGCGCATTGCACAGCGGTCCCGGGCGAGATCCGGTTCCCATCCCCCGCCGCATCCGGTTGACGAGCTGTCAGCTCCGTACGCGTACCGCAAACCGTGCACCCTTCCCCCATGTCACGAGAGACGGAACCCGACCCGTGTTCAGATTCCGATCCCGCACCTCCCAACGCGCCCGACGCGCCCCGCGCACCGCCCTGGTGGCGCTCGCGGCGGCCCTGGCCGGCGCCGCGCTCAGCAGCCCGCTGTCCGCGATGGCCGACTCCCACGCGCCGCAGGCCGCCACCGTCGCGGTCCAGCCGGGCACCCCGAAGACCGCCGCGGCCCCGCAGAAGTCCGGCCCGCGCCGGGCCAAGGCGGCCAGGACCGGCCCGGTCGCCGCCGCGAACACGGGCGGCAAGAAGACGCCCCAGCTGGTGGACGGCGCCGACCCGGGCACCGGCGGCAAGGACGGCGACGGCAACGTCGCGAACCAGTACGACCTCCAGGTCACCTACAAGGGCGGCCAGGAGTCGACCGGTGTGGTGATCGGCGCGCCCAAGGTCTACCTGGTGCTCTGGGGCTCCCAGTGGGGGACGTCCTCCACCAACTCGTCCGGCGACACCGTGACGACCGGTGACCCGGACCAGGCCGCCCCGTACCAGCAGGACTTCTTCAAGGGCCTCGGCAGCTCCGGCGACGGCTGGAGCGCCGTCCTGACCCAGTACTGCGAGGGGATCGCCGCCGGTTCCGTCCAGTGCCCGGCCGGGTCCGCGCACATCCCGTACCCCCAGCAGGGGAGCGTCCTCGCGGGCGTCTGGGTGGACAACAGCGCCCCCGCGCCGCAGGCCGCGACCGAGCCGCAGCTCGGTGCCGAGGCGCTGGCCGCCGCCAAGCACTTCGGCAACCTGACCGAGGCGCAGAACCGCAACGTCCAGTACATCATCGACTCGCCGCAGGGCACCGACCCGGACAAGTGGAAGGAGCTGGGCTACTGCGCCTGGCACGACTTCCAGCGCTCGCCGTACGGCCAGCTCGCCTACACCAACATGCCGTACCTGACGGACGTGGCCGGCTGCGGCACCAACTGGTTCGGTGAGAACACCCCGAGGGGCCGGCTGGACGGTTACGGGATCATCGGCGGCCACGAGTACGCGGAGACGGTGAGCGACCCGAACACCCCGGGCGGCTGGACGGACGCCACCGGCCAGGAGATCGGCGACAAGTGCGCCTGGATCCCCAAGGGTTCCAACGGCGGGCTGTTCTTCGAGGACCTGTCGACGGGCAGCTTCCCGCTGCAGACCCTGTGGTCCAACACCGACCACCTGTGCATGGCCTCGGATCCGGTGGTGACAAGCCCGCCGGTGTCGGTGAGCACCATGTGCGACCGGACCGACAAGGCCGGGCAGCCGTTGTCGATCCCGGCGGTGGGCGTCTCCAGCAGCGGTTCGGCCCTCACCTACAGCGCCACCGGGCTGCCGAAGGGGCTGGCGATCGACGCGCACAGCGGGGTCATCTCCGGCACCGCGGCCGCGACCGACGGCTACCAGCGGATCAACGTGACGGCGACGGACGCGGCGGGCAAGGCGGCGTCCACCGGCTTCTGGGAGAGCGTCAGCGCGGGCGGCGGGGAGGGCTGCGGCGGGATCGAGCAGCTCATCGACCCCGGCTTCGAGAACGGCTCGGCGGACGTCAACCACACGGTGATGACGGACTCCTGGGGCCCGTCGGGCTACAACATCATCACCCCGTCCAGCCTGCACGCGCCGCACTCGGGCTCCTGGTACGCCTGGCTCGGCCAGAACACCGGGACGGACGACTCCATCACCACCTACCTGAACACCTACCCGGGCTACGGGCGGGCGACCTTCTCCTTCTGGCTCGACACCGAGTCGACCAACACCTCGGCCGCCGCGCCGGACACGCTGTCGCTGGTGGCGATCGACCAGTACACCGGGCAGCCGCTCGGCACGGTGAAGACCTGGACCAGCCAGAACGCGACCGGCGGTTACCAGTACCAGGCGGTGGACCTCTCCCCGTTCATCGGGCAGGTCGGCTGGGGGACCACCATCGGCCTCAAGCTGGTCTCCCACGAGACCGGGACGACTCCGGGCACCGCGTTCCTGATCGACGACGCCTCGGCCCGCGAGAGCTGATCGGGGAAAGCATCCCGAACCCGAACTCCGGCCCCGGAACCGCGCATTGCGGTTCCGGGGCCGGCTCGGTGCTACCAGTGCCCGGGCGGCGGGGTGTCGGCGCGGCCCCGGGCGGCGTCGACCAGCAGCTGGACGGCGTCGAGCGGGAGGTCCAGCCGGCGGGCGATCCAGGGGGCCGGGCGGCCGCTCCTGGCGAGCATCCAGGCCGAGTACAACTGGCCGAGCTGGGGCGCGTGTTCGGTGAGCAGCAGGGGGCGGACGGCCTCCATCGGGAAGCCCTCCAGGGCGCGGGCGCTGTACTCGCGCCCGTTGGGGCCGGGCGGGGGGAGCGGGAGCGGGCGGCGGGCGTCGAGCCAGCGGCTGAACAGGACCGCTCCGACGACCAGCAGGCCGGAACAGGAGACGCCGATCAGGGCGCCGCCGATGACCGGGCGGTCCTCCTCCTCGGCCAGGCCGAGGGCGACCTCCTCCAGGACGAGCAGACCGAGGACGGCGAGCAGTACCGCCGCCTGGCGGGGGCGGGGGAAGAGCCGGGACGTCGTCATGGGAAACCTCTTCCTCGGCGGGGGTACCGGGGGGCGTGGGCGGGCGCGGCGACTCACCTTCCGTACAACGGCGGCAGACGGTCCGGGGCACGCTCGGACGGGCCGGACGGTGAAGGGGCGCGCAACGAGTTGACGCTTCGTCAGACTCTCAACCAAGTGCGGGAGTTCTGTCGACGGGGGCAAGAATTCACCTTCGGGCCTGTCGACAGCATAGCCCGGACATGCCAACTTCGACACCCTTGTCGAAGTTGGTGTGCGGAGTGCACGGCTCCCCTGAAGCCCCTGGATGATCCACCAGCACCGAGCGGGTGCGAATGGTGCCCGGACCCACTCGTGACGCCCACCCGCCGAGAGCTTCAATCGCCCTACCGAACGAACGAGACCGGCCGGGGACGGTGGGGCGACATGGATCTGAACACGGTGGCCGAGATACGGGACGCCCGCCTCGGCGGCTCCTGGCGGCCCGGCGACGCCTGGCTCGGCGGCGGAACGTATCTCTTCTCCGAACCGCAGCCGCACATCCGCCGGCTGATCGACCTCGGCCGGATGGGCTGGGAGCCGCTCACCCCCACCCCGGACGGCGGCCTGGAGATCGCCGCGACCTGCACTGTCGCCCAGCTCTCCCGGTACGCGCGGACCGCGGACTGGACGGCCGCGCCGCTGGTCGAGCAGTGCTGCCGGGCGTTCCTGGCCTCCTGGAAGATCTGGAACGCGGCCACCGTCGGCGGCAACCTGTGCAACGCCCTGCCCGCCGGCCCGATGATCTCGCTCACCGCGGCCCTGGACGGCGTCTGCCTGCTGCGCGCCCCCTCCGGTGAGCAACGCCGCGCCCCGGCGGCGCAGTTCGTCACCGGCGCCGGGCGCAAGGACCTGGAGCCCGGCGAACTGCTGCGCTCGATCACCCTGCCGGCCCGCGCCCTGGCCGGCCGTACCGCCTTCCGCCAGGCCTCGCTGTACGGACTGGGCCGCTCCGCCGCCCTGCTCATCGGCACCCTGGACCGGGCGGACGGCTCGCTCACCCTCACCGTCACCGCCTCGACCGTCCGCCCGTTCCGGTTCTGGTTCCCGCCCGCCCCGAACGCGGCGGCCGTCGAGGAGGCGATCCTGGACGGCATCCGGCCGGAGGAGTACTTCGACGACATCCACGGCCTGCCCGCCTGGCGGCGGCACCTCACCCTCCGCTTCGCCGAGCAGATCCGCCGCGAGCTGACCGAACCCGATCCCACCGAGGAGGCAGCGCGATGAGCTTCGCGACGCACGTCAACGGCAGGCCCACCGACGCCGAGCCCCGCCCCGGCCAGTGCCTGCGCACCTACCTGCGCGAACGCGGCTGGTTCGGCGTGAAGAAGGGCTGCGACGCGGGCGACTGCGGCGCCTGCACCGTCCAGGTCGACGGCAACCCGGTGCACAGCTGCCTCTACCCGGCGGCCCGCGCCGACGGCCGGTCCGTCACCACCGTGGAGGGCCTGGCCGGCCCGGACGGCGAACTGCACCCGATGCAGCAGCGCTTCCTGGACGCCCAGGGCTTCCAGTGCGGCTTCTGCACGGCCGGCTTCCTGATGACCACCACCGCCCTGGACGAGGACCAACTCACCGACCTGCCGCGCGCCTTGAAGGGCAACCTGTGCCGCTGCACCGGCTACCGGGCGATCGAGGACGCGGTCAACGGCGTCCGCCACACCGAGGAGCCCGACCCCGGCCACGCCGTCGGCCGCAACCTCGGCGCCCCGGCCGGCCCGCAGGTGGTCACCGGCACGGCCCGCTACACCTTCGACCTGGACGTGCCCGGCCTGCTGCACATGAAGCTGCTCCGCTCCCCGCACCCGCACGCCCGGATCCTCGCCATCGACACCGCGGCCGCCCTGCGCGTCCCCGGTGTGCACGCCGTCCTCACCCACCGCGACGCGCCCGAGCGGCTCTACTCCTCCGCCCGGCACGAGCACCCCACCGAGGACCCGGACGACACCCGGGTGCTGGACGACGTGGTCCGCTTCGTCGGCCAGCGGGTCGCCGCCGTGGTCGCCGACAGCGAGGCCGCCGCCGAGGAGGGGTGCCGGCGGATCGTCGTCGAGTACGAGCAACTCCCGTACGTGCTCGATCCGGAGGAGGCGATGGCCCCCGGCGCGCCCGTGCTGCACCCCAAGGGCGCGGAGTCGCGGATCGCCCGTCCGCAGGACAACGTCTGCGGCGAGGTGCACGGTGAACTCGGCAGCGTGGAGCAGGGGTTCGCCGAGGCCGACGTGGTGTACGAGGAGACCTTCCGCACCCAGCGGGTCCAGCACGCCAGCCTGGAGACCCACGGCTGCCTGGTGTACTTCGAGGAATCCGAGGAATCCGAGGAATCCGAGGGCGCCGTGGACCGGCTCGTGGTCCGCTCCAGCACCCAGGTGCCCTTCCTCACCCGGCGCGCCCTGTGCGCCCTGTACGACCTGCCCGAGGAGCGGGTCCGGGTGGTGGCCGGCCGGGTCGGCGGCGGCTTCGGCGGCAAGCAGGAGATGCTCACCGAGGACATCGCGGTGCTCGCCGCGCTGCGCCTGCGCCGCCCGGTGAAACTGGAGTTCACCCGGGCCGAGCAGTTCCACGGCGCCACCACCCGGCACCCGTTCACCATCACCGTCAAGGCGGGCGCGAAGGCCGACGGCACGCTGACCGCGCTGCAGTTCCGGGTGGTGGCGAACACCGGGGCGTACGGCAACCACGGCCCGGCGGTGATGTTCCACAGCGTCGGCGAGTCGATGGGCGTCTACCGGGTGCCGCACAAGAAGGTCGACGCGTACTCGGTGTACACCAACGCCGTGCCGGCCGGCGCCTTCCGCGGCTACGGCCTCGGGCAGGTGACCTTCGCCGTCGAGTCCGCGATGGACGAGCTCGCCCGCCGGCTCGGCGTCGACCCGCTGGAGTTCCGGGAGCGGAACGTGATCGGCCCCGGCGAGTCGATGCACAGCCCCGGCGGCGAGGAGGAGGACCTGCACATCGCCAGCTACGGCCTGGACCAGTGCCTCCAGGTGGTGCGCGACGCCCTCGCCGACGACCGCAGCGCCGCCGACGCCCCCGAGGGCTGGCTGGTCGGCCAGGGCTTCGCGATGGCGATGATCGCCACCGGCCCGCCCGGCGGGCACTTCGCCGACGCCACCGTCAGCCTGCTCGCCGACGGCGGCTACGACCTGGCCGTGGGCACCGCCGAGTTCGGCAACGGCACCACCACCGTGCACCGGCAGATCGCGGCCGGGGCGCTCGGCACGACCGTTGACCGGATCGCCGTCCGGCAGTCCGACACCGACGTGGTCCGGCACGACACCGGCGCCTTCGGCTCGGCGGGCACGGTGGTCGCCGGAAAGGCGGTGCTGCGGGCCGCCGACGCGCTGGCCGAGGGGCTGACCGCCTTCGCCGCCGAGTACGCCCGCAGCCCGCGCGCCCTGGTGCGGCTCGGCGCGGAGACGGTGGAGTGCGAGGGGCGGAGCATCCCGCTGAAGGAGCTGCACGAGGCCGCGCGCGACCGCGGGGTGGAACTCTCCGCCGCCGGGCACTGGGGCGGCTCGCCGCGCTCGGTGGCCTTCAACTCGCAGTGGTTCCGGATCGCCGTCGACCCCGACACCGGGGAGATCCGCATCCTGCGCAGCGTCCACGGCGCCGACGCCGGGCGGGTGCTGAACCCGATGCAGTGCCGCGGCCAGGTCGAGGGCGGGGTCGCCCAGGCACTCGGCGCGACGCTGTTCGAACGCGTGCTGCTGGACGAGCACGGCGAGGTCACCACCGCCGCCTTCCGCCGCTACCGGCTCCCGGCGTACGCCGACGTGCCGCGCACCGAGGTGCACTTCAGCACCACCTCGGACGCGATCGGGCCGCTCGGCGCCAAGTCGATGAGCGAGAGCCCGTTCAACCCGGTCGCCCCCGCCTTCGCCAACGCGCTGCGCGACGCCACCGGCATCCGCTTCACCGACCCGCCGTTCCTGCGCGACCAGGTGTGGCAGGCGCTGGCCGGAAAGCCACGGCTACGGTGAGTGAGGTGAGCCGGTTCCCCGGCCGGTGGTCCACAGTGGTAGGGGAGGCCGGGACCGATGGGACTCACCAGTCACAAGCTGCTGGCGCTGGCGGCGCTGCTCGCGGTGTTCACCGTGCTCGGCACGCTCTGGGTCTGGCCGAAGCTCGCCGTCCGCAGCTGGCCCGCGATGTTCCTGCGGCTCGGCACCATCGCCGTCACCCAGCTGGCGCTGCTCGCCGCGCTCGGGCTCGCCGTCAACGACTACTTCGTCTTCTACAGCAGCTGGTCCGACCTGCTCGGGCGCGAGCACAGCGCCGGCGTCATCCACGGCGCCGGCGGGACTCCGGGCAGTGGCGGGAGCCCGAGCAGCGGCGGGCCCCCGGGTAGTGGCGGGACCCCGAACAGCGGGCCGGCCGGGGTGCAGGTGCTCGGCACGGCCAAGATCACCGGCGCCGGCTCGGTCAGCCGGGACCCGTCCCGGATCGGCCGGCTGGACAGGGTGCGGCTGCCCGGCGGCACCACGGGCCTGAGCACCGACGGGTACGTCTACCTGCCGCCGCAGTACTTCCAGCCCGGCTACGAGGGCAGGCACTTCCCCGCCGTGCTGGTGATGACCGGCTTCCCCGGCGACGCCACCAACCTGGTCACCAAGCTGCGCTACCCGGCCACCGAACTCGACCTGCTGGGCAAGGGCGCGATGAAACCGACCGTCCTGGTCCTGATGCGGCCCTCGCCCAGCATGCCCCGGGACAGCGAGTGCGAGGACGTCCCGCACGGCCCGCAGGCGCAGAGCTACTTCACCACGGACGTGCCCGCCGACCTGCGGGCCGGCTACCGGGTGCTCGGCGGCGCGGGCAGCCTCGGCGTCATGGGCGACTCCACCGGCGGCTACTGCGCCGTCAAGCTCGGGATGGTGCACCCGGGCACGTTCCCGGTCGCGGTCTCGCTCTCCGGTTACTTCAAGGCGGCGGAGGACGTGACCACCGGAGACCTCTTCGGCGGCAGCGCGCAGCGCCGGAACGAGGCCGACCTGAACTGGCGCCTGGCCCACCTGCCGGTGCCCGCGCTCGCCGTGCTGCTCGCCGACAGCAAGCAGGACGGCGGCACGTACGCCGACTCCACCGCCTTCGCGGCGAAGGCCCGGCCACCGCTGGTGGTGGCCCAGGCGACGGTGGACACCGGCGGCCACAACTTCACCACCTGGGACCGGCTGATCCCGGCCTCGCTCGGCTGGCTCAGCGCACACCTGCCGGACCCGGCGTGACCCTCGGCTACCAGGCGAGCAGCGGCAGCGGTGCCCCCGTACGGGCGGGCAGCTCCAGCCGGGTCAGCAGCGCCGACGGCGAGACCTCGACCACCCGGCAGCCCGCCCGGTGCCGGCAGTACCGGGCCACCGACGTGCCGCGCAGCCGGTCGAAGCGGCGCCGGGCGGCGGCGCCGAGGACGAGCAGGTCGTCCGCCCCGGTGACGGCGGCGACCAGGGCGGGCCCCGGATCGGCGTTCACCACCATCGGGCGGATGACCAGGCCGGACGGGTAGCCGCCGTAGGCCTGCTCGAAAGCGACGTCCAGGCGCCGCCGGGCGGCGTGCTCCAGCTCGGACAGCGGGCGCAGCCCGTCCTTGTCGCCCACCGTCCAGGCGGCGACGGGCACCAGCACGGCCGCGTGCCGGGCCGCCTCGCCGACGGAGTGGTAGAGGGCGGCCAGGCTGCTCAGTGATCCGCTCAGACCGACGATCACCCGGGTGGTCCCGCTCGTGGTTCCGGTCATGGCCGTTCGCCTCCGTCTCTCCGGTAGCTCACTCCGGCCGAGTTCCGCCGGTTGGGTGCTCCTTGCTTCGGATGGCTCCAGTGAACCCCGGAACCACCTCGTCCGTACCGGCGCTGACACGACCATGACGCCGGTCACACGCTTTCTTGACGGCCTGCTGACAGGCGCCCCCGATCGGAGTCACCCGAGGCCCGGCACGAACTCGATCAGCAGGTCGATCGCCTTGATGCCGAGGAACGGCAGGACCAGCCCGCCCAGCCCGTACACCCGCAGATTGCGCCGCAGCAGCTCGGTCGCGGAGGCGGGCTGGTAACGCACGCCGCGTAGCGCCAGCGGGATCAGGGCGATGATGATCAGCGCGTTGAAGATGATCGCGGAGGCGATCGCCGAGGTGGGGCTGTGCAGGCCCATGATGTTGAGGTGGTGCAGCCCGGGGTAGGCGTTCGCGAACATCGCGGGGATGATCGCGAAGAACTTGGCCACGTCGTTGGTGATCGAGAAGGTGGTCAACGCGCCCCGGGTGATGAGGAGTTGCTTGCCGACCCGGACGATGTCGATCAGCTTCGCCGGGTTGGAGTCGAGGTCGACCATGTTGCCGGCCTCCTTGGCGGCCGGGGTGCCGGAGTTCATCGCCACGCCGACGTCGGCCTGGGCGAGGGCGGGCGCGTCGTTGGTGCCGTCGCCCGTCATCGCGACCATGTTCCCGGCGGCCTGTTCGCGCCGCAGGTGGGCGAGCTTGTCCTCGGGGGTGGCCTCCGCGAGGAAGTCGTCCACCCCGGCCTCGTCGGCGATCGCCCTGGCGGTCAGCGCGTTGTCGCCGGTGACCATCACGGTGCGGATGCCCATTCGCCGCAGCTCGGCGAAGCGTTCGGCGATGCCCTCCTTGACCACGTCCTTGAGCTCGACCACGCCCAGCGCGCGGGCGCCGTGCCGGTCGTGCACGGCGACCAGCAGCGGGGTGCCGCCGGCCTCGGCGATCCCGTCGACCAGCGGCTTGGCCTCCATGGGGATCCGTCCGCCGGAGTCCACCACCCAGCGGGCGACGGCCGCCGCCGCGCCCTTGCGGATCAGGCAGCCGCTGCCGTCGGACCAGGTGAGGTCCACGCCGCTCATCCGGCTGTGCGCGCTGAACGGGACGGGCCGCTGCTCGCCCAGTTCGCCGGGAGAGCGTGGCGATATCCAATACTGGCGGTCCGTCAGTTCGACGATCGAGCGCCCCTCCGGGGTCTCGTCCGCGACCGACGCCAACCGGGCTGCCTCGGCGAGCTGTTCGGTGCTCGCGCCGGGCAGCGGGTGCAGCGCGACGGCCCGGCGGTTGCCGTGGGTGATGGTGCCGGTCTTGTCCAGCAGTAGCACGTCCACGTCGCCCGCAGCCTCAACTGCCCGGCCGGACAGGGCGATCACATTGCGCTGGACCAGCCGGTCCATCCCGGCGATGCCGATCGCCGACAGCAGGGCACCGATGGTGGTCGGGATCAGCGCGACCATCAACGCCACCAGCACGATGGTGGTCTGCGGGGCGTGGGCGTAGATCGCCATCGGCTGGAGCGAGACGACGGACAGCAGGAAGACGATGGTGAGGGAGGCGAGCAGGATGTTCAGCGCGATCTCGTTCGGCGTCTTCTGCCGGTCGGCGCCCTCGACCAGCGCGATCATCCGGTCCACGAAACTCTGCCCGGGGCGCGAGGTCACCCGGACGACCAGGTGGTCGGAGAGCACCTTCGTCCCGCCGGTGACGGCCGTACGGTCGCCGCCGGACTCGCGGATCACGGGCGCGGACTCGCCGGTGATCGGCGACTCGTCGACGCTCGCCACGCCCTCGACCACCTCGCCGTCCTGCGGGATGACTTCCCCGGCCGGGACGAGCACGATGTCGTGCAGCATCAACTCCTCGGCGGGGAGCACCTCGTGGCGGTGGTCGCGGGTGCCGACCCGCCAGTGCAGCAGCCGCCGGGCCGTCGTCCCGGCCTGGGCGCGGCGCAGCGAGTCGGCCTGCGCCTTGCCGCGCGCCTCGGCGACGGCCTCGGCGAGGTTGGCGAACAGCACGGTCAGCCAGAGCCAGAAGGAGATCACCCAGGCGAAGACGCCCGGGTGGATGACGGCGCTGATCGTGGTCAGCGCCGAGCCGGTCTCGACCACGAGCATCACCGGGTTGCGCATCATCGTGCGCGGGTGCAGCTTGCGGACGGCGGCGGGCAGCGCCTCGGCGAGCTGCTGCCGGTTGATCAGCGTGCGGCGGCCCCGGGGCGCGGACGGCCGGTGGCTCGGGTGTTCCGGTGGCGGCTCGGGCGTACGGTCCGGGCGGCGGAACCAGTTCTGCCGGTCGCTGGTGGTGTCCGGTGGAGTGAGGGCCGAACGGTGCATCGTCTCGGGGACCTTCCGGGCCGCCCGGTCGAAGGGCGGCGGGCTCGGTGGCGACGGGGGAACGGCGCACAGCCCACCACCGGATTCCTCGGCGCATGCGGCCGTTGACGCGGGCTTGGCGGGGAAGCGGCCGTTCTTGACAGCTCCCTGACACCGTGCGCGATCGACTCGAACGTCCGTTCCGGGCGTGTGTCAGGAGGGCGTCAAGGTCGGCGGCCGGGGCGTACGGCCTGTGTCAAGGGCGGGTGCGATCGGTGTGCGGAGGGTTTCCACTGGAGGTGTCCGGGCCGAGCGGCCCACCGTCCGAAGGGACCCCAGCCATGAACGACACCGCCCTCGCCGTCGAACCTCCGCTACGCCGGGTGGTCCGGCTCGTCGACCGTCCGGCCGAGCAGCCGGAACCCACGGTACGGACCCCGGAGCCGGCCACCGCCCACGACCGCAGCCGCCCGGCGCACTGCCGCATCGCGATGCAGTTCGAAGACTGACCCGGAGGAGTGCCACCATGACCCAGCTCGCTGCCCCTGCTGTTTCTTCCGTCCCCGCCCCCGACCCCGCCGATGCGCTCGGCGGCCCCTGGCCGGCCTCGGCGCGGCCGGGCCCGGGAGCCGATCTGCTGGTCGGCGGGGTCGGGCTGGTGGAGGCGGCCGAGCGGTTCGGCACGCCGCTGTACGTGCTGGACGAGGGCGAGGTGCGCAGTCGTGCGCGGGCCTACCGGCGGGCGCTGCCGCACGCCGAGGTGCTGTACGCGGCCAAGGCCTTCCTGTGCAGCGCGATGGCCGACTGGGTGGGGGAGGAGGGGCTCGGCCTGGACGTATGCTCCTCCGGCGAACTGTGGCTCGCGGTCTCGGCCGGCTTCCCGGCGCAGCGGATCCTGCTGCACGGCAACGCCAAGTCCCCGGAGGAGCTGCGGCTGGCGCGGCGGCTGCGGGTCGGGCGGATCGTGATCGACGGCCCGGCGGAGATCGCCAGGCTGGCCGCGTTGGTGGCTGCGGACACCCCGCAGAAGGTGCTGGTGCGGGTGGTGCCCGGGATCGCGGCGGGGCATCACGCGGCGGTGCGGACCGGCATGGGTGGGCAGAAGTTCGGCTTCCCGATCGAGGGCGGCGACGCGGCCGATGCGATCGCCCGGGTGCTCGACCAGCCAGGCCTGGAACTGGCGGGGCTGCATTGCCACTTGGGCTCGCAGATCACGGAGGTGGAACCGTACCTGCGGGCGGTGGACGCGCTGGTGCGGCTGCTGGCCGAGGTGCGGGAGCGGCACGGCGTGGAGCTGCCCGAACTCGACCTCGGTGGCGGGCACGGAATCAAGTACCTACCTGGGGATGAGGGGTTCGACCTCCCCGAGTTCGCGGTCCGGGTGACGGATCGGCTGGCCGTGCGCTGCGCGGAGGCCGGGTTGGAAGTGCCGCGACTGATCGTCGAGCCGGGCCGGGCCGTCGCCGGGCCGGCGGGAGTGGCGGTCTACCGGGTGCTGTCGGTGAAGCACGGCGCCGACGGCCACTGCTTCGCGGCGGTGGACGGCGGGATGAGCGACAACCCGCGCCCGGCGCTGTACGGATCGGAGTACAGCGTCCGGCTGGTGGGCCGGCGGTCCGACGCGGGCACGGCCCGGGTGGACGTGGTCGGCCGCCACTGCGAGGCGGGCGACGTGCTGGTACGCGACGCCGTGCTGCCCGCCGACCTTCGCCCGGGCGATCTGCTCGCGGTACCAGCGGCCGGCGCGTACCAGCTCTCGATGGCGTCCGGCTACAACCTGGTAGGCCGCCCGGCGGTGGCGGCGGTTCGCGATGGTCGCGCCCGCCTGCTGATCCGAAGGGAGACGGTGGAGGACTTCCGCCTACGCGAAGTCGGCCGCTGAACGATGGACTGCGCGAGAAGTCGACCCGGCCGACTTCTCGCGCAGCCCTGTTCAGATGTTGGGGATGTCCCGGTCCTTGATAGCGGCGATGAATGCCCTCCACGCGTCAGCCGGGAAGGCGAGCGCAGGGCCGTTGGGGTCCTTGGAGTCTCGAACTGGGACGATTCCGGGGAAGTCGTCGGAGACCTCGACGCAGTTTCCTTGGTTGGCACTGAACCTGCTCTTGCGCCAGGTAGCACGACTCAGGTCCAAGCCGCTATGAGGGGTGATCATCACTCAAGTTCCTTTGCGATCTGCGCGATAAGCCGTCGTGACGGCGCAACGTCGAGAGCTGCTGCCCGCAGTCGATCAAACGCCTGGTCGTAGGCTGCGACGTCGTTATCTCGTTCGAGGTAGAGGCTACTCGTCAGCGCCTCGGTGTACACCACGTCGAGATCTCCTCGGACAGGAAACTCCAGAACTGCGAACGATCCATGAATGCCTGCGTGAGCGCCAGCCGAGAACGGCACCACCTGCAAGGTCACGTGTGGTTCCTTGGAGACGGCAGCGAGCTGCTGCAACTGCTTTGCCATGATGGCCTGGCTGCCGATCAGGCGGCGAAGCGCGGCCTCGTCCACGATCGCCCAGAGTTTCAACGGATCCTCGCGCCGCAGCGTCGCGTTCTGGCGAGCCAAGCGCACGTCGACCAGCGCGTTGACCTCATCAGATGTGGCCTCTGACTCGAGCTGCCGGATCAGGGCACGTGCGTAGTCGGCAGTCTGGAGCAGGCCCGGCACGAGCGACGACTCGAAGTTCCGGATCGACACCGCCTCCGCCTCGAAGCTGATGAACGAAGCGTAGTGCTGTGTGATCACATCGGAGTATGGCTGCCACCAGACTCGACGCTTGCCTTCGCGCGCCAGCGTTGCGAGTGCCTCGCGGGTTTCCGGGTCGGTGACCTGGTAGACGTCGAGCAGTATCCCGACCTCGTTCGCACGTACACCATAGCGGCCGTTCTCCAGCCGGCTGACCTTGGACTGGTGCCAGCCGAGCCGGGCCGCGACCTCGTCAACCGTGAGGCGCAGGCCATCCCGGATCTTCCGGAGCTCCGCACCCAGCATCCGGCGGCGCACCGTTGGCATTGCGGTCACGCACCGACCTCCCCTCATCGCGCTCTGTTGTTGCACGACAGTCTGACGTGATGGATGGGGCTTCGTCACATCAGTTCCAAAAGAGCATATGCGAATTGATGTCCAGTGTTGCGACGAAGCGTCCGCAGGAGGCATGCTACTTGGCGTAGTGCATTGCACCACACAGCGTGATCGCGATGGATCACTGCTCGGGCATCTCTTTGCCTGGGCTCGGATCGCGATCTTTCCCATCACTCCCGGAGGAGGCCCTGCCATGCCCGGAACGTTGGAGAAGCCGCCCGGCCCCGCCAGCGAGTACTCCTGCTGGCTGCCCCGGCACCACCAGTCCGTCGGCTTCGCCCGACGTCAGCTCCGCACCTTCCTCGCCGGCCACCGGCGCGGCGAATCACTCCGCGACTCCGGTGAGTTGATCCTCAGCGAGTTCCTCACCAACGCCGTCCTGCACGCCAAGACCCCGTCCGGGCGGCTCATCTACCTCCAGCTCGAACTCCTGCCCGCCTCCCTCCGCATCGAAGTCCACGACGCGGACCCGCGTCGGCCCGCCGTGCACCCCGCCCCCGAGGATGCCGAGGCGGGCCGTGGCCTCTGGCTCGTCTCCCAGCTCGCCGCGAGCTGGGGCTGCCACCCCCGCCCCGGCGGCATCGGCAAGGTGATGTGGGCGCTGCTCGAAGGAGGCGCGCGGTGAACGTCGAACTCCCCTTCCCCGTCTCGGTGGAGATCAAGGGCATCACCAGGGCCGCCACCTTCGCCAAGCTCTCCGATGCCCTCGACGCCATCCGCGTCAGCCTCGCCCGGCTCCCGCTCGACGACGACCAGGCCGGCTACCTCGCCGACCTGTTCAGCGAGGCCTCCGCCGCCCGGATCGCCCACCAGCTGGTCGAGTTCGGCGCGGTGCGGGCGATCGCGTACATCGGGATCGAGTCCACCCACCCGATCTACCTCTGCGTCACGGACCCCGAGTGAGCACCCGCCGCGCCTGGGCCCGGCTCTCCCGCTGGTGGTGCCTGAACGCCCAGTTCTCCCGCCCGGTCCGCGCCATCAGCCCCCGCCGCCACGCCGCCCATGTCGAGATGCGGCGATGGCTCGCCACGCCCGGCCATGCGGACGCCCTGCTGCGCGCCGTGCTCCGGCAAGCCGCCCAGGACCCGTCCGGCTGACCGCCCCCCAAAGCGCCGCCCGCACGAGAAGTCGGCCCAGCTGACTTCTCGCGCGTCTCAGCGTGCGAGCTCCTCGCGGACCGTCGAGACGAGTTCGGGGTCCAGGTCTTCTACACCCTGGTCGAGGAGCCAGCGTTCCAACGCTCGCCCAGGGTCCCGCAGGCGGCGCAGTGAGCCGTCCGGGGTGCGGAGGGTCACCAGCCCGCCGGAGACCACGATCCCGGCGGCGGTGTCGTCCCGGCCGGTCAGGACCCGCAGTCCTCGGTAGCCGAGCCCGTCGTACAGTCGCCCGCCTTCGGCCGCCGGTGTGAGCGCCGAGATCCGACGCCTCAACTCGTCGACGGCGGCGGGCCGCAGTGGAAACCGCGGGTTGGGCCGCCCGCTGTAAAGGTCCACCTCGACCAGGCGTTCGACAGTGCCACGGCGGCCGCCTGTCGGGAGGACCTGTGGGCCGCGCTGGCCGACCGGGGCGTGCTTCGCGGGGACCGTGGAACGTGGACGGCGCCGATCGTGCGACTGTCCTGCCCGACACCGAGCCGTTCGCCGTGGCCGCCGCCTCGCCGAAGCTCGGCGCGGCCCATGACCGGCTCATCGGTGAGGGGCGGTGGACCAGGAGGCCGACGGTGGGCGGCGAGGTCCCGGTGCGGTTCCCGTCCGAGGACTGGCCCGGTACCGGTTACCACGTCGAGGGCAACTGGTGGGGCGGCGAGGACTATTGGACGGACGTCCGCTCCCGTGGCCGCGGACTGACCGCGTTCTTCCTGTTCTCCGACGTCGGCCCCGAGGACGCGCCGACGCGGCTGCTGGTGGGATCGCACCTGTTCGTCCCACCAGTGCTGGCCCGGGCCGGGGAGGCGGGGATGTCCGGGTGCGCCGTCGTCGAGGCCTTGCGGCCCTCGGTCCTGCACCGGCAGGTCGTCCACGTCACCGGCCGGGCCGGCGACGTGTACCTGTGCCACCCCTTCATGGTGCACACCGCGACCTGGCCCCACCGCGGGGTCACACCCCGGATGATGGCCCAGCCCGGAGTCGAGGTCGTCGACGGCTTCGCCGTGGACGGATCAGACCCGTCTCCCGTCGCACAGGCGATCGTCGAAGGCCTGGAAGCACACCGCCGGTCGAAGCAGTAGAAGGGCTGCCGCAGGCTCAGTAGAACCAGCAGTAGAGGCTGCCTCCGGTGGTCACGGCGCTGGTTGCCAGCTGCGCGACTGATCGCACGATGGCGAGGAGGTCGTCGTCGGTCATGTCGTCGCCGTCCTCGCGGCGGAGTCTTTCGCTCCAGCGGTCGGCGAGCTCCTCCAGTTCCTCCGCGTCGGCGCTGGCCAGCGCGGAGGTCAGCCTGGCCGGAAGGGCGAACATGCCGCTGCCGTCGTTGGTCACGGGCACGATCCAGTTGGTGCGCTGCCAGAAGGTCCGGTCCGGCGACGGGCTCGCAAAGTAGGTGTCCCACTCGTTCACCGCGTCGTCGGCGTAGAAGTGGCGGCCGGTCACCGATGTGAACCGGCTCTTCGGGCCTCCCAGGTGCGTGCCGGCGGCGCTACGGTCATCGGGCGCGAGGAAGAACGCTATGTCGGTGCTCACCACGTCATGGTCGCAGTCCTAGCGAGGGCTGAGCGTCTCGGCGCGGGCGTCGAAGGCGGCGCGGGCGGCGTGGACGCGGGCGGCGTGGTCGATGGCCCAGTCGGCGACGGCGGTGGTGAGTTCGCCGGCGGCGTGGCCGAGGTCGGTGAGGGAGTATTCGACGCGCGGGGGGACGGTGGGGTAGACGGTGCGGGCGACGAGGCCGTCGCGTTCGAGGGATCGCAGGGTCTGGGTGAGCATCTTCTGTGTGACGCCGTCGAGTTGGCGGCGCAGTCGGCTGAACCGCAGGGGTTCGGCGGAGCGGCGCAGGGCGGCGAGGACGTAGAGGGACCACTTGTTGGCGAGGACCTCGACGACGGTGCGGGAGGGGCAGTCACGGCGGTAGGTCGCGAGGAGGTCGGCAGGGAGGTCGGCGGGGTCGCGGCGCGGGTTGGTATCCATGAGGTACCTGAATATCATTCAGGTACCTACTTCACAAACGATACCTGTGCCTACCAGGATGATCGTCACGGCGAGGCGATCGGGAGCGGCCCGTTTCCCGTCGGCGGTGGTCACCGAGGGGGATCCCATGGGCAGCGGTATGCGTGCGATTGTCGTCCGCGAATACGGTGGGCCGGACATGCTGGAGGAGGCCTGGTTGCCGGTGCCGGTGCCGGTGCCGGAGCCGGGCCCGGGCGAGGTGCTGGTCAGGATCGCGTACGCCGGGGTCAATCCCGCCGACTGGCGCATCCGCTCCGGCCAGGTGCGCCGGTTCGGAACCCCGCCGTTCCCGATCGGCCTCGACCTGGCCGGGACGGTCGAGGCGAACGGCCCGGGCGCCACCCGGTTCGAGCCGGGCCAGCGCGTCTACGGGGTGACGATCCCGCCGCGCGGCTCCTACGCCGAGTACGCGGCCGTCCCCGAGTCCCAGCTGGCCGCCGCGCCCCGGCGCACGGGGCTGTGCGAGGCGGCGGCCCTGCCGGTGACCGCGCTGACGGCATGGCAGGCGCTGGAGCGGGCGAGCGCGGTGGGGGAAGGAGGCCGGGTGCTGGTCCACGCGGCGGCGGGCGGCGTCGGCCACCTCGCGGTCCAGCTCGCCAAAGCGCGCGGTGCCCACGTCATCGGCACGGCTCGCGAGGCCAACCACGCCTTCGTGCGCGGGTTGGGCGCGGACGAGGTGCTCGACTACACGGCGACGGACTTCGCCGCCGAGCTGGCCGCCGACGGCCGCCGGGTTGACGCGGTGATCGACCCGATCAGCGGCGACTACGGTCTGCGGTCGCTCGACGTCCTCAGGCCCGGCGGAGTCCTGGTCGACGTGCGCGGCACCGGCCCGGACCGCACCGCCCTGCGGGCCCGCGCCGACGCGCTCGGTCTCGGGCTGGTCGAGCTGTCCTTCACCCCGTCCGGTGCGGACCTGGCCGCCCTGGCGAACCTCGTCGACCGGGGCCTGCTGCGGGCGTCCGTGGCGCACACGTACCCGCTGGAGCGCGCCGCCGAAGCCCACGCCGTCAGCGAGTCGGGGCGCACTCGCGGCAAGATCGTCCTCTCGGTCCAGCCTGACACCGACACCGACACATGATGGCAGCCGCACCAGCGTGGGCCGGCCGCCTTCTCGCGCTGCGCCTTTGCCCCGCCGATCAACGGCTCGACGGGGCAAAGGTGTTGTGGGGCCTCCGCCCCGGTGTATCAGCCCGAGTGGGAGGCGCTGACCAGGTCGGGCAGCAGCTTCGCCGCGTTGGGCGTGCCCAGGCCCGTGACCGGGTCCCAGCCGGTGGTGGCGGAGTAGCCCGGCACTGTGGGGTCGGTGGTGTTGTTGCCGAGGGTCACGTCGTTGAAGTCGGCCGCGTAGGTGGCCGGGGCGGCGGCCAGCTTGTACAGGGCCGGGTTGATCTGGCCGAGGCCGCCGCCGTTGATCTGGTCCGCGATCGAGACCAGGCCGGCCCACTGCGGGCAGGACAGCGAGGTGCCGCCGATGTCGTACCAGCCCGTGCTGCACGGCGTGGCGCCGCACTTGAGGCCGGAGGAGCCGTCCGGCGGCAGCGACAGGTAGACCAGCGCGCCAGTGCCGGGGGCGGCCTGCAGGGCCACGTCCGGCGTGGCGCGCTTGGTGCCGATCGCGGTGGAGCCGGCGGGCAGTGCCGACTGGTAGGCGGGCTTGTCGAAGACCTGGCTGAACCCGCCGCCCGAGCCGCTCCAACCCACCTCGGACGCACCGGCGTTGGCCTGGCAGGCGGCCGGGTTGTCGGTGCTGTCCACGGTTCGGCCGCCGGTCGCGCCGGGGTCGGTGCACAGGAACGTGCCGCCGACGGCGGTCACCAGCGGGTCGGAGGCCGGCCATTCCACGGACGGGTACGGGAGGGTGGAGCCGCCCGACTTCACCGGGGTCTTCTCGGAGCCGGCCGTGCCGTTGTCGCCGGTGGAGCCGAGCACCGTGACGCCGTTCAGGGCCGCCGACTTGAAGGCGTGCCGCAGCGGCTCGATCGACTGGCTGCTCGCGAACGCGCCCTCGGCGGAGGCGAAGGACTGTGAGATGACGTTCGCCAGGTGGTGGTCGACCACGTACTGCTCGGCGTCCATCAGGGTGGGCAGGCCCTGGACGCCGAGCGTCTCGGCGGTGGGGGTGCTGACCAGCAGGATGTTGGCGCCGGGGGCCATCGCGTGCGCGGTCTCGACGTCGAGCGCGACCTCCAGCGCCCAGGCGGCCTTGCTCTCCTGGCCGGTGCCCTGGCTGGTGCCCGGCGGCGCTGTGGTGCCCGGCGCGCCCTGGACGTGCAGCTCGCTGAAGGTCGGCATGCCCGGCTGGCAGGTCACGCCCTCCTCGCCGCACATCGCGTTGACGCCGAAGGCCTGGTCGAAGACGTGCAGGTCGTGCGCCATGGTGTCGCTGCCGTACGAGTCGAGGATCGCGATCGTCTGGCCGCGGCCGTCGAAGCCGTTGGCGTACAGCGGGCCCAGGTTGTAGGCGGCCCGGATGCCCTGCGGACTGAAGCAGCGGCGGCCCGCCGACGAGCACTGCGCCGGGGTGGGGGGAGTGGTGCCGGTCGACACCTGGCTGTAGTCGGCCACCGCGGGGTGCACCGCCGGGTAGCCGACGGCGGCCACGGCACTGGTGACCGTCGGCACGGCGAGCGCGCCGGAGGCCGCGAGGGCCAGGCTGCTCACCCCTGCCAGGAGTATTCGGCGCATGCTTGGAGCCTTCAAGTGGTCCTCCACGAGGGTGGGTTGGGGGACAAAGGCCGGTACCAGGATCGGATCGTGCGACACCGGGTACGCGAGGGAGCTCCGGGACACGAGGTCACGGCCGGGCGAGTGTAGGCGCGGGAACAGCCCGCCCTCAATGGCTCGGCGGAAATCCGGACCGAGATCTACGGGTTCGCATACGTGTCAGAAGCCGATGAAGGGCTGGGGGGTTAACCCGACCCGCTACCGGGTGGTCAGCGGGATCACCCTGGACGCCACCGAGGGCGGTCGTGCGGCGTACGTCGCGGTGACCCGCAGTCCGTCCGACGAGGCGGGCGTGCGGAAGGTGCAGGCCGTCGTGGACGCGGCCCTGTGCCGCTGAGGGACAAGGAGACGACTGCGCGAGAAGTCGGCCCGGCCGACTTCTCGCGCAGCCCGTTCAGTCGGTGAGGACGCTCACGCCGGACAGCCCGAGTCGGCGATCACGTAGTAGCCGGGCGAGGTCTCCTCCAGAGACCGAGTCGGCCGTGCTGCCGGTCTGTCCATGGCTGGGCTCCAAGGGGCGGGATCGTGACGTGAAGCATGGGGGGCGCGGCACGGCCGGGGCATGGACCGGGGGCCCGCCCTTGCCCTCCGCGTCATGTGCCGTACCGCCATCCGAAACCCGTTCGGGTGAACGGCCGCCCGGTCGCTTCGTCCACGGCCCGTCAAGCCGCCAAGCTGGGCCGCGAGTCCGTGGGATCCCTGCTGAGGAAAGGCCGTTCGATGACGCGTGCGCTGATCGTGGTGGATGTGCAGAAGGACTTCTGCGAGGGCGGAAGCGTCCCGGTCGGCGGCGGCGCCGACCGGGCACGGGCGATCGCCGAGCTGGTCCAGGGCCCCGGGCGGGAGGGCTGGTCCCGGGTGGTCGCCACCCGGGACCACCACGTCGATCCGGGCAGCCACTTCTCCGAGCGCCCGGACTTCCGCGACTCCTTCCCGGTGCACTGCGTGGTCGGCACCGAGGGCGGCGAGTTCCACCCCGCCTTCACCCCCGCCGTCGAGGCCGGCGCGGTGGACGAGGTCTTCTACAAGGGCGCCCACTCCGCCTCCAAGAGCGGCTTCGAAGGCTTCACCGCCGACGGCACCCTGCTCGCCGACTGGCTGCACGACCAGGGCGTGGACGCCGTCGACGTGGTCGGCATCGCCACCGACCACTGCGTCAAGGCCACCGCCCTGGACGCCGTGAAGGCCGGCTTCGACACCCGCGTCCTGCTGGACTACACGGCCGGCGTCGCCCCGGACACCACTGACGCCGCCCTCATCGACCTGCGCCGCGCAGGCGTGGACTTGACGGGCGCCCCGGTCGTGCTCGCCTGAGCCGACCACGACGGCTGCCACCTGTCGCCCGCGCGCCTCCTCGGGAAGAGCACGTCGACCGTCACAGGCCGCCGGCCACCGCCGCGCCCAGGGCCAGCAGGACCACGCCGGTCACCGTGCTCAGGCCGCGGCGGACGGCTGGGCTCGACACCAGGGCGCGGCCCCGGCTGACGGCCCAGGTGAACAGCAGGTACCAGCAGGCGGTGACCAGGGCCCAGAGGGCCCCCATGGCGATGGTCGACAGCAGGACCGGGCCGTGGGCCGTGACGAACTGGGGCAGCACCGAGATCGCGAACACTCCGGCCTTCGGGTTGCCGAGGTTCGTCCCGAGGCCCGCCGTGTACGCGCCCCACCAGCTCCGTTGCCCGGGCTCGGCGCTCGGCGCGGGCGTGTCCGGCGCTCGCCGGGCGGACCGCAGGGTGGTGATTCCGAGCACGATCAGGACCAGTCCGCCCACCACCCGCACGACGGCGTACGCGCCCGGGTCGGCCAGCAGGGCGGCCGACAGCCCGGCCGCGGCCGCGGTGGACCAGAACACCAGCCCGGTGGCGTTGCCCGCGATGGTGGCGCGGGCCAGGTGTGCGCCGCCGGTCAGGGTCTGCCGCAGCATGAGGGCCTGTCCAGCGCCCGGGAGCATGGCCAGCAGCCAGGTGGTGGTCACGAAGAGGAGCAGGTGGGTGGGCACGGCGGACGGGCCTTTCGGCAGGCAGCGGAGGGGCGTTCCCGGCCAGACTCGTACGGCCCGAGCATTCAGAGAAGTCGCCGATGCGCGGCACAGTCTTAAGATTCCTGAATGCCAAGCTCCCCGGCCAGGCCGGACCCCGACCAGCTCCGGCTGCTCGCGCTGATCGACCGCTTCGGCTCCCTCGCTCGCGCCGCGCAGGCCCTCGGGCTCACCCCGGCGGCGGTGACCCAGCAGGTCGCCCGGGCAGAGCGGGACTGGGGGGTCCCGCTGGTGCGGCGCGGGCCGCGCGGGGCGAGCCTCACCGTGGCCGGGGCGCTGCTCGCCGAGCACGGGCGCCGGATCGAGCAGGAGGCGGACGAGGCCGCTGAACGGCTCGCCGCCCTGCTCGGGCACCTCGCGCTGCGGCTGCGGGTGGGCGCCTTCCAGGCCGCCGCCCTCCACCTGCTGCCGCCCGCGCTGACCGCGCTGCGCCACCGGCACCCGGAGGCGGACGTCTCGGTGGAGGACGTGGCCTCGGCGCGCGGGATGGCCGAGATCGCCGAGGGCCGGCTCGACCTGGCCGTCATCGCCACCTGGGCCGCGCCGCCCGAGCCGCTCCCGGGCGTGGCTGTCCACCCGCTGCTGCACGACCCGATGGTGGTGGTGCTCCCCGACGACCACCCCGCGGCCATCGGGTCGGATCCGGACACCCCGCTGCGCCTGGACGAGCTACGGGACGAGGCGTGGGTGGCCATCGTCGCCGGCCACGCCGCCCGCGAGCAGTTCGACCTGGCCGCCGCCGGGGCGGGTTTCACGCCCCGGATCCGGTTCCAGACCGCCTCCTACGACGTGGCCCAGGCCCTGGTCGGCACCGGCATCGGGGTGGCCCTGGTCTCCCGCCTCGCTCTGACCCATGTGCCCGGCACCACCCACCGCGCACTCGCCCACCCGCAGCTGCACCGCCGCCTCTACGCGACCACCGCCGCCGAGACCTCGCTCACCCCGCTGGTCGACGTGTTCCTGACGCTCATTCAGGACGTCGCCGCCGAGATCGCCGGTGCCTGGACGGCCGCCGACTGACGGGCGGTGCACGCCGCTGCCTGGGCGGGTCGGGCGGGCCGGTGATAACGGAACGGTTGCGGAGCCCGCCCTCGGGTGCGCAGGGGTTGACGGCGCGGGGAGGGCGGGCGTTTGCTGTCTCCCGCTCGTGTGAACCTGTTGGGTTGTGGTTTGTTTTGTGGGTTTGAACGTTCAAATCGACGCCCTTCGAGCGCACTGCCCCTCGTTTCCTCTCCGCCCGGCGCCACCCCATCAGGAGGAATGCAATGTCACACCTTTCTCGGCGCGACCTGCTCCGCGCCTCGGGAGCCGGCCTGCTCGCCCTGGCCGCCGGTGGCGCCCTCGCGGCCTGCGGCGGGTCCGATCCGGGCGGGGGCTCGGGTGGGGACGCCGACACCGGGACCGTCACCGTCTGGTCCTGGGCCACGGCCGCCGCCGCGCTGCGCGGAGTCGTCCCGGCGTTCGAGCAGGACAACCCCGGCATCAAGGTCGACGTCCAGGACATCGGCAACCCGGCCATCTGGGACAAGATCACCGTCGGTCTCGCGGCCGGCGGGCAGGGTCTCGGCGACGTGCTGCACATCGGCTGCGACTACCTGCCCGGCTACCTGGACAAGTTCCCCGGCGGCCTCGCCGACCTCTCGCAGTTCGGTGCGACCGCCCACAAGGACGCGTTCGCCAAGGGCCTGTGGCCCGTCGTCACCGGCAAGGACGGCCACGTCCACGCGCTGCCCTGGGAGGTCAACCCGCTCGGCTTCTTCTACCGCCAGGACTGCTTCGACAAGGCGGGCATCGACCCGACCACCCTCGCCACCTGGGACGACCTGATCGCCGTCGCCGACCGCTTCAAGGCCGCCAACCCCGGCATCTCCCTCATCGGCATCAACAAGGCCGCCAACCCCGACCCCGACCTCGACTTCCTGCAGTCCCTGATGCAACTCCAGGGCGCGTTCTACTTCGACCTCCAGGGGAAGATCACCCTCGGTTCCGAGCCGGACGTCCGCGCCCTCGCCATCATCAAGCGCCTGGACGCGGCCGGGCTGGTCGCCGACGCCCCCGGCGACCAGGGCTGGGCCGCCCTGATGAAGGCGGGCAAGCTCGCCGTCGCCCCGATGCCCGCCTGGGCCGCGCACTACCTGGAGTCCAAGTTCCCCGACCAGAGCGGCAGCTGGCGCCTCGCCAAGCCCCCGGCCGTCATACCGGGCGGCAAGCGCACGGCCCTGGTGAACTCCACCCACCTGGCCGTCGCGGCCTCCAGTCCGCGCCGCCGCGCCGCCTGGAAGTTCGTCGAGTACGCGCTCACCCGCCCGGCCTCCGTCAACGCCATGTTCGCCGCCGGCGGTGTCTTCCCGGCGCTCACCGCGGCCTACGCCGACCCGATGTACGCCGCGCCGCACCCGTACTTCGGCGGCCAGCCCGTCCTGAAGACCTTCGCGGACCTGGCCGTCGACGGCGGCGACCCGACCGACTACTCCGGCGACTACGCCCGCGCCCTCAAGCTCGCCGGCGACGCCCAGACGAAGGTCTTCCTCAAGTCCGGCGACCCGGCCACCGTCCTGCAGGACGCCGCCAGGCAGCTCGCCCAGCAGACCGGCCGAACGATCGCATGACCGCCGCCACTTCGCCCGCCGCCCCTTCCGTCGCCCTGGCCAACGGGACCGTACGGACCCGCCGCGGCGCCCGCCGGCGCCGCGCCGCCCTGCCGTACCTGCTGCTCGCCCCGGCCCTGGTCACCTTCGGCGTGTTCAAGGCCTACCCGATCGTCGACTCCCTGCTGCTCTCCTTCACCACCGGCGCCGGCGCCGCCACCCGCGCCGCCGGACTCGCCAACTACCGGCGCCTGCTGGGCGATCCGCTGTTCTGGACGGCCCTGCGCAACACCGCCGAGATCCTCGTCGTCCAGGTCCCGATGATGCTGGCGCTCGCCCTGCTGATGGCCGTCGGCATCAACTCCGCCGTGGTGCGCTGGCGCGCGGTGTGGCGGCTCGGCGTCTTCATGCCCGCCGTCACCGGCCTGGTCGCCACCGGGGTGATGTTCGCCTTCCTGCTCAGGACCGACGACGGCGCGGTGAACCGGCTGCTGGAGACCGTCGGCCTGCCCGCCGTCGACTGGCTCGGCCAGCCGTTCTGGGCCCGGATGGCGGTCGTCCTGGTGCTCACCTGGCACTACACCGGCTACAACGCCGTCATCTACCTGGCTGGCCTCCAGGGCATCCCGAAGGAGCTGTACGAGGCCGCGATGGTCGACGGCGCCGGACCGGTCCGCCGCTTCACCGCGATCACCGTGCCGGCGCTGCGCCCCGTCCTGCTGTTCACGGTCGTGCTGTCCACCATCGGCACGCTCCAACTCTTCGACGAGCCGTACGTGTTGACCGGCGGCGGCCCGGACAACGCGAGCCTGACCGTCTCCATGTACCTGTACCAGAACGGCTTCCGGTACTTCGACTTCGGCTACGCCTCCGCCATCGCCTACGCGCTCACGCTGCTGGTCTCGGTGCTCGGCGCGGCCCAGATGCGCCTGATGGGGGACAAGGACCGATGATCCCGACGAAACTGCGGGGCTGGCCGGTGACCCTCCTCCTCGCGGGCCTCACCGGCCTCTCCGTCGCCCCCTTCTACTGGCTGCTGATCTCCACCACCCGCAAGGACACCGAGATCTTCGACTGGCCGCCGCACCTGCTGCCCGGCGGGGGCCTCGGCGACAACCTGCACCGGCTCGACCGGAGGATCGGCCTGCTCCGGGTGATCGGCAACTCACTGCTGGTGGCCGGGATCCAGACCGTCGGCGCGCTGTTCGTCGCCCTGCTGGCCGGCTACGCCTTCGCCAAGTTCCGCTTCCGCGGCCGCACCCTGCTGTTCGCGCTGCTGCTCTCCACCCTCGTGGTGCCCGAACAGGTCATGCTGGTACCGCTGTTCAAGATGATGACGAGCTTCGGCCTGCTCGACTCCTACCAGGCGGTCATCCTGCCCGGGCTGTGCGTGCCCTTCGCCATCTTCCTCATGCGCCAGTCACTGACCAGCCTGCCGGACGAACTCCTGGACGCCGCAAGGGTCGACGGCGCCGGCGAGTTCCGGGTGCTGTGGAGCGTCGTCGTCCCGGTCATGCGGCCGGTGCTGGCGGCGCTCTCGATCTTCCTGTTCCTGGGCTCCTGGAACCAGTTCGTCTGGCCGCTGATCGCACTGCGCAGCCCCGACATGCACACCCTGCCGGTGGCCCTCGCGACCCTCTACGGCAACAAGGCCACCACTGACTACGGCGCGATCCTCTCCGGCACCGCGCTGTCCACCCTGCCGATGATGGTCCTCTTCCTGGTCCTCCAGCGGCAGTTCGTCTCCGGCCTGCTGGCCGGCGCCACGAAAGGCTGAGCAGCATGACCGACATCTGGGAGCCGTACGCCCCCGCCGCCCGCGGCGGCCTGCGCCCGCTCCACGCCGAGGGCCTGGACCTCACGGCGAGCGGAGCGGCCACCGCCCGGGCGGTCGCGGACGGAGTGGTCGAGGTGACCGCGCGCGACGAGGGGCCCGTACGGATCGAGTGGCGGGTGCCCTGCGTGGACGCCACCGCCCTCTGGACGCCCGAGCCGCGCGGCACCGGCTGGCTGCCCGCCGCCTGGAGCGCGCCGCGCCGCACCGGCCTCACGGCCGGCGCCCCGATCGCCGCGCTGGTCGGCACCGGGGACGTCGCGCTGTGCGCCTTCGCCGCCGAGCGCCCCGACGTGCTGGCCGGGGCCGGAGTGGTCGAGGAGACCGGCGAGTTCCGGTGCTGGGCCCAGGCCGAAGGCGAGCTCACCGTACGGATCGACACCTCGGGGCGGCACTTCGCCCGCTGCCTCGCCGACCTCGCCGCCTGGTGGGGGAACGGCCGCACCGCCGACATCCCCGACGCCGCCCGCCGGCCCGCCTACTCGACCTGGTACTCGATGCACCAGGACGTCACGCCCGAGGGCGTCGAGGCCCAGGCCGCGCTCGGCAAGGAGCTCGGCCTGGACGTGATCATCGTGGACGACGGCTGGATGACCGCCGACCGCACCCGCGGCTACGCCCACTGCGGCGACTGGGAGCCGGTGTCGCTGCCCGACACCGCCGCACACGTCGAGCGGGTACACGGGCTCGGCGTGCGCTACCTGCTCTGGTACGCCCTGCCGTTCATCGGCAAGGACAGCGCCGCTTTCGGGAAACTCGGCCGCCACGCCCTCGCCGACGCCGCCCACCTGGGCGCGATCGTGGCCGACCCGCGCCACCCCGAGGTCCGCGAGTTCCTCACCGACCGGCTCGCCCGTGCCGTCGAGGAGTGGGGCATGGACGGGCTCAAGGTCGACTTCGTCGACTGGTTCTCCCGCGGCCCGGCCTCGGCCCCGGCCCCGGCCGGCCCCGGGGCGGACTGCGCGAGCGTGGACGAGGGGGTGGAGCGGCTGCTCGCCGCCATCCGCCGACGGATCACCGCAGCGAACCCGGAGGCGATGGTCGAGTACCGCCAGCCGTACGTCAGCCCGGCCCTGTGGCCGTACGTCACCATGATCCGCGCCACCGACTGCCCGCTCAGCCCGCAGGAGAACCGGCAGCGCACCGTCGACCTGCGGCTCGCCGCAGGGCCCGTCCCGGTCCACTCCGACATGCTGATGTGGCACCGGGCCGAGCCGCCGGAGCAGATCGCCTGCCACCTGATCAACGTGCTGTTCTCGGTGCCGCAGGTCTCCGTCGACCTGGCCGCGCAGAGCCCGGCCCAGCGCGAGGCGCTCGCCTTCTGGCTCGGCGTCTTCCGTACGCACCGGGACACCCTGCAGCTCGGCGAGCTGCGCCCGTCCCGGCCGGACCTCGGGTACCCGCTGGTGACGGCGCTGGGCGGGGAGACCGTCGCGGTGGCCCGCTACGCAGCCCTGCCGGTGGACGCCTCCGGCGACGGCTGGCGGACCCTGCTGGTGGCCAATGCCGACGCCGACCCGGACGTCCGGCTGACCGGCGGCAGCGGGGCGGCCGTGGCGACCGTGCGGGACGCCCGGGGGCGTATCGTCCGCCAGGGTGAGGTCGAGCTCGGCCTCGCCACCCCGATCCCCGTACCGCGCGGCGGGCTGCTGACCCTGTGCCGGGCCTGACTGTGCCGTACGCCTGACCGTGCCCGTACCGCCTGGAGGACCGCATGCCCGAGGCAGCACACCGGCCGCGCCGCGGCGCCACCACCATCGAGGAGGTCGCCCGAGCGGCCGGGGTCTCCCGGCAGACCGTGTCCAACGCGCTCAACGCCCCGCACCGGGTCCGTCCGCAGACGCTGGAGCGGGTGAGCGCGACGATCCGCGAACTCGGCTACCAGCCCGACCAGTCGGCCCGCTCGCTGCGCAGCGGCGCCCGGCGCACCATCGGCTACCTCGCCCCGGTGGACGACCCCTACGACCCCAACCCGCTGATGGCCGGCTTCCTGGAGGCCCTGGTGGACGCGGCGGGGGAACAGGGCTGGCGGGTGCTGCTGTTCCGCCCGGCCCGGGGCGCAGCCGACCACCCGACGGCCGCCATCGACGAGCTGGTGGCGGCCCGCCAGGTGGATGGGCTGGTGCTGGCGGACGTGCTCGCCGAGGACCCCCGGATCGACCACGTCGCCCGGCTCGGCGTCCCGTTCGTCACCTTCGGCCGGACCGGGCCGGCGCAGCCCCAGCACTGGGTGGACATCGCCAACGACGCGGCGATGGCCGCCGTGGTGCGCCACCTCGCGGCGCTCGGCCACCGGCGGATCGGGTACCTCGGGGCCTCCGAGCACCTGCCGTGGATGGCGGCGCGCCGGGCGGGTTTCCTGGCCGAGGCGCGCCGGCTGGGACTGTCCGCCGTCACCGCCGCCCGCCCGGAGGCGGCGGCCGTACGGGAGTTGCTGCAGGGGCCGGAGCGGCCGACGGCCGTCGCGGCGGGCAGCGACCTGCTGGCGCTGGCCGTTTACGAGGCGGTGCGGTCGGAGGGGCTGGCGGTCGGGCCGCGCGGGGTCGCGGTCACCGGCTTCCACGACACGCCGCTCTGCCGCCATCTGCATCCGGCGCTGACCTCGGTGCGGCTGCCGCTGGGGGCGATCGCCGCCGCGCTGGTCGGGCGGCTGCTCGACCAGGTGCGCGGAGCCGCCCCGCCCCCGGCGGGGGTGGAGCAGGCTACCGAGCTGGTGGTGCGGGGGAGCTCCGGGGCGGACCCCAGGCCGCGGCCGGTGTGATGACCGGATCGCGGGGTCAGCCGGGCGGCCGAGGGGCGCGCCGGCTCCGCTGACTCAGGCCCGGTGGGCCTGCGGGCGCTCCGGGGACGCCTCCGCAAGCGCCCGCTCCACGGCCGCGACCCCGGCGCGCAGCCCGTACACCGGGGTGGCCGGCTGCTGACGCCAGGAATCGTCGATGCCGCCCGCGTCCACGGTGTCGAAGCCCAACTCGTCGACCAGCGCCCGCACGACCTGCTTCGCCGCCTCGTCGTCCGAGGCGACCGGCACGGCGAGGCGCTCCGGGTCACCCGCCGGGCGGGGCCGGTCCAACAGGTCCTGTGCGTAGGTGCCGTTGAACACCTTCACCACCCGGTGGCCGAGGTGCTGCTCCGTCCAGCGGCTCTCCGTCAGCCCGCCGTCCTCGATCGCGTCGATCCGGCCGTCGCGCTCCTTGGGGTAGTAGTTGCCGGTGTCGATCACCGCCACGCCCTCGGCGGCGCCGTCCAGCAGCCCCGCGGGCAGGTCCGGCACGTTCTTCAGTGGCACCGTCACCACCACGACCTGCGCGCCCTTCGCCGCCTCGGCGGCCGTCACCGCCTTGGCGCCCGTCTCCTCGACCAGTGCCTTCAGCGACTCCGGACCACGCGAGTTCGCCACCGAGACCTCGTGCCCGAGCGCGGTCAGACGCCGCGTCAGGTTGCCGCCGATGTTGCCCGCACCGATGATGCCGATCTTCATGGGAAAGCCCTCGCTGTTCGGGTGTGCCACAAGGCTGTCGTCCTGCCCCAACCCGGCGGTGACCGGATCTGTTCCCGAGGATGGTCCTGGCGCACCCAGGGTCGAAACGGGCCTGGTAACGCCCCGTGCCCGCCGTGAGGGTGGGTGCCATGAACCCCACCATGAACCCCACCTCCCCCCACCCCACCGTCCTCGTCACCGGAGGCACCAGCGGCATGGGCCTCGCCACCGCCCGCCTCCTCCTCGCCTCCGGCGCCCAGGTCGTGATCACCGGCCGTGACGAAACCCGCCTCGCCCGCGCCGCCGAGGAACTCGACGGCGCCGAACACCTCGACGGCTGCGAACACCTCGACGGCGGCGAGCGCCTGCTCACCGTCCGGGCCGACGCCACGGTGCCCGCCGACCTCGCCCGCCTCGCCGACACCGTCCGGGAGCGGTACGGAAAGCTCGACGGCGTCTTCGCCAACGCGGGCGTCGCCGGGTTCCAGCCGGTGCAGGAGGTCGGCGAGGCCGACTTCGCCCGGATCGTCGACACCAACCTCAAGGGCGTGTTCTTCACCGTCCAGCACGCCCTGCCCCTGCTGGACGCGGCGGGCGGCGGCTCCGTCGTCCTCAACGCCTCCTGGACCCCGCACCGCGGCCTCCCCGGGGCGGCCGCCTACGCGGCGAGCAAGGCGGGCGTGCTCAGCCTCGCCCGCACCCTCGGCAGCGAACTGGCCAGGCGCGGCATCCGGGTCAACTCCGTCAGCCCCGGCTACATCGTGACCGAGATGTTCCACGCCGCCGTCCCCGACCCGGCCGACCACGAGCCGTTCCGCGCCCAGGTCCCGCTGGGCCGGCTCGGGCGAGCCGAGGACGTCGCGGAGACCGTCGCCTTCCTGCTCTCCGGGCGGTCCTCGTACATCACCGGGCAGGACATCGTGATCGACGGCGGCCTCGTCCCGGCCTTCCCGTCCCCCACCGGCTGAGAGCGCCATGCCCGGGTGCCTGGTCCTGGGAGGGCCAGGCACCCGGGCGCTGCGCCGGGCCAGAATCGTTTCCGTGAACCCGACCACCGCCCTCAGCGACTTCCTCCGCACCCGCCGCGCCTGCCTTCAGCCCGAGGACGTCGACCTCCCCGACTACGGCGGCCGACGCCGGGTCGCCGGCCTGCGCCGCGAGGAACTCGCCCACCTGGCCGGAGTCAGCGTCGACTACTACACCCGCCTCGAACAGGGCCGCGTCGGCAACCCCTCCGAAGCCGTCCTCGACGCCGTGGCCCGAGCCCTGCGCCTGGCCCCCGACGAGTCCGGCCACCTCCACCGCCTCGCCCGCCCCGCCGACCGCACCCGCCGCCGCCCCACCGCTCGCCAGCAGCCCCGCCCCTCCCTGCTGCGCCTGCTCGACCAACTCGACCACATCCCGGCCATGGTGATGGGCCACCGGATGGACATCCTGGCCTGGAACCGGGCCGCGACAGCCGTCTTCGGCGACTACGGCGCCCTCCCGCCCGAACACCGCAACATCGCCCGCATCACCTTCCTCGACCCGGCCTCCCGCGACCTCTTCGCCGACTGGTCCACCTGCGCCAGGGAGAACGTCGCCTTCCTCCACCTGGAAGCCGGCCGCCGCCCGGACGACCCCCGCCTCGCCGAACTCGTCGGCCAACTCTGCCTCGGAAGCAAGGAGTTCAACACCTACTGGGCCGAACACCCGGTGGCCGACAAGACCTCCGGCCGCAAACGCTTCCACCACCCCGTCGCGGGCCTCCTCGACCTCGCCTACGACACCCTCCGCCCCGCCGACGACCCCGACCAGGCCCTCATCACCTACACCGCCGACCCGGGCACCCCGTCCGACGACGCGCTGCGGCTGCTGCTGTCGTGGGCGGCCAGCCGCTGAGGGCAGGTCCATCCACCTCGACGGGCGCGCCGCGGGATCCGCCCGATCACCATCGGCCACCGCACCGCCGACCGGTCGGTCCGGTGCACGGTCAGGTGCTGCGCCTGGTAGACGTCGCCCTGGACGGTGCTGTTGCCGACGGTGTTCCTGACCTGCTCGTCCACCTGCTGGCCCCCACCGCCCGGCGTGTTGAATGGCGTCCATTATGAACGGCACCGCACTGCAGAACCTCATCCACGGGCTCCCCGAAGCGTTCGCAACGGCCCCGCGCCCCACCGGCATCGACGCCTGCCCGTGCTGCCACGCGCCGGCCGAGATCGAGACCCTCCTGCGCACCCCGCGCGAGCGGCTCGGGCCGGACGAGCTGATGCGCTACGCCACCTCGGCGCTGAACACCGTCGGCTCGCCCGGCGACTTCCGCTACTTCACCCCCCGCATCCTCCAACTCGTCCTGACCGGCGAACTCACCGTCCCCGACCTGGAGCTGGTCGGCCTCAAGCTCGCCCAGGCCGGCTGGTACGACTGGCCGGAGGCCCCGTACCTGCGCCGGCTCCTGGACGCGTTCTGGTCGGACGCCCTCCACAACTCGGAGGAGTGGTGGGACGCCGAGTCCGTCCTCTGCACCCTCGCCGCCGCCGACCCGGACGGCACCGGCGCCCGGCTAGCAGAATGGGCCCGCCTGGCGACCCCGACGGCCGTGGAGCGGCTGCACGAGCTCGCCCTCTCCGGGGGCCTCAAACCCTCGAACGCCTTCTGGGACATAGAGAGCGCCCCGTACCGGACCTTCGCCGAATGGCTGCACGGCCCTGAGCTCCAACTCGCCGTCGAGACGGCCGTGTTCCGGACCGACGACCCCACCCAACTCGAACAACTCTTCACCATCCATGACATCCTGGCGCCATGACCCACGACACGGTGCCGCCGCTGCTCGCGGTCGCAGTACTCCTGCTCGTCATCAAACTGGCCCGAGAGCAGCGAAACGGCAAGCCCTTACGGCTACTTCCGCGATCGGTAGCGGCACGGGCGACGGCCGTGGCCCTCGTCGCCCTGGTGGTGATCTCGGGAGTAGTGGCAGGTCAGCCCTGGGATGCCTGGGTCGTCCCCGCCGTCGCGCTCGGCGGTCTGGCGGGCGCCTTCGCGGACCTGCGCCACCGCTGATCCGGCCGCCGACCCCTCACTCGAAGCGCGAGGGGTCCCCGGCCCCGCGCCGGACGATCTCCGCCTCGCCGCCGGAGAAGTCGATGACCGTGGTCGGTTCGGTGCCGCAGTCGCCCGAGTCCACCACCGCGTCCAGCACGTGGTCCAGCCGCTCCTTGATCTCCCACCCCTGGGTCATCGGCTCGTCCTCGTCGGGGAGGATCAGGGTGCTGGACACCAGTGGCTCGCCGAGTTCGGCCAGCAGCGCCCGGGTGACGGCGTGCTCGGGGATCCTGACGCCCACCGTCTTCTTCTTCGGGTGCAGCAGCCGGCGCGGCACCTCCTTGGTGGCGGGGAGGATGAAGGTGTAGCTGCCCGGTGTCGCCGCCTTGACGGCGCGGAAGACGTAGTTGTCGAGCTGGACGAACTGCCCCAGCTGGGCGAAGTCCTCGCACATCAGGGTGAAGTGGTGGCGCTCGCCGAGGCGCCGGATCGAGCGGATCCGCTCCAGGCCGTCGTGGTTGTCCAGTCGGCAGCCGAGGGCGAAACAGGAGTCGGTCGGGTACGCGATGAGCGCCCCGGACCGGATGCTGTCGGCCACGGTGCTGATGGTGCGCGGCTGGGGGGACTCTGGGTGCACGTCGAAGTACTTCGCCATCTCTCTCCTTGCGTGGGTATGCCCGGATTCAGTGGGGGAGGGAATACGCATCCTTGGCCCGGAGGCGTGAGGTGCCGTGGTTCGCTGCGTTGTCAGTGGGCCGCATTATGGTGATCGCGTCGACCGAAAGGCGGTGGGCCGGGTGATCCGTGCGTACAAGTTCCTCATCAGGTCCACCGTGGGCCAGCAGCAGGCGCTCACTGAGATGCTGCGGGATCACTGCTCACTGTACAACGGGGCGTTGCAGGAGCGCCGTGACGCCTACCGGCATGTCTCCCAGGTCATGGTCCGGTACGGGGAGCAGTCCGCGCAGCTCAAGGAGATCCGCGCGTTCGACCCGGAGTGTCAGGGCCGCTGGTCGTTCTCCTCCCAGCAGGCCACGCTTCGCCGGTTGGACAGGGCGTTCGCCGCGTCCTTCCGCCGCGTCAAGTCCGGTGAGAAGCCCGGATACCCGCGCTTCCGGGGTGTGAACCGGTTCGACACGGTGGACTTCCCGAAGGACGGTGACGGCTGCCGCTGGGACTCCACCCCGCACGACCCGGTGACCCGTGTCCGTTTCCAGGGCGTCGGGCACGTCAGGGTCAACCGGCACCGGCCGGTGATCGGCAGGGTCAAGACCGTCAGCGTCAAGCGCGAGGGCAGGCGCTGGTATGTCGTGCTGACCGCCGAGCAGGGTGAGCCCGAGCCGCTGCCCGCGACCGGTTCCGTGGTCGGCATCGACTTGGGCATAGCCAACTTCCTGGCCGACTCCAACGGCGAGTTCGTGTCCAATCCCCGCCACGGCCGGAAGGCGGCCGCGAAGCTCGAAGCCGCCCAGAAGGCCCTTGCCCGCTGCGAGCGGCGCGGCAACCGCCGCCGCAAGGCCGTCCAGCGGGTCGCTGACCTGCACCGCAAGGTCCGCCGCCAAAGGCTCGACCACGCCCACAAGACCGCTCTCCAACTGGTCCGCAGGCATGACTTCATCGCGCACGAAGACCTCCGGATCCACAGCATGGTCAAGGCTCCCGCGCCCAGGCCGGATCCGGACCGGCCGGGAACCTTCCTGCCCAACGGCGCGTCGGCGAAGGCCGGACTCAACCGCTCGATATCGGATGCCGGTTGGGGGGTGTTCCTCGCGATCCTGCACGCCAAGGCTGAAAGCGCCGGACGGGAAGTCATCGCCGTGGACCCCCGCAACACCTCCCGCACCTGCCCCGAATGCGGGCACGTCACGGCGGAGAACCGGCCCAGCCAAGAAACCTTCCACTGCGTGGTCTGCGGCCACCGGGCGCACGCCGACACCGTGGGAGCCGTCAACGTTCTACGGGCCGGGCTGGCCCGTCGCGACGCCCGGAAGGGTTAACGAGAAGCCCCCGGCCTCAGCCGGGGGAGGAGTCACTGGCTGACCCTACGGGATGCCGGGCACCGATCGGTGCAACTACGGCATCCTGCCTTCTGGCGGGCCGCCGACTCGCGGCGTACGGTCGGTCGCCATGGGCATCGACCAGGCGCGGGTGAACCGGATCTTCCGGCCCGAGACGTACGCGGAGGGCGTGCCATACGGGCTGTTCCGCGAGCTGCGGGCGCAGGCGCCGGTCTGCTGGGTGGAGGAACCGGCGGTGGGGGACTGGCCGCCCGGGCCCGGCTACTGGGCGGTGCTGCGGCACGCGGACGTGAAGCAGGTGCTGCGCAGCCCGGAGGACTTCTCCTCGCACCTCGGTGCGACCCAGATCCGGGACCCTGACACGCCGGCCGATCTGGCCTTCGCCCGCGCCATGATGCTCAACCAGGATCCGCCCGACCACTCCCGGTTGCGCAGGGCCGTCGCCGCCGCCTTCACCCCGCGTGCGCTGCACGAGCTGACCGCCGCCATTGAGCGGCGCGCGGCCGAACTGGTCGCCGGTATCCGCCCGTTGGGTGAGGCGGACTTCGTACCGGTCGCCGCCGATCTGCCGGTCTGGACGCTGGCGCGCATCCTGGGCGTGCCCGACCAGGACCGGCAGTTGCTGGTCGACTGGTCGAACCGTGTGATCGGCTACCAGGACCCGGACTACGCCCGGTCCAGCACCGCCGACCCGGCCCGGCTCACCGAGCTGGGCCGCGCCGCGCTCGCCCGGCGCCCCGGAGCCCTCACCACCGCCGACGGCCGCCCGCTCAACCCGCGCTCTCGCGCCGCCCTTGCCGACATGTTCGACTACGCCCACGCGCTCGCCGAACAGCCCCCGCCGGGCAGCATGGTCGCCCGCATGCTGGAAGCCGGCCTGAGCACCGGCGAGTTCGAGACGATGTTCTTCCTGTTCGGGGTCGCCGGGAACGAGACGCTGCGCAACGGCCTGCCCGGCGGTTTGTACTCCCTGCTCACCCACCCCGACCAGTACGTCCAGTTGTCGCGACAGCCGGATCTGGTCGCTTCGGCGGTCGAGGAGATCCTTCGGTTCTGGCCGCCGGTGCTGGAGTTCCGGCGCACGGCCACCCGGGACGTGGTGCTGGCCGGGCAACCGATCCGCGCCGGCGACAAGGTCGTCGTCTACCATGCCTCCGCCAACCGAGACGAATCCGTCTTTCCCGACGCGGACCGCTTCGACATCACCCGCACGCCGAACGACCACGTCAGCTTCGGGTTCGGCCCTCACTTCTGCGTGGGCGCGCGGCTGGCCAGGATCCAGATGGCGGCCCTGCTCCGTCGGATCGTCGCCGAGCTGCCCGGCCTGGCGCTCGCTTCGGGCCCGCCGCCGAAGCGACTCGTCTCCAACTTCCAGAACGGGCTGAAGGACCTGCGCATCTGTTGGCGATAGCAGACGCACTGCTGGCGGCAGTTCGGTGGGCCGATGTCCACCTCATAGCTCCGGCAGGGCCGAGTCGGCTGTCAGTTTCTGCAGAGGCCGGACCAGGGAGGCCGGAGGTCGTCGCGTGTCATGCGTGAGCCTCGTCCCGTCTGCTTCGGGCCGGTGGCCGAGCCCGGGGCGGTGGTTTGACATCGTTTCGGACAAAGTCCGGCAGTGACTGTCCGTGCTTGATTGGCGTGGATAGAGTGATGAGGCCGCGACGTCGCACCAGGGGCATGGGGCCCTGCCGGCAGTAGCGTGCGGTGGAGGACCACGCGTTTGATCACAGCATCCCCGTTGATGGCCGACGTGTTCCAGGTGAAGCCCTACACGCGCCACTGCGAAGTCATCCATGACGAGGGCGCGCACGCCGTCATCGGGGTCTCGCCGGGCAACAGCTACTTCTCCGCCCGGCGCCTGCACGACCTCGCCGGTTGGGGCCTGGACCACTACGGCCAGGTCGACTTCGTCTACACCGACCTCTACGTGGCCGAGATGTACGAGGCGTGCGGATACAACCCCGACGACGCCCGCAGAAAGGCGGCGAAGAACCTGAGGGGCCTGCGCGCGAAGGTCCGCGACGCCGTGTCGACGGTGGATCCAGGACAGACACGGCTGCGCTGGCGGCCCATGTCCGACTTCCGGGCGAACCCGGCCTACCAGGAGATCCACCGGCAGCTGAAGCGCCGCCTGGAGAGCGACGCCGACCTCCGCACGGTCTGCGACGACCTGGTGGGCCGGTTCCTGACCGCACGAGGGCAGGAGGCCACCGAGCGGCAGCGCGCCGTGTGCCTGGAGTACGTGTGTGCCGAGGCGCCGCTGTTCCTCGACACCCCCGCGATCATCGACGTGCCGTCCTCGCTCAACTGCTACCACCAACTCCTGCCGCTGGCGGAACTCCTGTACGCCCGGGGCGCCGGCCTGCGCGCCTCCCGCAACCAGGGCCACGCCATCGTCACCCCCGCCGAAGGAGCCCGTGCATGAGCACGACCACCAATGCCGAGCCCCTGGCCGCCGGCGGCCACGACCTGCTCGACTTCCCGTTCTCCCGGGACGGCACCCGACTCCCCGTCGAGGTGGCACAGTTGCGCGCGGCCACCCCGGTGCGGCGGGTGCGCACGATCGCCGGGGACGAGGCCTGGCTGGTGTCGTCGTACCGGCTCTGCAAGCAGGTCCTGACGGACGACCGGTTCTCGCTGAAGGACACCTCGGCGCCGGGAGTGCCCCGCCAGTACGCCCTGACGATCCCGCCCGAGGTCGTCAACAACATGGGCAACATCACCGGCGCCGGGCTGCGCAGGGCCTTGATGAAGGCACTGAACCCCAAGGCGCCGGGGCTGGTGCGGTGGCTGCGGCGGGAGGCGGACCGGCTCGTCGACCGGCTCGTCGAGGACGGTCCCACGGCCGACCTGCGCGGCGCGTTCTGTGAGCCGTACTCGGCGGGCATGCACTGCCGCATCCTCGGCATCGCGCAGAGCGAGGCGCCCGCGTTCCTGCGCAGCCTGGACATCGCGTTCATGAACTCGGCCTGCCCGGTCACCGGCGCGGAGATCAACTGGGACCGCGACATCGCCCGAATGACCGTTCTGCTGAACGACCCCTCGACCTCCGGCCTGATGGGGGAACTCGCCGCTCTGCGCGCGCACCCCGACTACGCCCACCTGACCGATGAGACGCTGGCCACCGTCGGCGTCACCATGTTCGGCGCCGGCACCGTTTCCACCTCGGGCTTCCTCGCCATGGCGCTGGTCTACCTCCTCACCCACCGCACCACCTGGAGCCTGTTGCGAGACCGCCGCGACCTGATCGACGCGGGCGTGGAGGAACTGCTGCGGGTGAACCTGTCCATCGGTGACGCCCTGCCCCGGCTCGCACTCGCCGACGTACGGCTCGGAGATGTCGACGTCAAACAGGGTGAGTTGGTCCTGGTGCTGGTCGAGGGCGCGAACTTCGACCCCGAAGCCTTCCCCGACCCCTATCGCTTCGACGTGGACCGCGCCAACGCCGCTGACCACCTCTCCTTCGGCGGAGGCTCCCACTACTGCCCCGCCACGGCGCTCGGACGCATCCACGCCCGGATCGCCCTAGAGGCCTTGCTGGATCGAATGCCTGACCTTGAACTCGCTGTGCCTGTAGAGCAGTTGGTCTGGCGCACCGGCTTCATGAAGCGGATTCCCGAGCGGCTTCCGGTGATGTGGTAGCTGATGTCGGCAGGCCCGGGCGGCTCTGCTCCGCCGGATGGTCGCGGAACTCCCCGGCCTGGAGCCCGCCCCGGGCCCGCCGCCCCGGCGCCTGGTCTCCAACTTCCAGAACGGGCTGAAGGACCTGCGCATCCGCTGGCGCCAGGCGAGGAGCCCTGCCGGTCGCGTTCTTGATCCGATGGACCGTCACAACACCGCGACAGCGGGGGCATCGGGGACTCCTGGCCCGGTGCGGACGGGTGTACGGTCTTCCCCGGGCCGGCCGGGGAGAGGGACCGGCGGGGGCGGGGAGGGAAGCAGGAGATGGAGCCACTGGAGCCGGACGACCCGCGGCAGGTCGGTGAGTACCGGGTGCTGCGGCGGCTGGGCGCGGGCGGCATGGGCCGGGTGTACCTGGGGCGTACGGCCGGGGGCCGGACGGTCGCCCTCAAGGTGATCCGAAGCGAGCTGGCCGAGGACGGCGAGTTCCGGGCCCGGTTCCGGCAGGAGGTCCAGGCGGCCCGGCTGGTCGGCGGCCGCTGGACCGTACCGGTGCTGGACGCGGACACCGAGGGCCGCCACCCGTGGGTCGCCACCGGCTACGTCCCCGGTCCGGCGCTCGGCGTGGCCGTGCAGGAGTTCGGGCCGCTTCCGGCCGACTCGGTGCGCCTGCTGGGCGTCGGGCTGGCCGAGGCGCTCGCGGCGGTGCACGCGCTCGGCCTGGTGCACCGGGACGTCAAGCCGTCCAACGTGCTGCTCACCCCGGACGGCCCGCTGCTGATCGACTTCGGCATCACCAGGGCCCTGGACGCCACCAGCGCGCTCACCCGCTCCGGCGCCGTGATCGGCTCGCCGGGGTACATGTCGCCGGAGCAGGCCCGGGGGACGGCCGTCGGGCCGCCGTCGGACGTCTTCTCGCTGGGCGCCGTGCTGGCGTACGCGGCGACCGGTGCGGCGCCCTTCGGGGAGGGCCTCGGCGTGCAGGCGCTGCTCTACCGGGTGGCCCACGAGGAACCGGAGCTGACGGGCCTGGACCCGCAGCTGCGCGCTGTCGTGGCGGCCTGCCTGGCCAAGGACCCGGCGCGTCGGCCGGGGCCGAGGGAGCTCGCCGAGCGGCTCGACGGGGCCGGGGCCGGCATGGCACGGCTGCGCGGCGGGGCCTGGCTGCCCGGGGGCCTGTCGGCGGCGGTGAGCCGACGCGCGATGGAGGTGATCGACCTGGACCACGTGCCCGAGCCGCCCGGCTCCATGCCGCCGCCGCCCACCGCGGTGGGGATCGCCGTGGGCGCGCCGACGGGGACCTTCGGCGCCCCGACCGCCTCGTACGCCCCTCCGCCGACCCCGCCCCCGGGCAGCCAGGCTCCGCCCTTCTCCGCGCCGTTCTCGCCGCCGTCCGCCCCGCCGGACACACAGCCGGCCGTCCCGCGACCGCGACGCCGCTGGCCCGCCGCGCTCGGCGCCTTGGTGCTGGTGGCCGCCGTCGCCGTCGGGGCCACCCTGTGGCTGTCGAAGTCCGACACCACCTTGACGAACGGCCAGTCGCCCCCTGCCGGGCAGCCGACGCAGGCGGGCGGCGGATCGGCCGCACCCAGCGCGACGGCCCAGCCGACCGCCGCCCCGTCCACCGCCGCCCCGTCCACCAGCGTCCCGGTGAGTGCCGCCCCGGTGACCGCCCCGCCGTCCCCGGCGGGAGCGATTCCGGAGGGGTACCTCGGTTCGTGGTCTGGCGTTCTTACCGAGCCGGGCGTCTACGGCTCGGTCACCTACCGGGTCGTCCTGAAGCAGGGGCAGGTGGACCAGGTCGTCGCCACCGCCGAGTCGGTCTGGCCCGGCGGCACGACCTGCACCGGCACGGACTACCTGGAGTCGGCGAGCAACAGCCAGGTCGTGCTCAAGGTCTCGGCCCTGACGGGCGGCCTCGCGTGCACCCCGGACTCGGCGCCGCGGGTGTACTCGCTGAAGCCTGACGGCACGCTCCACCTGGAGGTCCGCGGCGGCTCCGGCACCCTCACCCGCACCCACTGAGCCGGAGGGGCGGGGCCCGCCGTCAGCCCGCGCAGGCCGGGCAGAGCCCCCGGTAGGTGACCTCGGCCCCCGAGAGGGCGAAGCCGAAGCGCTGCTCGGTCGGGAGGTCGGCGAGCGGGTTGCCGACGGGGTGGACGTCGCGGATGGCGCCGCAGCCGGTGCAGACCAGGTGCTGGTGCGGGTGGTGCGCGTTGGGGTCGTAGCGCTTGGCGCGCCCGTCCGTGGACACCTCGATGACCTCGCCGAGGGTGACCAGCTCGCCGAGGGTGTTGTAGACCGTCGCGCGGGAGATCTCCGGGAGGCGCTCGGCCGCGCGGGCGTGCACCTCGTCGGCGGTCAGGTGCACGTGCTCGCCGTCCAGGACCTCGGCCACGACACGCCGCTGGGAGGTGAGGCGCCAGCCGCGCTCGCGCAGCCGCTCCAGCAGGTCACTCATAACGGTTCACCTATTCAGGTCACGGGGAAGACCGGAGTTTACCAATCGACATCCGCTGCGGTCCGTTTCCCGATCGGATATGGGTTTGGTGTCTTTCTTGACTTGGATTCCGTCCATCGTAGGATCGGCTCCGGCGCTAGCCTGGGCAATAGCAGTTGGTGCCGTAGGTAGCAGAAAGACACCGTGATCCGCCTTGTAGGGAAGGATTCCCATGTCTGAGAACCACGATGCAACCGGCGTAGAGGCGAGCGCGGGCGGCTGCCCGGTCAACCACGGGCGCGCGCTCCACCCCACCCAGGGCGGCGGGAACCGCCAGTGGTGGCCGGAGCGGCTGAACCTGAAGATCCTCGCGAAGAACCCCGCCGTGGCCAACCCCCTCGGCGCGGATTTCGACTACGCCGAGGCGTTCAACGCCCTCGACCTCCCGACCGTCAAGCGGGACATCCAGGAGGTGCTCACCACCTCGCAGGACTGGTGGCCGGCCGACTTCGGCTACTACGGCCCGTTCATGATCCGCATGGCCTGGCACAGCGCCGGCACCTACCGGATCCGCGACGGCCGCGGCGGCGCCGGCGGCGGCCAGCAGCGCTTCGCCCCGCTCAACAGCTGGCCCGACAACGCCAGCCTGGACAAGGCCCGCCGACTGCTCTGGCCGGTGAAGAAGAAGTACGGGCGCAGCCTGTCCTGGGCCGACCTGATCGTCCTGGCCGGCAACGTCGCCCTGGAGGGCATGGGCTTCGACACCTTCGGCTTCGGCGGCGGCCGGGTCGACGAGTGGGAGCCGGACGAGGACGTCTACTGGGGCCCGGAGACCACCTGGCTGGGCGACGAGCGCTACACCGGCGACCGCGAGCTGGAGAGCCCGCTGGCCGCCGTCCAGATGGGCCTGATCTACGTCAACCCCGAGGGTCCCAACGGCAACCCGGACCCGATCGCCGCCGCCCGCGACATCCGCGAGACCTTCTACCGGATGGCGATGAACGACGAGGAGACCGTCGCGCTGATCGCCGGCGGCCACACCTTCGGCAAGACCCACGGCGCCGGCCCGGCGGACCACGTCGGCCCGGACCCGGAGGACGCGCCGATGGAGCAGATGGGCCTCGGCTGGAAGAGCGGCTACGGCACCGGCGTCGGCGGCGACGCGATCACCAGCGGCCTTGAGGGCATCTGGACCGCCACCCCGATCACCTGGGACAACAGCTTCTTCGAGACGCTGTTCGGCTACGAGTGGGAGCTCACCAAGAGCCCGGCCGGCGCCCACCAGTGGAAGCCGAAGGACGGCGCCGGCGAGGGCACCGTGCCGGACGCCCACGACCCGAGCAAGCGGCACGTCCCGATCATGCTCACCACCGACCTGTCGCTGCGCTTCGACCCGGTGTACGGGCCGATCTCCCGGCGCTTCCTGGAGAACCCGGCGGAGTTCGCCGACGCCTTCGCCCGCGCCTGGTTCAAGCTGACCCACCGCGACATGGGCCCGGTGGTGCGCTACCTCGGCCCCGAGGTCCCGAGCGAGCAGCTGCTCTGGCAGGACCCGCTGCCCACCGTCTCGTACCAGCAGATCGGCGCGGCGGACGTCGCCGACCTCAAGCGGCGGATCGCCGCCACCGGCCTCTCGGTCTCCGATCTGGTCTCCACCGCCTGGTCCGCGGCCTCCTCCTACCGCAACAGCGACAAGCGCGGCGGTGCCAACGGCGGCCGGATCCGGCTGCAGCCGCAGGCCGGCTGGGAGCTCAACGAGCCGGACCGGCTGGCCGGCGTGCTGCGGGCCCTGGAGGGCGTGCAGCGGGACTTCAACGCGCAGGCCGGCGACAAGCAGGTCTCGCTGGCCGACCTGGTGGTGCTGGCCGGCGGCGTCGGCATCGAGCAGGCGGCCAAGGCGGCCGGCCTGGCCGTCGAGGTGCCGTTCGCGCCCGGCCGGGTGGACGCCTCGCAGGAGCTGACCGACACCGAGTCCTTCGCCGCGCTGGAGCCCAAGGCGGACGGCTTCCGCAACTGGGTCGGCAAGGGCAACCGGCTGCCGGCCGAGTTCCTGCTGCTCGACAAGGCCAACCTGCTGGGCCTCAGCGCGCCCGAAATGACCGTGCTGGTCGGCGGGTTGCGCGTGCTGGGCGCCAACCACCAGCAGTCCGCGCACGGCGTGTTCACCGAGACCCCGGGCGTGTTGACGAACGACTTCTTCGTCAACCTGCTGGACCTGGGCACCAGTTGGAAGTCCACCTCGGAGGACGCCCACACCTTCGAGGGCCGGGACGCCTCGGGCCAGGTCAAGTGGACCGGCACCCGGGCCGACCTGGTCTTCGGTTCCAACTCCGAACTGCGCGCCGTCGCCGAGGTGTACGCGGCCGACGACGCCAAGGAGAAGTTCGTGGAGGACTTCGTGGCGGCCTGGGTCAAGGTCATGAACGCGGACCGCTTCGACCTGGTGTGACGCGGTAGGCGCAAGCGGGAGCCCGGGGGTGCGAACCCCCGGGCTCCCGTGCGTCCTACGGCGTTCCGGGCGTTCCGGGCGTTCCCGCGCTGACCAGCCCGGTCTCGTACGCCGCGACGACTACCTGGGCCCGGTCCCGCAGCCCCAACTTGCCCAGGATCCGGGCCACATGGGTCTTCACCGTCGCCTCGGACAGCTGCAGCCGGGCGGCCAGCTCGGCGTTGCTGAGGCCGCGGGCGAGCAGCGACATCACCTCCAGCTCGCGCGGGGTGAGGGTGGCCAGCTCCCGGTGCGGGGCGGGCGCGTCCGGGGAGGCCGGGCGGGCGAAGCGCTCGACCAGCCGCCGGGTGATCGCGGGGGCGAGCAGCGCGTCGCCGGTGCGGACCAGCCGGACGGCGGCGGCCAGGTGCTCCGGGGTGACGTCCTTGAGCAGGAAGCCGCTGGCCCCGGCGGCCATCGCGGCGTAGACGTAGTGGTCCAGGTCGAAGGTGGTCAGCATGATGATCCGGGGCGCGCCGCCTGCGCGGTCGCCGTCGGTACGGTCTCCGCCTGCGCGGTCGCCGTCGGTACGGTCGCCGTCGGTGCGGTTCGCGAGGATCCGTCGGGTGGCCTCCAGTCCGTCCAGGCCGGGCATCCGGATGTCCATCAGCACCACGTCCGGTCTGCTCCGGCGGACGGCGGCGACGGCCTGTTCGCCGTCCTCGGCCTCGGCGACCACCTCGATCCCCTCGGACTCCAGGATCAGCCGGAACCCGATCCGGACCAGCGCCTGGTCGTCGGCGACCACCACGCGCAGGGGCTGCTCGTTCATCGACTCTCCAGTGGTATCGAGGCCGTCACGCGGTAGCCGCCGCGCGGCCGGGGGCCGGTGTGCAGGGTGCCGCCGTAGACGGCGAGGCGTTCGCGCAGCCCGAGCAGGCCGCGTCCGTTGCCGGTGGCGGCGGCGCCGGTGGGGCGGCCGCCGGTGTCGGTGACCTCCACCCGCAGGTGGTCGGGGGCGTAGTCGACGGTCACCTCGGCGTCGGCACCGCCCGCGTGCTTGACGGTGTTGGTGAGAGCCTCCTGGACGACCCGGTAGGCGGCGAGCTCGACCCCGGGCGGGACGGCCCGGCGCTCCCCGTGCACGGTCAGCTCCACCGGCAGTCCGGCCCGGCGGACGCCCTCGACCAGGGCGTCCAGCCGGCCGAGACCGGGCTGCGGACTGAGGTCGGCGCTCGCCGCCGGATCGTCCCCGGTGTCCGAGTCGATGGTCAACAGGCCCATCACGTGCCGCAGTTCGGTCATCGCCGCCCGCCCGCCGGACTCCACCGCGGCCATCGCCTCCCGGGCCTTGTCCGGGGCGGTGTCCAGGATCTTGCGGGCGGCCCCGGCCTGGATCGTCATCATGCTCACGTTGTGGGTCACGACGTCGTGCAACTCCCGGGCGATGCGGGCCCGTTCGAGTTCCACCGCGCGCTGCAGCGCGGCCAGCTGCTCGCGCTCCAGGGCGGTCAGCCGCTCCCGGCCCTCCTCCACCCGGCGGCGCCACATCCGCAGTTCGTAGGCGACCGCGAACACCGGCACCAGGACGAGCAGGGCGACCACCCCGTTGGGGAACTTCGGCAGCAGGGCGTCGTCGAAGAGCACCACCAGCGCGCCGGTGGCGGCCGACAGGCTCAGCAGGAGGGCCTTCCGGCGGCGCCCGTAAGCGGCCGCACTGTAGGCGGCGACGATCACCACCACGCCCTCCCAGAACGCGATGTCCCGGTGCTGCGACCGCACCAGCAGCGCGGCCGGCAGCACCGTCCACAGCACCGCCAGCGGGTAGCGCCGGCGCAGCACCAGCGGCAGCGGGACGAGCGGCGCCAGGAGGAGCAGGCCGGGCCAGGTGGTGGGGTCCGGACCGCCGGGGAGGGTGGCGTAGGAGCCGAGCCCGTAGGCGAGGAACAGGGCCAGGGTCAGGTCGAAGGCCAGGGTGCGCCGGGTCGGCCGGGGCGGGGGAGCCGCGCCGCCCGGGCCGCTGCCCAGCCTGGTCGCTGCCGTGCGCAGCCGCTGCACCGTCGGATGGTTGATCACCGGGACATTGTGGCGGTCGGCCGCCCCTCGGCACAGCCCCGCGGCCGACGGTGGGCCCGTACACCGGGCGACTACGTCGGAAGGATGACGCCGCGCCGGGTCCGCCGGAGGCGGTACGGAAGATGCCGTCGTCGGCGGACGCGGGGGTGCGCCGCCCGTCCGTACCTTCGTCCTCGTGACCAGGCGGGAAGCGATGAGGAGCGGGGAATGAGCAGCGATCCGGTGATCGAGCTGAGCGGTGTGAGCCGCCACTACGAGGGCGCGCGTGCGGCGTTGGACGGGGTGACGCTGGGCGTGCGGGCGGGGGAGGCGGTGGCCGTGCTCGGCCCGTCCGGCAGCGGGAAGTCCACCCTGCTGAACCTGGTCGCCGGGCTGGACCGGCCGAGCGCCGGGACGGTCACCGTCGCCGGGGTCCGGGTCGACCGGCTGAACGAGTCGGGCTCGGCCAGGTACCGGCGCGGCACGATCGGCATGGTGTTCCAGTTCTTCAACCTGCTGGACGACCTCACGGTGGCCGACAACGTGGTGCTGGCCGGAGAGCTGGCCGGCGTCCCGCGCGCCGAGGCCCGGCGGCGGGCAGCCGAGCTGCTGGAGGCGCTCGGCATCGACCGGCACGCCCGCGCCCACCCGGGCCGGCTCTCCGGCGGCGAGCGCCAACGCGTCGCGGTGGCACGGGCGTTGATGAACCGGCCGACCGTGCTGCTGGCCGACGAGCCGACCGGCGCACTGGACTCGGCCTCCGGCGAGGACGTCAAGGAGCTGTTCCGGGAGCTGCACGACGACGGCCAGACCATCCTGATCGTCACCCACGACCTGGCCCTCGCCGAGGACTGCGCCACCCGCACGGTCCGGATGCGGGACGGCCGGGTCGAGTCGGACACGGCGGACTCCTCGGAGGCGGCGGCATGAACGAGCGAAGCGAGAGAATCATCGAGAGGTCCGCGGTGCGCGAAGTGCCCGCCGGGCGAAGCGAGGTGGGCGCATGAGTGCGCTCGGAAGGGTCGTCCGCGCCGGGGTGCGCAGGCGCCGGACCCAGTCGATCGCCGTCGGGCTGTCCGCCTTGGTGGCCACCAGCTGCTCCGTCCTCGGCGGTTCGCTGCTGGTCGCCTCCGAGGCGCCCTTCGACCAGGCCTTCGACGGCCAGCACGGCGCCCACCTCACCGCGCGCTTCGACGGCACCCGGGCGAACGCCGACCAGCTCGCCGCCACCGGGCACGCCGCCGGGGTGACGGCCACCGCCGGCCCCTTCCGCACCGTCACCGTCGACCCCGAGCCGGGCCCCGGCTCGACCGTCATGCCGGGCCTGACGCTGATGCCGATGACGGTAGCCGGCCGCGCCTCGGCCACCGATGGTGTCGACAACGTCTCGCTGCTGAAAGGCAGTTGGCCGACCAAGTCGGGCGAGGTGGTGCTCGATGCCGGGTACGGGAACCCGGGCGTGCCGATCGGCGGAACCCTCCGCCTGCCCGCCCTGCCGGGCTCGCCCTCGCTGACGCTCGTCGGCCTCGCCCGGTCCGTCAGCCGTACCGCCGACGCCTGGGTCACACCCGACGCCATCCCCGCCCTCACCGCGCCCGGCACCACCCCCGGCTACGAGATGCTCTACCGCTTCGCCCAGGCCGGCACCACCGACGCGATGACCGCCGACCGGGCCGCCGTCGCCTCCGCCGCGCCCGCCGGGGCGCTCACCGGCGCCCAGTCCTGGCTCACCGCCAAGCAGGGCTCGGACCGCAACACCGCGCTGTTCCTGCCCTTCATGGTCGCCTTCGGCCTGCTCGGCATGGCGATGTCGGTGCTGGTGGCGGGCAACGTGGTGGCCGGCGCCGTCGGCACCGCGACCCGGCGGATCGGCGTGCTCAAGGCGATCGGCTGCACCCCCGCCCAGGTGGTGCGCGCCTACGTCGCCCAGGCGCTGCTCCCGGCCACCGTCGGCACCCTGCTCGGGGTGGTGGCCGGCAACGCGCTGACCGTCCCGGTGCTCGCCACCGCCGGGAACCTCTACGGCACCAAGGCCTCCGGCGTCGCACCCTGGGTGGACGCCGCGGTGGCCGGCGGCACGCTCGCCGCCGTCGCCCTGGTCGCCTGGGCGGCCGCAGCCCGCGCCGGACGGCTGCGCACGGTGGACGCGCTGGCCGTCGGCCGTACGGCGGGCGGCACCCGGCGCGACGCGGTCGCCCGGTCCGCCGCCTCGCTCGCCGCCCGGCTGCCGCTGCCCCGGCCGCTCGGCCTCGGGCTCGCCCAGCCCTTCGCGCGTCCGGCCCGGGCCGCCGGGATGCTCGCGGCGGTGCTGTTCGGCACGGTGGCGGTGGTCTTCGCGGTCGGCATCGGTGGGTCGCTGAACTGGGTGGAGGCGGCGAAGAACCACGACAACTCGGACGTCCTCGTGCACCCGGCACGGTCCGACGTCCCGACCGAGACCTGGTCGATCGCGGGGCGCACGCCGGGCGCCGGAGCCGACCCGGCAGCCGTCACCGCCGCCCTCACCGCCCAGCCGGGCACCGCCGCCTACTACGGCGTCGGCACCGAGAGCGTCACCGTCCCCGGAGTCGCCGGGGAAACCCAGGTGACCGCCTTCGCCGGCGACTCCTCCTGGGCCCCCTACCGGATGGTCTCCGGCCGCTGGTACCAGGGACCGGGCGAGGCCGTCGCCCCCAACACCTTCCTGACCGAGGCCTCGGCCAAGCTCGGCGACCAGGTGACCTTCACCAGCCACGGCCGGGCGGTCACCGTCCGGATCGTCGGCGAGGTCTTCGACCCGCACGTGCAGACCAACGAGCTGTTCACCGACGCCGCCAGCTACCCGGCCGGCACGGCCCCGAAGCCCGCCAGCTGGTTCGTCAAGCTCAAGAGCGGTACCGACCGCGCCGCCTACACCACCACCCTCGGCAGCGCGCTCGCCCCGCTGCACATGGCCACCGACACCGACGTGGCGCACAGCTCCTCCGACTCGGGCGCCGTCATGAACTCGCTCGCCGCCACCCTGACCGTGCTGCTGGTCGCGGTCGCCGGGCTCGGGGTGTTCAACACCGTCGTCCTGGAGATCCGCGAGCGCACCCGGGACATGGGCGTCACCAAGGCGCTCGGCATGACCCCGGCGCAGACCGTGGGCGTCGTGCTCGCCTCGGTGCTGCTGGTCGGGGTGGTCGGCGGGGCGATCGGCCTGCCCGCCGGGCTGCTGCTGCACGGCGTGACGGTGCCCGCGATGGGCCACAGCGCCGGGCTGGACATCCCGGACGCGGCGCTGGACGTCTTCGGCGCGCCGATGCTCGTCCTGCTCGGTCTCGGCGGGGTGCTGATCGCCCTGCTCAGCGCCCTGCTCCCGGCCATCCGGGCGGCGCGGGCGCGGACGGTGGACGCGCTGCGGGCGGAGTGACGGGTGTGTCCCGGACGGGTCCGGGTAAGCGGTCGAAGGGGGCCGCCTACCCGGACCCGTCCGTGGAGCGATCATGCAGTTCGAACTCCTCAATCCCAGCCCCAAGTACCCCCGGGCCCGTCTGGTCGACCCGCCGCCGTACGGCTACCTGCACCTCGCCGCCGCCGTGGCGCCGCCCGGCGGGCCGCCGCTCGTCCGAGCCGACCCCGCGCGCAGCGCCCTGCTCGACCGGCTGAAGCCGCTGGCCGCCGCCCTCAGGACGCAGCCGGCCGTCCGGCGGGCCACCGTGTACCGCGCACTGATGGTGCCCCCGCCCGGCGGCTACGCCGCCCAAACGCGCTTCCACCCGGCCCGCTTCGACGTCGCGGTACTGGTCGAGACCGAGACCCCGGACGACCTCGATCCGGTCATCGACGGTGAGGCCTACCAGTCCCTCGCCGCCACCCTCACCGAGGCGGCCACCGACACCCACGTTCTGCGGGCCCGCTGCACCCGCTCGCTCGGGGACGTCGACAAGAGCCGCCCCGGGCTGTTCCTCTTCAACCACTTCGTCGCCGAGGACCGCGACGTGGCACTCGAACTCTGGGACCACCTCGCGGGCTGGTACGCCAGGGTGACCGGGTTGGACAACTCCACCCTGCTCGACCCGATGGGGCCGTCGGACTACGTGTTCGTCAACCACGCCCGCTGGGACACCGGCGCGCTGCGGCTGCTGCTGCGCCAGCTCACCAGGCCCAGCTTCCGCAGCTACGTGCTGCAGAACATGCTGGCCAACCGGACGGGCGCGATGCCGGTGCTCTACCGGATGGCCTGAGCCTCAGGACTGCCCGTCCTGCTGGTGCTCCTCGGCCTTCGTCCATTCAGCCTTCTTCCCCTCGGCCTTCGTCCCTTCGGCCTTCTTCTCGGCCGCCCGGACCTGCTCGGTGAAGGCGTGCTCGTCGATCCGCTCGACCGCCGCCCCGTGCTTGGGGTTGCGCTGCTCGGTCATCGCACTCCGATCGGGCTGGGGGCGGCCGGGGACTCCATCGTGACCCTGGGTGCGGGCCGTTGCCACAGGAGCCACCGGTTCAAACCACCCGCGCGGTTCACCTCCGATGCACCGCCCGTATTCCGGCCACGTGTGGGGTCGCCCGAACGATCGGACGGTGGGCCGGAGTGGGCCGGGACGTGGCGTGGCCTGGGAGAACGGGGGCGGGGTGGCCGGGCGGGCACTATTTCGATCCTGGCCGAAACAAGGACCGGTGGTGCGCATGCCTATGGTGCGCCGCCGGGAGGCGCTGCCAAGATCCGGAACCGGCACACCCGTGCCAGACCCGAACGCTTGCAGGAGGCAGCATGCAGCCCACGGCTGAGCAGGTTCGCGCACTCAAGGACGAGGACTTCCGGCTCACCCTCGGCCAGGGCCACCAGGTCCACCCGGCCGGCGAGCTCGCGGACGAGCTCTACGTCACCGCCGCGGTGCTGAACAGCACCTGTGACGGCTGGTCCAGCTGCGGTCGCGTCTGCAGCTACTGAGCCCGGGTTCGGCGCTGACCCCGGCCCGGCCCTACGGCGGGCCGGGGTCCGTGCCGGACGGGGCGCCCGACGCCTTCGGTGCGACAGCGCCGAGCAGACGGCGACATGAGTGCAACCAGTGCAACCAGAGCGACCAGTGCAACCAGTGCGACCGTGCATCCAGAGAGGCAGCACCGCCCCGTGGCCGACGCGTCCGAATTCCTGCGGGCTGCCGCCCGAGCCGTCCCGCTGAACGCCCGCGGCCGGGCGCCGGAAGGGCTCGATCCGGAGGGCACCGGTGACGTGGACCGGACCGAGCACGCCGACCGTGCCGACCGCGCCGCCCGGAAGCTGGAGCGCTGGCGGAACCAGGCGCCGTTCGACCGGGCTGACTGGTTCGCCCGCCGCCTCGCGTCCGACGCCCTCGACCCGGACGCCGTGCGCGCCCTCCTGGCCGAGCACCCCGACGCGCTCGCCGCCCGCCTGGGCACCCACCCGTGGGCCGAGCGGCTCGCCGCCGCGTTCGACGGGCCGGCCACCCTGGACGTCCCCGAGGAGCACGAGTTCGCCCGGCTCGTCGCCCCGCTGCTCGCCGCCGCCCGCGACCGCCTGTGCGCCGGACTCGCCGCCCTGGACGCCCCGTCCCTCGGCACCCCAGAGGAGCTGGCCGCGCACGCCCTGCCCGCGCTCACCGCCACCGCCCACGGGATGGCCACCCGGACCGTCATCACCGAACTCCATGTCGCCCGGCTCACCGGCGAGTTGACCGGCGACACCCCCGAGCGGCGCTACCGCGGCTTCCTCGACCGGCTCACCCGGCCCGAGCAGGCGCTCCGACTCCTCGCCGAGTACCCGGTCCTGGCCCTGCGCCTCACCACCCTCGCCGAACAATGGACGAGCACCACCCTCACCCTGTTCCGCCGCCTCGCCGCCGACCTGCCCGCCCTCGCCCGCACCTTCGCCGACGGCCGCCCGCTCGGCCGGCTCGCCGAACTCGTCACCGGCCTCGGCGACCCGCACCGCGGCGGTGCCACGGTCAGCTCGCTGCGCTTCGAGCGCGGCGTCCGACTCGTCTACAAGCCCCGGCCGCTCGGCGCCGAGACCCACTTCCAGCAGATCCTGCACTGGCTCAACCCGCAGCTGCGCCTGCCCCTGCGCGACCTCGCCCACCTGGCCGGCGACGGCTACGGCTGGGTCGCCCACGTCACCGCCGAACCAGCGGCGGACGAAGGCGAGTTGAGCGCCTTCTACCATCGGGCCGGCGCCCTCGCCGCGCTGATGTACGTCCTCGACGCAGTCGACTGCCACGCCCAGAACCTGCTCGCCGTCCGGGACCAGCCCGTCCTCATCGACCTGGAGGCCGTCCTCCACCCCGACCTCCACGAGCCCGCCAAGGACCTGTCCGAATCCGAGCGGCTCGCCCGCCACCAGGCCCGGCACTCGGTGCTGCGCTCCGGCCTGCTCCCCGAACGCATGTGGGACGAGGGCAACGGCGGCGCCGACATCTCCGCCCTCGGCTGGGACCCGGCCGACCTCCCGCCCCGCCCCGTGCCCGTCCTGGTCAACCAGGGAACGGACGAACTCCGGCTGGAATACCGGCGGATGCCCGTCGAAGCCCCCGGCAGCCGACCCGTCCCGCCCGGGCAGCCGCTGCGACCGGCCGACCACCTGGCGGAGCTGGAAGCCGGCTTCACCGAGACCTACCGGCTGCTCGCCGCCGACAAGCCTCAACTCCGCTCGCTGATCGGCGCGTTCGCGGCCGACGAGACCAGGCTGCTGCGCCGCGACACCTTCGAGTACCGCACCCTGCTCAACACCGCCTGCCACCCCGACCTGCTCCGCGACGCCCTCGACCAGGACCGCCACCTCGACCGGCTCTGGGCGCTGGTCGGCTGGGAGGAGCAGACGCTCGCCTTCGTCGAACACGAGCGAGCCGACCTGTGGCGCGGCGACGTGCCCGTCTTCACCATCCGCCCCGACAGTGTCGACGCCCGCTCGTCCACCGGCGCACTGATCCCGGGCGTCACCGACCGGCCCGCCCTCGAACTCGCGCTCGCCAAGGCGGACGCCCTCGGCGAGGAGGACCTCGCTCGCCAACTCCAGCTGCTGCGCCTCTCGGTGACCACGGCGGACGGGGCACGCGAACCGGGCAGGGCCGTCGCCACCGCCCGGCCCGACGCACCCGCCGAGCCGGCGGAGGGCACCGGTCCCGCCCCGGCGGCCCGTGCCCTCGCCAGGGCCGCCCTCGCCAAGGCTGTCGAAGCCGGTGAACAGCTGCTCCGCGAGGCCTACCGGGGCAGTGCCGACCTGGCGTGGGCCGGCCCCAACTGGGCGCCGCCCGGCCGCTGGGCCTCCGCCGAGCTCGGCCCGGACCTGTACAGCGGCACCGCGGGCATCACCCTCTTCCTCCACCAGCTCGCCCTGGCCACCGGCGACCCCTCGCACCGCGAGGCGGCCCAGGCCGCGGAATCGACGCTACGTCACCAGATCCGGCGGCGCGCCGACCGGCTCGGCGGCGGCCTGTCCGGCACCGGCGGGGTGTTGTACGCGCTCGCCCAGTGCGCCGCCCACCACCCGGACCCCGAACTCGACTCGCTCGGTGCCCTCGTGCTCGACCGCGTCACCGCGACCGCTGCCGAGGACACCCAGTACGACCTGCTCGCCGGAAGCGCCGGCACCATCGGCGGCCTGCTCGCCTGGGAGGCCGTCCGCCCCGGTCCCGCCGTCACCGACGCGCTGGCGGCCTGCGCCGAACGGCTCGTCCAGGCCGCCGCCCCACACCCCGAAGGCGGCACCGGCTGGCTGCCCGCCTCCCTCGCCGAGACCGCCCGCCGCCCCCTGGCCGGCTTCGCCCACGGCGGCGCCGGCATCGCCTGGGCCCTGGCCCGCGCCGGACACCGCCTCGGCGATCCCCGGCTGCCCCAACTCGCCCTCGCCGCCGTCGAGTACGAACGCACCCTGTTCGACGCCACCGCCGCCAACTGGCGCGACGTCCGCGAGGACGACGACGCTCCCTCCTACCCCGCGTTGTGGTGCCACGGCGCCTCGGGAATCGCCCTGGCCCGCACCATGCTCGCCGAACTCCTCCCAGAGGAGCGCGAGTTGCTCATCGCCGAACGCGACACCGCCCTCGGCGCCGTCCTCCGGGAGGGCTTCGGCCACAACTCCTCACTCTGCCACGGCGATCTCGGCAACCTGGAGGCGCTCCAACGGGCCGGCGGCCGGTGGCAGGCCGCCGCCCAGCGCCAGGCCCATGCCGTCCTGGACACCTTGGACGCCCAGGGCTGGACCTGCGGTCTGCCACACGGGGTCCACAGCCCATCCCTGATGGTCGGCCTGGCCGGCATCGGCCACGGCCTGCTCCGCCTCGCCAGCCCCGAGACCACCCCCGCCGTCCTCACCCTCGAACCGCCGACGCGCTGATCCCGCGGCCCGACGGTATGACGTGGTCTTCCCGCCGGGCGACTGACCGCCCGGCGGTCAGTTCCCGGTACGGGCCGCCGCCCGCAGCCTGCGCCAGGTGCGGCCGACGGAGCCCAGTCCGGGGGCGTCGTCCGTCCAGTTCCGGGCCGTCCCGGCGAAGGTGTCCGGGTTCGCCGTGGCCGGTGGCGTCGGCCGGGCGGCCCGGGCGGCGCGCAGCAGGTCCTCGGGTGCGAGGGTGCCGAGCCTCACCCGGGCGTGTTCGAGCAGCGTGGCGCAGGCGTCGGCGATCGCGGGTTCGCCCAGCGGGCGGGTCGGGAGGTCCAGCCCCTCGGCGAGCAGCTGCGCCAGGGCGGTCCGCAGGTCCGGCAGCGAGAGGTCGCGGACCGTCAGCGACAGGTGGCCGGACAGTCCGCCGGCGCCCACCGCGCGGTGGGCGAAGCCGCGCGGCACGTAGAGCACGTCGCCGGGGTCCAGGACCCGGTGCAGGCGCTGCGGGGAGTGTTCGTCGTCGGGGAGTTCGCCGAGCGACCACTCCGCCGCGGCCGGCGCGTCGTGGACGTACCAGGTCTTGCGGCCGGCCACCTGGAGGACGAACACGTCGGCGTCGTCGCGGTGCACCGCGAGGCCCTGGGCGCCGGCGGGGGTGAGGAAGAAGAACGCCTCGACCCGCCGGTCGAGCTCCTCGGAGAGCCGCGCCACCAGCTCGCCCGTCGGGGCGTGCCACTGGTCGACGCAGCGCAGCAGCAGCGTCGCGCCCGTGCGCAGCAGGGCGAGGACCTTCGCGCGGTCGGCGAAGCCGTGGTGCGGGGTGCCGTTGACCGTGCGGGAGGTGGTGAAGGCCTCGGCCGGGATGACCACCTTGTCGGAGCGGACCATCTCCAGGTAGGGGGCGCGCAGCAGCCCTCCGTCGAAGGCGGCGTCCAGCGCGTCGAGGTCGAACGGGGAGGCGGGCCGCCCCGGGGTGAAGACCGCGGGCTCGCGCTGCCACTGGCGGCCGGCGAAGCTGTGGAGGTCGCCGACCCAGCCGGCGAGCGTTGGCGATTCCATGGTGTGTCCCGTGGTGTCAGGATGTTCGGTTGCGCACGGCGCACGGCGCACAGCAGGGCCGTGCGCCTCGCCGCCGCGCCGCTCACGCGCCGACGGAGGCCTCGAACCGCACCGAGAGCAGCGAGCGCAGCGGCACGGGCGCGTCCTGCTGCGGACTGCGGACGGTGAGTCCGTGGTCGAGGGCGACGGTCAGCAGGCGCTCGGCCAGCGGTACGACCAGGTGCTTGGCCCAGCAGCGGGCACCGTCGAACCCGAACGGCATGAACCCGGCCGTCTTTTCCGGGTCGGCGACGCCCGTCCACCGTTCGGGCCGGAAGTCCAGCGGGTCGGACCAGTAGTCCGGGTGCCGGTGCATCAGGAGCGGGAGGAGCGCGACGTTGTCCTCGGGGCGGATCTCCGGGTGCAGTCCGGCGTACGCGTCCCCGCCGTTGCGGTAGAGCATCCACGCGGGCGGGAGCAGCCGCAGGGTCTCCCACAGGGCGGCGGTGAGGTCCGCCTGCCGTGCCCCGGTCGCCCGCATGAGCCACAGGGCGTTGCCCGCCAGGGCCGCCACGCCGTCGCACAGGGTGGCGGAGGCCCGCCGGTACATGGCGATGGCCTGCTTGCGGTCCAGGGGGTCGGCGGCCCCGCGGATCAGCCCGGCCAGTGCGGTGGACCCGCCTCCGGTCTCGGTGCCCGGCCAGACGGTGACGGCGCGGTCGACGAGCCGGGAGAGCGTATCGGAGCGGGTGATGCCGCGCTTCGCCAGCAGCGAGACCGGCAGCGGGTCGGTGCCGAAGAGCCACCGACGCAGGTAGGAGGTGGGCGCGTACGGCCAGGAGCCGGACAGTCCGCGTGCCGGGGGCGGCGGCGTCCGGATGCCCGACATGACGTCCTGTCCGAGGGCGCGGATCGTCCGGGTGGCGCTGTCATGCGGGATGTCGGCCCCGGCGGCGGGCTTGTAGACCGAGCGTTCCGTCGAGAGGACCGGGCGGGCCGCGACGATTTCGGCCATCAGCCGGGCGTCGGACACGCCGACCGTGGTGGCGTCGACCCGGAACACCTTCGTGTCCCGGGCCAGCAGGTCCTGAATTCGCGGGGCAAAGACGACGGAATGTCCGCGCGTCGTTTCCGGAGCGATTTCTTGCACGAGGATCCCGCCTCCGTGGGAATAACGATGAAACGCGGCGCCGGCGGGGTGGCGGCACGGCCGCCACCCCGCCGATCGTGGTGCGTCAGATGACGTGCAGGACCCACGCGTGGTTGGCGAGGTCCTCGTCACGCTTGAACTTCTTCACGATCGCCTTGATCATCTTCATGGCTGTCCCCTTTCCGGGATTTCGGGTGCGGCGAATAGGGGTGGCCGCACCTCGGGTGAATTCGGCTTTCCGGTCCGAAAGGCCGAACGGCTTCATCTGACTCAGGACCTTAACCGAAGGTCGGCGTTCCTGATACCCCTTCGCCACCTGGAGTTCGATTTCTACGCGGTGTTGACGGCCAATTCGAACGGCAATCGTTATAACCTTTTCCCGGGTGCCTTTAACGGCGGGCTTTCCCGCCGGTCGGCCCGTGGTGACCCTTTCGGCCGCGGTGGGGAACGATGGACGGCATGGAGCTGATGATCGAGGCCACCGACCTGCCCGGGCTCGAGTGCGGGGGCGGTCCGGGATTCCCCGGGTACCGGGACATCCACGTCGCCGTCCAGCGCCGGGGCCGCCCGGCCGAGTTGCTCGACCCGCAGCCCGGCGACGCGCCGCGGGCGTGCTGGTCGCTGGAGTGCGTGGCGAAGCGGCTGCCGGACGGCCGGGTGGACGTCACCGGGCGGTACGTCCAGGGCGGGCCGGGCGGACGGTTCGTCTACCTGAACTGGGTGACGCGGGACGGCGAGGTCTGGCGGCTGTTCCGCCGGGCGAAGCTGCTGCTGGCGGCGGTGGACGACGACATCCTCGAATCGGCCGTCGACACCGGCCTGTTGGTCGCCCGGCTCGGCCTCACCGACGCCAAGGGTCACCCGCTGTGCGCCGCCGTCCGTCCGCCCCTGGTCACCTGGACGGCGACGGCAACGGAGACGGCATCGGCATCGGAAACGGCTACGACGCCGACACCGACGACGGCAACGGACTGAGCGCCGCGAACTCCAGCGGCGCCGACGGGTCCACCGACAGCCCGGCAGGCGCCGGCTCGGCCCCCGCCCGGACCAGCAGGTCGCCGATCGCCGCGACCATCGCGCCGTTGTCGGTGCACAGCCGCAGCGGCGGCACCCGCAGGGTGATCCCGGCCGCGGCGCAGCGCTGTTCCGCGAGCGTCCGCACCCGGGAGTTGGCCGCGACCCCGCCGACCACTACCAGGGTGCCGATCCCGTGGTCCGTGCAGGACCGCACCGCCTTGCGGGTCAGCACGTCCGCGATCGCCTCCTGCAGTGCGGCCGCCGCGTCCGGGACGTGCGGCTCGGGCTGGGCCTCGACCCAGCGGGCGGCGGCGGTCTTGAGGCCGGAGAAGGAGAAGGCGTACGGGTCGTCGCGCGGCCCGGTGAGCGGGCGCGGCAGCCGTACCGCCGTCGGGTCGCCGGTGCGCGCGGCGCGGTCGACGGCCGGCCCGCCGGGGTAGGGGAGGCCCAGGATACGGGCGACCTTGTCGAAGCACTCGCCGGCCGCGTCGTCCAGGGTGTCGCCGAGGTGGACGATCGGGTCCCGGGCGAGGTCGCGGACCAGGAGCAGCGAGGTGTGCCCGCCGGAGACGATCAGCACGACGCACGGGTCGGGCAGCGGCCCGCCGTCGAGGGTCGCGGCGGCGACGTGCCCGGCGAGGTGGTGCACCCCGTACAGCGGGACGCCGAGCGAGAAGGCGTAGGCCTTGGCGGCGGCGAGCCCGACCTGCAGGGCGCCGGCCAGTCCCGGACCGGTCGTCACCGCGACGGCCCCGACGTCCTCCAGGGCCAGCCCGGCCCGGTCCAGGGCCTCCCGGACCACCGGCGCCATCGAGTGGACGTGCGCCCGGGCGGCGATCTCCGGCACCACCCCGCCGTAGCGGGCGTGCTCGTCCATCGAGGACGCCACCGCCTGCCCGAGCAGCACGCCGTCCCGGACCAGGCCCGCGCCGGTCTCGTCGCAGGAGGACTCGATGCCCAGCACGACCACCGGTGCCCTCGTCACCCCTGTCACAGCCACTCACCCTCATCAGCCATTACACGTTCGGGTGACCATTGTGCCCGACGGGAGGTGAGGAATACGCAGGAGCCCATGCTTCGTTCCTGCAAGTGATACGCAATAGTGTTGTCCCGGCACGATCGTCATCGCTCAACCCGCCGAAAGGGGCCGTGTCCTGATGGGCACCTACCAGCTTCCCGACCTGCCGTACGACTACTCCGCGCTCGAGCGCGCCATGTCCGCCGAGATCCTTGAGCTGCACCACTCCAAGCACCACGCCGCGTACGTGAAGGGCGCGAACGACACCCTGGAGCAGCTCGCCGAGGCGCGCGACAAGGAGCAGTTCGGCGGCCTGGTCGGCCTGCAGAAGACCTTCGCCTTCCACCTGTCCGGCCACGTGCTGCACTCGCTGTTCTGGCAGAACCTCTCCCCGGAGGGCGGCGAGCGCCCCGAGGGCGAGCTGGCCGACGCCATCACCGAGCACTTCGGCAGCTTCGAAGCCTTCAAGAAGCAGCTCACCAACGCCACCACCGGTGTCCAGGGCTCCGGTTGGGGCATCCTCTCCTGGGAGCCGCTCGGGCAGCGCCTGATCGTCGAGCAGGTCTACGACCACCACGGCAACGTGGGCCAGAACACCACTCCGCTGCTGGCCTTCGACGCCTGGGAGCACGCGTACTACCTGCAGTACCGCAACGTCCGCCCCGACTACGTCACCCGTCTGTGGGATGTCGTCAACTGGCAGGACGTCTCGACCCGGTTTGCCGCCGTCAAGAGCGCCTGAGCGTCGATCGAGCAGGAAGGCTCCGGGTCGGTCGGGCGGTCCGGGGCCTTCCCCCTGCGATCTCCACCGCGATTGCCCGTCACGGCCGTTGACACCGTTGATACCGTTGACGCCGTTGACATCGAGCACGGCAGTCACACCGAACCGAAGACTCGCCGCCACCTGCCGTTCGCCCGGGACGGCCCCGCTGTCGCTACGCTCAGAGCACCGCCGGTCACCGGCGGTCGGCGGCCGACCGGCCGACCGGCCCGCCCGCTCCTGAGCGAAAGGTCGTTCGATGGCTCCGCGCCTGTCCGTCGTGGTCCCGATCTACAACGTCGAGCGCTACCTCGGCGAGTGCCTGGACTCGATCGCGGCACAGACCTTCGAGGACTTCGAGTGCGTCATGGTCGACGACGGCTCGACCGACGACGGCCCCGTCCTCGCCAAGGCGTACGCCGCCCGGGACCGGCGCTTCCGGCTCGTCCAGCAGGAGAACAAGGGCCTCGGCGCCGCCCGCAACACCGGCTGGCGCCACCTCACCCCCGGCACCGAGTACCTGGCCTTCGTCGACAGTGACGACACCCTGCCGCCGCACGCCTACCAGCTGATGATCAGCACGCTCGACGAGACCGGCTCCGACTTCGTCGCCGGCAACGCGATGCGCCTGCGCACCACCGGCCTCAGCCCCTCGCACGCCCACCGCCGCCCGTTCCGCGAGACCCGGCTGCGCACCCACGTCAGCGAACTGCCGGCGCTGGTCACCGATCGCACCGCGTGGAACAAGGTGTACCGGCGCTCCTTCTTCGACGCGGCGGGCATCCTCTACCCCGAGGGCATCCTGTACGAGGACGCCCCGGTCAGCGTCCCCCACCACTTCCTCGCCGAGCGCGTCGACGTCCTCGCCGAGCCGATCTACCACTGGCGGGTCCGCGAGGACGGCGCCCTCTCCATCACCCAGAAGAAGACCGACCCGCGCGGCCTGATCGACCGGGTCCGCTCGATGGAACTCGTCCGGGAGTGGCTCCTCGCCCGCCCCGAGCCGGCGTTCGCCTCGTACCTGATCGCCTATGACCGCAACTGCCTGGTCGAGGAGATCCCGATGTTCTTCTGGTCCATCCCGGACGGCGACCGCAACTACTGGGAGGTCTACCAGCGGCACGTCAGCCGCCTCCTGCACGCCATCGGCCCCGACCGGGTGGCCGACCTCAACGCCCAACTCCGGCTCAAGTACCGCCTCACCCTGACCGACGCGATGAACCGCTTCATCGCCGTCCAGCGCCTCCACCGCGCCGTCCGCCGCACCCGCCAGGCCGCCGTCCGCCGCGCCGCCGCCGTCCGCCGCTGAGCCCCCGGCGGCCCCTCGCTACCTCGGTCGCATCGGGGTGAAGCGGACCGGCGTGCCCGGGGCGGCCTGGGCGACGGCGGGAAGGGCAGAGGCGGGGATGACGCCGATGACGGGGTAGCCGCCCGTGGTGGGGTGGTCGGCGAGGAAGACCACCGGGCGGCCGTCGGGCGGGACCTGCACCGCGCCCAGGACCATGCCCTCACTGGGGAGTTCGCCCTCGCGGGCGCGCTCCAGCGGCGGCCCGTCCAGGCGCAGGCCGATCCGGTTGCTGGTGGGGGAGACGCGGTAGCCGGAGCCGGTCAGGACGGCGAGCGAACGGGCGGTGAACCAGTCCTCGCGCGGGCCGAACAGTACGGGCAGGAGCAGCGGATCGGGCGGCGCGGGCACCGGCACCACGTCCGCCCCGGCGGACGGGCCGGCCGGCTCACCGAGCGGCAGCGCGTCCCCGGGGGCCAGGGGAGCCGGCCCCAGCCCCGAGAGCAGGTCGGTCGAGCGGCTGCCGAGGACCGGCGCGGCGGCGATCCCGCCCGCGAAGGCGACGTAGCTGCGCACGCCCCGGCTCGCCGGCCCCACCTCCAGCAACGCCCCGGCGGGCAGCCGCACCGGGGCGGCCCAGGCGGCGGGCCGGCCGTCGACCCGCACGGCGCACGGCGCGCCGGCCACGGCGACCGTCACCGCGCGGTCCACCCGCACCGCGCAGCCGAGCACGGTGGTCTCCAGGGTGGCCGCGGTCGCGGGATTGCCGACCAGGCGGTTGGCGAGCCGGTGGGCGGGCTGGTCGAGCGCGCCGGAGCGCGGTACGCCCAGGTGTGCGTGCCCGGGCCGGCCGAGGTCCTGGACGGTCGTCAGCAGGCCTGCGTTCATCACGGTGACGGTCATGCGCTCTCGATCACGCTTCCTCGAACAGGCTTTCTCGAACGGGCTTCCTCGATCAGGCTTTCCCGAACGGGCTTCCTCGATCAGGCTTCCTCGATCACGAACCGGACCCGGGTCCCCGGGCTGAACAGGGCGGCGGGTTCGCGGGACGGGTCCCACAGCACGGCGTCGGTGTGCCCGATCAGCTGCCAGCCACCGGGGGAGGAGCGCGGGTAGGCGCCGGTGTACGGGCCGGCGATGGCGATCGCCCCGGCCGGGACGGCGGGGCGCGGGACGGCCCGCCGGGGCACCCGGTAGCGCTCGGGCAGGCCGGTCAGGTAGCCGAAGCCGGGCGCGAAGCCGCTGAAGGCGACGCGGAACTCGGTCGCCGAGTGGATGCGCGCGACCTCCTCCTCGGCGACGCCCCACAGCGCGGCGACCTCCGCGACGTCGGCGCCGTCGTAGCGCACCGGGACGGTCACGCTCTCGTCGGTGCTCGCCCGCAGCGCCGGGACGTGCCAGCCGGCCAGTTCGACGGCCAGGGCCTCGGGGTCGGCCACGCCGTCGAGCAGGACGGTCCGTTCGGCGGGCACGACCTCGGTGACGGGCGGGAGTTGGCACGCCGCGCGTCGGCGCTGGAGTTCGGCGTGGAAGGCGATCGTCTCGTCGGCGCCGTCGAGCTCGACCAGGAGCGCGTCGAGGCCGACCCGCAGGACCCGGATGTTCATCCCGTCCATCCCGTTCGTCCCGTCCACCTCGTCCACCCCGTCAATCCCGTCCGTCTCCTGCTCTGTTGGGTGCTCACGCGAACGCCTCGACCCGGACTCCGGCCGTTTGCAAGGCCGTTCGGACCCGGCGGGCGAGGTCTGCGGCCCCGGGGGTGTCGCCGTGCACGCACAGCGAGCGGGCCCGCAGCCGGATCCGGTCGCCGCTGCGCGCGGTGACCTCGCCGTCCCGGGCGATGGCGACCGAGCGGCGGACGACGGCCTCGGGGTCGTGGACGACGGCGTCGGGTTCGCGGCGGGGGACGAGCGTGCCGTGCGGGGTGTAGGCGCGGTCGGCGAACGCCTCGGCCACCACCGGCAGTTCGGCCCGCCTGGCGGCCTCGTGCAGCCGCGAACCGGGCAGTCCGAGGACGGGAAGGCCCGGTGCGGCCACCCGGACGCCGCGGACCACCGCCTCCGCCTGCTCCTCGTCGTGCACCGTCCGGTTGTACAGCGCGCCGTGCGGTTTGACGTATGCCACATGCGCTCCGGCCGCCCGCGCGAACACCTGCAACGCCCCTATCTGGTAGGCGACTTCGTCCGCGAGTTCGTCGGGCGGGACGTCCATCGCCCGGCGCCCGAACCCGGCGAGGTCCCGGTAGGAGACCTGCGCGCCGATCCGCACGCCCCGCTCCGCGGCCAGCTCGCAGACCCGCCGCATGGTGCTCGGGTCCCCGGCGTGGAAGCCGCAGGCGACGTTGGCGCTGGTGACCACCGACAGCAGGGCGTCGTCGTCGGTGAGCGTCCAGCGGCCGAAGCCCTCGCCAAGGTCGGCGTTGAGGTCGACGACCGTCACGGGAGTGCCCTCGGCGTGGAGGTCGACGGCCGTCACGGGAGTGCCGCCGGCGTCGAGGTCGACGGCCGTCACGGCAGGACGCTCGGCCGGTCTCAGTCTCATCTCGCGCCGCCCGTCATCGCGCGGACGATCACCGCGCGGGCGTCGTTCAGATAGCTGGTCAGCTCCACCTCGGCGTCGTCGATCTCGCCCGCCTCCAGCAGCCCGGTGAGCGTCTGGTTGCGGCGCAGGAACGGCGCGTGGAGCCCGCGGGCCGACGGGACGGCGGCGAAGGCCAGGCGCAGTTCGGCCATCAGCCGGGCCATGCACTCGTCGATCCGCCGGCTGCCGGCGATCCCCGTGACGGCCTGGTGGAAGTGCAGGTCGGCGGTGCCGACGGTGACCCAGTCGCCGATCGCCTCGGCGGCCTCCGCGCGGTCCAGCGCGGCCCGCACGGCGGCCAGGCGCTCGGGCGCCGTGCTGCGCAGGGCGCGCACGCCGGCCGTCTCCAGGGCGAGGCGCAGGGTGTAGATGTCGGCGACGTCGGCCGGTTCGAGGATCCGGACGAACACGCCGCGGTTCAGCTCGTGTACGACCAGCCGCTCGTCGGCCAGCAGTCGGAAGGCCTCGCGGAGCGTGTTGCGCGAGACGGAGAGCGCCTCGCCGAGCGCCTCCTCCGACAGTCGGGTGCCGGGGGCGAGCCGGCCCTCGGTGATGTGGTCGCGCAGCACCTCGGCCACGCGCTGGGCGGCGCTGGCGCGTTCGAGCCGGCCACGATCGGCCGCGAGCGCGTCGAAAACTCCGGTCACGTTCCACCTCCTGAGCTCTTGTCGGATTGTTCCACAATCCCCTAGCCTCGCGGCAACCCCCGCAGGGTCGCGGCCCACCCAGTCGCGACCGCCTCCGCCCGTGCTGCCCCAGACGGCCGCCCTCGGGGCGGAGGCCCGTTCGAAAGGCGGTCAGGAACATGATCGTTCTGCTCGGCATCCTCGTCGTGGTGGCCGGGTTCGCCACCCGGCGAAATCCGCTCCTCGTCGTCGGCGCCGCCGGCGTCCTCACCGGACTGCTGGGCGGGATGAGCCCGCTGAAGGTCCTGGAGGCCTTCGGCACCGGCTTCGCCTCCAGCCGCTCGGTGACCATCTTCGCCGTCACCCTGCCGGTGATCGGCCTGCTGGAGCGCCACGGCCTGCAGGAACAGGCCCGCACCCTGATGAACAAGCTCGCCAGGGCCAGTGCCGGACGCGTGCTCGCCGTCTACCTGGTGCTCCGCCAGCTCACCGCCGCCTTCGGCCTCACCGGCCTCGGCGGGCCGGCTCAGGCGGTGCGGCCCATGGTCGTACCGATGGCCGAGGCCGCCGCCGAACGCCGCCACGGCACGCTGACCGACAAGGCCCGCGAACGCCTGCGCTCCTTCGCCGCGAGCGCCGACAACGTCGGGCTGTTCTTCGGCGAGGACTGCTTCCTCGCCGTCGGCTCGATCCTCCTGATCACCGGCTTCGTCAACGCGACCTACCACACCGACCTGGAGCCGGTGCAGCTCGCGCTCTGGGCCATCCCCACCGCGGTCTGCGCCACCCTCATCCACGGCGCTCGCCTGCTGCGCCTGGACCACAGCCTCGCCCGGGACCTGCCCGCCGCCGGCCAGGCCACCACCGCCGTCCGCATCGAGGAGCCGAGCAAGTGATCAAGGTCGAGTGGCTGTACTGGCTGGTCGGAGCCATCTTCCTCGCGATGGCCGCGCAGATGGCGGTGGACCGCGGCAACCCCAGGCGCCACGGCAGCGCCGCCTTCTGGGGCCTGCTCGGCGCGAGCTTCGTCTACGGCACCTGGGTCGCCGACAAGAGCGCCCCCGCCGCACCGCTGGGCGTCGCCGTCCTGCTGATGATCTGTCTGGCCGGCTTCGGCTTCACCGGCCGAGGAACTCCCACGGCCGCCGCCCCCGAACAGCGGGCCGCCTCCGCCGCCCCCGAACAGCGGGCCGCCTCCGCCGCGCGCCTGGGCAGCCGACTGTTCATCCCCGCGCTGGCGCTCCCGCTGGTCGCGCTGGCCTGCGGAACCCTGCTCAAGGGCGTGCGCCTGGGCGGCGGCGGTGCGCTGCTGCTGCAGACCGGCAGCGAGACGCTGCTCGGGCTGGGCATCGGCACGCTCGTCGCCCTGGGCCTGGCGCTGCTGCTCACCCGCGAGCGCAACCCGGCCGTCGCCCTGCGCTCCGGCCGCGGGCTGCTGGAGGCGATGGGCTGGGCACTGCTGCTGCCCCAGCTGCTCGCCGTCCTGGGCTCGATCTTCCAGAGCGCCGGCGTCGGCACCCAGGTCGGCAAGATCACCACCCACTTCCTGCCGGACGGCAGCAAGTACGCGGCGGTGGCGGTCTACTGCCTGGGCATGGCCCTGTTCACGATCATCATGGGCAACGCCTTCGCCGCCTTCCCGGTGATGACCGCCGCGATCGGCTGGCCGATCCTGATCACCCAGCTGCACGGCAACCCGGGCGTGGTCCTGGCGGTGGGCATGCTGGCCGGCTTCTGCGGCACGCTGGTCACGCCGATGGCGGCCAACTTCAACCTCGTCCCGGCGGCACTGCTCGAACTCAAGGACCAGTACGGGCCGATCAAGGCCCAAGTCCCCACTGCTGGCGCGCTGTTGGTCTGCAACATCGCCATCATGTCGCTCTTCGCGTTCTGACAATTCTTGGAAAGGCGGTCCCGTGACCAGGGTCCTGCTCACCGGCTTCGAACCCTTCGACGGCGCCGACGTCAACCCGTCCTGGGAGGTCGCCCGCCTCGTCGCCGACACCCCGCCCGACGGGCTCCTGGTCACCCCCGTCCGCCTGAGCTGCGTTTTCGGCCAGGCTGCCGAGGAACTGCGGACCGCCGTACGGAAGTTCACCCCTGACCTGGTGGTCTGCCTCGGCCAGGCCGCCGGCCGCCCGGACGTCACCGTCGAGCGCGTCGCCATCAACGTCGACGACGCCCGCATCCCCGACAACGCGGGCCGCCAACCGGTCGACCAGCCCGTCGCCCCCGACGGCCCGGCGGCCTACTTCTCCACCCTGCCCGTCAAGGCCTGCGTGGCCGCCGTCCGGGAGTCCGGCGTTCCCGCCTCCCTCTCCCACACCGCCGGGACCTTCGTCTGCAACCACGTCTTCTACGCCCTGATGCACCTGCTAGCCACCGAACTCCCCACCGTCCGAGGCGGATTCGTCCACATCCCCGCCCTGCCCGAACAGGCCCTCGACGGCTCCAAGCCCTCCCTCCCGGCCGACTCCGTCGCCCACGCCCTACGCGCCCTCCTCACCGCCGCCGCGACCCACACCGCCGACCTCCGCATCCCGGAAGGCGCGACCCACTGAGGGCGCGACTGATGTGGGTGATGTCGGATTCCGTTCCGGCGGGTATCGGCTCGCAGCAGACCTGGTGGCGCTCCGGCCTGAGCGGGAACGACGCACGCCTCGGCGCCGTCAGACGGTTTGCTCCACCGGGTCGATGCCGAGAACCCTGGTATCGGTCCGGCCTCGTCCAGTCGGCGTGTCCGGCCGCCGATGCAGCCGGATGGTCAACGCGAAGCGGTGTCCGTTCAGGCAGGTACGAACTCGTCGCCACCGCTCGTCTGCCACGGTTCGCTCCGGCCCGGGGCTATGGCTTTCACCAACGACGGCCGGAAAGCGGAAGGAGCCGCTTCCCGAGGGCGACGGCCTCGGAAAGCGGCTGTCCGACTCAGCTGTTTCGGGTGCGACGGCGGGTCAGCACGACGGCGGCGCCACCGGCGGCGAGGAGGGCACCGGCGATGCCGGCGGTCAGGCCGACTCCGTCGGAGCCGGTGTCGGCGAGCTCGGCGCCGCTGTGGGTGGCGGCGGCCGGCATTGCCGGTGCCGCGGTGGTGGTGGATGCGGTGACCGGGACGACCGCGGGCGCGGTGGTGGTGCTCGGGGCGGGCGCCGGCGAGTTCTGGCCAAGGCACTCGGGGGCGCCGTCGACCGGGGTGGCGGCGATCGGCTTCGTGACCCAGAACAACGCCTGGTCGGCGCCCGGGAAGTAGCCGAAGTTCAGCGAGGCGTCCGTGTCGGTCTTGAAGTTCTTGCCGAGCGTGACGCGGGCGTTGAGCACCCGGTTGTCCACCGGGCCGGTGGCCCACTTGGTCAGGTCGACCTCCTGCCCCTCGATGCCCCCGGCCCGCAGGCCGACCTTGTGCCAGCTGCCATCCTTCGGGTCCTGGACGTCCACCTGGGCGTCACAGGCGGCCGGGCCTTCCATCGAGCCGTACTTCTGGCCGGCCCAGAGGAAGAACGAAGCCTTGGTGAGGTGCCAGTCGAAGCCGTTGGCGGTCTTGATCGAGACCTGGAAGGCGTGCGGCTTCCCGTCGGCGGGGACGTCCTTGGGCAGGCCGGTGACGGCCGTGGTGAGCCCCGTCGTCTTCACGCTCTTCCCGACGGCCCGTACCGTGAAGTCCTTGGCCAGGCCGTTCGCGTCCATGGTGGGCGCCAGGAAGGCCTCGAGCTCGACGTCCTGGCGGGGGCCCTCGTGCGTGGACTGCACCAGCTTGAACCGCAGCTTGAAAGTGCGCGAGGTGTGCGGCTGGACGTCGATCCCGGCACCGGTCAAGTCGGTCGCGACACCCTGGTGGTCGGCGGGCTTGGCGCCGAGGTCCTGGTTCACCAGCTTCACTGGCTTCCAGGCGCCGGAGGTGCCGTCCGCGTACTCGGCGGCGACCTGGTCCATGCCGAGCATCTCGGACCCGAAGTACAGCACGAGGTGCTGGCCGCTGTAGGGCGCGTCCGCGTCGTTCTTGACCGTGACGGTGCCCTCGGACCAGCCACCGCCGGCCTCCACCGCGGTGAAGCCGTCGACCGTGACGGAGTGGTCCTTGTCCGGTCCCGCAGCCTGGGCCGGCAGGGACATCGCGAGCGGGGACGCGATCAGGGAGGCAGTCAGAATTACACGCCGAAGGCTCAATTCAACCTCAAAAGTCCGAAATGGCCGCGATCTTCGCGGCGACGCGAAGGTTCCCCCCACCGCGTCGGGCCGGACAATAACCGATCACCATTCAGTAGGCAAACCATATGGAAATTCCAGCCAGCCGTCGACCCAGGGCTTGAACCTTCTCAGTCGCAGGCTTGGCCAGGTCAAGCCCGTGATCGGGGGCGACCGGCAGTGATCTACGGCGGCGGCGCGGCTGCGCCGGCCGATGGACCGGGATGGATGTCCCGCCCCACACCTACGTGTGTTGCTCGTCGATCAGGACTCGCCGGGGTCTTCGCGGCGCGCCGCCGAACTCGGAGAATCGACGGAATCGCTGGCGGGCAGTATCCGGTTTGCGGAGGCCTGGCGACGAGAAATTGCCGGGCCCGGGAGGGTCGAGGACTATCGGTACAGGTCGGTCCTGGTGCGGCGGGTCATCAATCTGGATCGAACCCTCTTTGTCGGGTCCTTCAATGCGGACTGGGAAGGGCACGAGTCGACAACCTGTAGGTTCTGGCCATCTTGCACGGCCCCTTGTGCCGGGGCTGGCGTCGGCAGTTCGGTGTCATGGTGGACGGCGCTGAGCGCGTCTTCTGACGGAGGGAACAGGATGGCGATCGAAGCGGAATTCAAGGCGGTCGTGCGTGATCCGGAAGGCGTGCTCAAGCAGTTGGAGCAGCAGTACGGTGTCGGGCGCGCGGAGGTCTATCGCGACACGTACTACGACGCCCCGGACGGCGGTCTGATGGGCGCCGACCGGGAGCTGCGGATCCGGACCGTGCACGGCCCAGAGGACACCCGCACCGTGCTCACGTACAAGGGTGCCCGGGTGGATGAGGCCTCCGGGTCGAAGCCGGAGGCCGAAACCCGGGTCGAGGACGCCGACGCGATGCACGAGATCGTCCGTGGCCTGGGTTTCGTTCCGCGCATCGCTTTCGAGAAGCGGTGCCGGAACTACAGCTTCCAGCGTGACGGGCAGCGTCTGCTGGCCACGCTGGTTCGTGTTCCGGAGCTGGACGACGCGACGTTCATCGAGGTGGAGACATCGGCCGCGACGGAGGATGAGCTCGCCCCGGCCCTCACCCTGGTTCGTGCCGTACTGACCGAACTCGGCATCGATGAGGACGATTTGACCACCGAGCTGTACACCGACGCGGTCGCGGCAGCGGACTACTGCCTGGTGTCGGCCCGCAGGGCCTCCATGAACCACGCGAACACCGGCGCCAGGCTTGGTGGAACGGGCCATCCGTTGATGACAGCCAGGAGGTGCCAGTAGCGTTCCGCGCGCGGGTCGCCGGCCATCTCCAGGCGTGTCAGCAGCCAGTGGCGCAGGTCGGCGTCGTCGGCGCGGCTGAAGGTCTGGGCGTAGCGGGCGGTCAGGGTGTTGAGGATTTGTGCGGCCTCGGCAGAGGTTGGGGCGATGTCGGCGTCGAGCGCGCGGCCGATCTGGTCGCGCACGGTCTCGGTGAGGTCGTGGTGCAGCCCGGTGGTGTCGCCCTGGGCGCGCTCGGCCGCCTGGTACTGCGCCATGCGGCGGACGGCGGTGCGGAAGTCCGGGTCCTGGGCGAGCTCGGCGAGTTCCACCCAGGCATCGACCTGATCGGGTTCGGGGTCGTCCGGCAGATCGGGCATGGCCGAGCGCATCATGTCCACGAAGTCGGCGTTGGCATCCAGACCGCCGAAGGTGTCGTCGATGAAGTCGCTGATGAGGCACCGGCGTTCGACATCGGAGAGCTTTGCGAGTTTGTGCATGAGATCCATTTCCTCAGTGGTGGAGCCCCGCTTGGCCACCGCGCGCAACACCGCCCGCCGGAGCCGGAGCGTGCGGATCTGCACCTCCAGAGCGTCGGCGTGCGCGGCCGCGATCTCGGGCACCGTGACCTCGTGGTCCAGCACCTGCCGAATGACGGCAAGGTCGAGTCCCAGGTCGCGAAGAGTGCGCACCATGTCCAGACGCGCGAGTGCGCTGATGTCATAGAGCCGGTAGCCAGCCGGGCTGCGGTCCGTCGGCGGCACGATCCCGGAATCGGAATAGAACCGAATGGTCTTGACCGTCAGCCCGGTCCGCCGAGCCAGGTCGCCGATCGAGAAGAGCGTGTCGCCGTCCATGTCTCCCACCTTTGCGTCTCCCCCTGCTGGAGACTCAAGCTCCTTCGCTTGCCGAACGGCAGCGAACAGCTCTCCCCCGCAGATCTCGACAATTCCACCGACGCCGCCAGCCGGGGTCCGCCAGCACTCGGTTGAGCTCGGATTGTGAGCCTCGGGGGATGAGTGATCACGAGTCGACCGATGCGGAACTGTGAGCAACAACCAGGAAGCGTGAGGAGCTGGCGATGGTGGCGTATCACGACGCCTCCGCCCTCTCCGAGAGGGCGGAGGCGTTGCAGACGATCTCTTATCGGCGCGCTCCCTGCGGCCACAGCACTTCGACCGGCACACCTCGCTGCTGCGCATACGCGACCACGTCTGCTGTGCCGCCGTATCCCCGGGCCGGCAGACCGTCCCAGACGGCGAGGAGCTTGTCGACGCGCTGGACGAGGATCTCGCTTCCCGCCATGTGGGCAGCTTCGCTGGACTCCACGTGTCCGGTGCGGTGAATGGCGGTGGCGGACTCCAACAGCCGGTCGTAAACGGGGTGATGCCACTCCGGCAGCCCGCCCCGGTACTGATCGGCAGGGATGACGACCTCCAACTGCGCACCCCGCGCAAGCGCGATCTCTGCCAACCAGGCGTCCGGCCCGTCCGCGATGCACGACACGACGGTGAGGCTGCTCGAATCCTCGCTCACGAGCGAGGATTCGAGCAGCTGTCGGACCTGCCCTTCGATCTCGGCCGTCAGCCCCCGGTGCCCTGTGATCCCGATCAGCATTTCGCATCAATCCAACTGCGCAGCGCGCTCATCCAGTTCTTCGACGCCCGGAACGTCGCGGAGACGGTAGAGGCGGGCTCGCATATCGCTGACAGCGTCCTGGACTTTGATGGAGCGGATGCCGTCCGCGCAGTCGAGGAAGTCGTTCCAGGAGACGAGGGCCCCGTCGACGTCGTCCTGGCGGAGACGGACGGTACCGAGGTCGGCGAGGACGATGGCGCGGGTGCGGCGGCGGTCGAGTCCGTGGATGTCGAGCGAGTGGTGGAGGTGTTCCTGTGCGCTGCTGTAGTCGCCGAGTCGGGCGAGGATCATGCCGGACTCATGGGCCCACCGGCCGATGCTGTAGTGCGAGGCCCATGACGCGCCCGGCGTGTCGGTGGCCCGTTCGATCGCGGTCTGGGAGGCCGAGAGCGCAGCGGTGGCGGTGCGGCGGTCGCCATCGAGCGCTGCCGCGTTGGCCAGGGTGGCCTGGTAGTAGGCGAGGGCTCGGGGTGCGTCAAGAGTCTTGGCATGGTCGACGCACTCTTCCGCTATCCGGACGGCGGTGGGCCTGAAGCCGAGGTCAATGGCCTGGACGGCGAGGCCGCGCAGGGCGGTGGCGGCGAGTTCGGCGTCGCCCGCTTCGGAGGCGAGGCGGAACGAGTGGGCGTAGTACTGCTGGGCGGCGTCCTGGTTGCCTTCGTCCTGGGCCATCCAGCCGGCCAGGTGGACGAGCTGGGCGGTCGCTGCGAACAGCTCCCGGCCGACGGCTTCGGTCCAGGTGCCGTCCAACCAGGGTGCTACGTCGTCGTGGAGGTAGCGGACGGCGAGGTGGCGGGCGTGTCCGCCGCCGAGTTCGGCAGCGGCATCGCCGAGCGACTTCGTCATCTGCCGAATGGCGGCAACCTCGCCATGGCCGACCTGAACCTTGCCACCGGACTTGAGCCGCACACGCCGCAGGACGGCGTCGGGGTCAGGCAGCCCCAGTGCCGCGAGCGCGTACGCGCTGGAGGCGGCCAAGAATCCCCGGCGATCCACCACGTCCCTCCGGCTCAGCTCGATGACGGAATCCACGGTATCGCCAGCTGCGGTCTCATCCTGACCGGTTGGTGAGCTGCCGATCGTTTCTGCTAGATCGATGCCCAGGACCGAGATCAGATAAGGCATCCAGTATTTGGGAACGCGCCCACCGCGTTCCCAGCGGGAGACCTGGCCGCGGTCTGGCCCCGGGCCGCCTTTGCCTTCTGCCGCGCCGAGTTCGCGACCGAGCCTGGGCTGTGACCAGCCTTTCCTTTCCCGTGCACTCCTGATCAGGTCTGCGACAGTCGCGGATCCCCCTGACACGGGCGCCCTCCCTCGGGCCGGTACCTGGCCCACAGCGGCCGACAACTGGCCGACATCTGGTCCACACGCTGGCACCTTATCTCGGAGCGTGTACGGAGGTTGACTGAGAGTGAGAACTTGCTTGTGCGTCAGTGTCTCGGCTGCTGCCGAGACACTGACGCCTGGCTCTGTGCGGGCATCTATCCTGCCCCGGTTGGCCTGGAGGGACCCATGGTGGTTAGTCCACTGAGTAACGCTCGATTCCCGGTTCCGCTGGAGTGGGGGGTACCGCCGGGGGCCGATGCGGTGCCTGCGGCTCGACGGCTCGTGGTGGCGATTTTGCGGGAGTGGGGGGTGCCGGTGTCGGACGACGCGCTTCAGGATGTGGAGCTGTGTGCGAGCGAGGTAATCGCGAATGCCTTGCTGCACGCGGGGGAGCGGTGTGTTGTGTCCGTCCGGTGGCGTGGTGGGCGGGTGCGGGTGGAGGTGGCCGACCGGTGTTCGGAGTTGCCGTTGCGGGAGCGGGATGCCGAATCGACGGGCGGGCGTGGGCTGTTGCTGGTGGAGGCGCTCGCGCACGCGTGGGGGTGGTATCCGACCGGATCGGGGAAGACGGTGTGGTTCGAGTGCCTGGAGAGCGCCGAAGCGCCGTGCCCCACGCATGGGTGGGGCACGGCGCAGGACCTTCGCGTCCTTCACGAGGTGGCGTAGTGGCGACCACAGCACGCCTCGTGTGGTGGGTGCTGTTCTCGGCGGCTGTGGTGGCGGGGTTCGTCGCTGGGTGTGACCGCTAGAGAGCTTCCAGGGTCTGCTTCATGACCTGGGCGCCCCGGCTCACGCGGAGGCGGACCTGCTCGGCCATGGCGTGGGGGAGCACATCAGTGGTCCACACGAGGGGGCACCGACCAGGCCCCTCGGGGAGGACCTGGAACGAGGCGTGGTGGTGCGTCAGGGGAATCTTGAAGCCCTCGACCGCCGAGTACGCGAGCCGCCGCAGGTCGTCGTCGATGCTGACGATCAGCTCCCGGATCACCGCCCCGCCCGGCATGGTCAGGTAGCGGACATCCCCGTCGACTCGGGTGTCGAGGACGTCAGACGGCGTCCGCGTCGGCCTCGACGACGACGTCCTCGACGATGGTGGCGATGCTCCTCAACTCCCTCAGGACGTACCGAAGAAGCTGTCCAGGATCCGCTGCGCGGCCAGCCCCGCCGGCAGCGTACCGGCGCGGACCTCGGCCTCCAGCGACGGGGCCAGCCGCCGCACGTCCGGGTGCTCGTGCAGCCGCGCGTACAGCTGGTCGTGGACCATCGACCACGTCCACTCGACCTGCTGCTCCCGCCGCTTGGCCGCCAGCGCACCCGTCGCGTCGAGCACCTTGCGGTGCTGCTGCAACCGCTCCCACAAGACATCGAGCCCAGCCCCGTCGAGCCCGCTGCAGGTGAGCACCGGCGGCGTCCATGCCGCATCTGGCGCCTGCAACAGCCTTAGCGCGCCCGCGAGTTCGCGCGCGGCAGCGCGAGCGTCCCGCTCGTGCGGCCCGTCCGCCTTGTTGACGGCGATGACGTCCGCCAGCTCCAGCACGCCCTTCTTTATGCCCTGGAGCTGGTCGCCGGTCCGCGCCAGGCTGAGCAGCAGGAAGGTGTCGACCATCCCCGCCACCGCAGTCTCCGACTGCCCGACGCCCACCGTTTCGATGAGCACCACGTCATAGCCCGCCGCCTCCATGACCACCATCGACTCCCGGGTGGCTTTGGCGACCCCGCCCAGCGTCCCCGACGTGGGCGACGGCCGGACGAAGGCGGCGGGATCCACCGCCAGCCGCTCCATCCGGGTCTTGTCGCCCAGGATGGAGCCGCCCGTCCGGCTGGAGGTCGGGTCGACGGCGAGCACCGCGACCCGGTGCCCCAGTCCCGTCAGCATGGTCCCGAAGGAGTCGATGAAGGTCGACTTGCCGACCCCGGGCACCCCCGTGATGCCCACTCGGACCGCCCCGCCCGCGTGCGGCAGCAGCCGCTGGAGCAGCTGCTGCGCGAGCGCGCGGTGGTCGGGCCGGGTGGACTCGACGAGGGTGACGGCGCGCGCGATCCAGGCGCGCGAGCCGTCCAGGACACCCGTCACGTAGCTGTCGAGGTCGATCGTCCTCGGTGGCATCCGCTAAAAACCCAGCCTCACAGCTCGTGGCCGAGGTCGGCCGCCAGTGCCGTCAGCAGGTCGTACGCCGCGTCCGGGATCACCGTGCCCGGGCCGAACACGGCCGCCGCGCCCGCCTCGTACAGCGCGTCGAAGTCCTGCGGCGGAATGACGCCACCCACCACGATGGTGATGTCCTCGCGCCCCGCCTCCGCGAGTTCGGCGCGCAGCGCGGGCACCAGCGTGAGGTGCCCGGCGGCGAGCGACGACACACCCACGATGTGGACGTCGGCCTCGACGGCCTGGCGGGCGACCTCGGCCGGGGTCTGGAACAGCGGGCCGACGTCGACGGTGAAGCCGAGGTCGGCGAAGGCGGTGGCGATCACCTTCTGGCCGCGGTCGTGGCCGTCCTGGCCCATCTTGGCGACCAGGATGCGCGGACGGCGGCCCTCGGCCTGCTCGAACCGCTCGACCAGGTCGCGGGTGCGCTGGAGGGGAGCCGACGGGCCCGCTTCGTCTCGGTACACACCGGAGATGGTACGGATCTGGCCGGAGTGGCGGCCGTACACCTTCTCCAGGGCGTCCGAGATCTCGCCGACGGTGGCCTTGGCCCGGGCCGCGTTGACGGCCAGGTGCAGCAGGTTGCCGTCGAGTGAGCCGCCGCGCTGCGGGCCGGCCTCGGCGGCCGCCGTCAGCGCGCGCAGGGCGTCCTGGGTCACGGCCTCGTCGCGCTCCTCGCGCAGCCGACGCAGCTTCTCGATCTGCCGGGCGCGCACCGCGGAGTTGTCGACCTTGAGGACGTCGATCTGCTCGTCGCTCTCGACCCGGTACTTGTTGACGCCGATCACCGGCTGGCGGCCGGAGTCGATCCGCGCCTGGGTGCGGGCGGCGGCCTCCTCGACGCGCATCTTCGGGATGCCCGCGTCGATGGCCTTGGCCATGCCGCCGGCCGCCTCGACCTCCTGGATGTGCTGCCACGCCCTGGCCGCCAGGTCGTGGGTGAGCTTCTCGACGTAAGCCGAGCCGCCCCACGGGTCGATCACCCGGCAGGTGCCGGACTCCTGCTGCAGCAGCAGCTGGGTGTTGCGGGCGATGCGGGCGGAGAAGTCGGTGGGCAGCGCCAGCGCCTCGTCGAGGGCGTTGGTGTGCAGCGACTGGGTGTGGCCCTGGGTGGCGGCCATCGCCTCGACGCAGGTGCGCGTCACGTTGTTGAACACGTCCTGGGCGGTGAGCGACCAGCCCGAGGTCTGTGAATGGGTGCGCAGCGAAAGGGACTTGGCGTTCTTCGGGTCGAACTGCTTGACCAGCCTGGCCCACAGCAGCCGGGCCGCGCGCAGCTTGGCGACCTCCATGAAGAAGTTCATGCCGATCGCCCAGAAGAACGACAGTCGCGGCGCGAAGGCGTCCACGTCCAGCCCCACGTCCAGGCCCGCGCGCAGGTACTCCACCCCGTCGGCCAGGGTGTAGGCCAGCTCCAGGTCGGCCGTCGCACCGGCCTCCTGGATGTGGTAGCCGGAGATGGAGATCGAGTTGTACCGCGGCATCTTCTGCGAGGTGTACGCGAAGATGTCCGAGATGATCCGCATCGACGGCTGCGGCGGGTAGATGTACGTGTTGCGGACCATGAACTCCTTGAGGATGTCGTTCTGGATGGTCCCCGCGAGCTTCTCCGGCGGTACGCCCTGCTCCTCGGCCGCGACGATGTACAGCGCCAGGACGGGCAGCACCGCGCCGTTCATGGTCATCGACACCGACATCCTGTCCAGCGGGATGCCGTCGAACAGCTGGCGCATGTCGTAGATCGAGTCGATGGCGACGCCCGCCATGCCGACGTCGCCGGTGACGCGCGGGTGGTCGCTGTCGTAGCCGCGGTGGGTCGGCAGGTCGAAGGCGACCGAGAGGCCCTTCTGACCGGCCGCCAGGTTGCGGCGGTAGAAGGCGTTGGACTCCTCGGCGGTGGAGAAGCCCGCGTACTGGCGGACGGTCCACGGCTGGTTGACGTACATGGTCGGGTACGGCCCGCGCAGGTACGGGGCGATGCCGGGGTACGTCTCCAGGAAGTCCAGCCCGGCCAGGTCGGCCGCGGTGTACAGCGGCTTGACGCCGATGCCCTCGGGGGTGTCCCAGACCTGCTCTTCGGCGTCCTTGCCGGTGGACCGGCGCCAGGCGGCCTGCCACTGGGCGTCGGAAACCTCGGTGACGTCCCCGGCGGTGCCGCCGTCCAGCCCGATTCCGGTGAAGTCGGGGATCATCGAGCAACTCCGATCTGGTCCAGCAGGGAGGTCAGGACGGCGATCGCGTCCCCGCCCGCGTAGATGAACTCGTCCACTCCGGTGGGCACTTCGGCGAGCCGCCCGGCCAGCAGCACCCGCTGGGCGCCGGCCGCCTTCAGGGCGCCCGCGACGGCTGCGGCGTGCTCGCCGTACAGGGCGTCGCTGGAGCACAGGCAGGCGACGACGGCGCCCGAGGCGGCGAACGCCTCGGCGAACGCGGCCGGGTCGACGCCCTCGGTGGAGACGGTCGCGATGCCGCCGGCCTGGAACAGGTTGGCCGCGAAGGTGGTGCGTGCGGTGTGCGCGGCGGCGGTGCCGATCGAGGCCAGGAACAGCTTCGGGCGGGCGCCGGTCTCGGCCAGGAAGGCGTCCGAGCGGTCCCGCAGAGCCTCGTACGCCTCGGCGCGGCGCACCCGCGGCAGGCCGCCTTCCGGCGACGCCGGGGCCGGCTCGCGGACCAGCGGCTGCTCGTCCAGGTGCGGGAACTCGCTGACGCCGGTGACCGGTTCGCGCCGCTTGGCGAGCTTCCCGGACCGCTCCGCCCAGGTCGCGGCGATCCGCTCGCCGACGAGACCGGACTCCAGCGCGGCCTGCTGGCCGCCGGCCCGCTCGATCTCCTGGAACCAGGCCCAGGCGGCCTGCGCCAGCTCCTCGCCCAACTGCTCGACGTACCAGGAGCCGCCGGCCGGGTCGATCACCCGGGCCAGGTGGGACTCCTCCAGCAGGATCGACTGGGTGTTGCGGGCGATCCGGCGGGCGAAGGCGTCGGGGAGGCCGAGCGCGCTGTCGAAGGGCAGCACGGTGACGGCGTCGGCGCCGCCGACCCCGGCGGCCAGGCAGGCCACGGTGGTGCGCAGCATGTTCACCCACGGATCGCGGGCGGTCATCATCACCCGGGAGGTGACGGCGTGCTGACGCTGCGCCGAGGCCTCGGCGGAGGCGCCGGACACCTCGGCGACGCGGGCCCACAAGCGGCGCGCGGCACGGAACTTGGCGATGGTCAGGAACTGGTCGGCGTCCGCGGCGAAGCGGAACTCCAGCTGGCCGAGCGCGGCGTCCACGGACAGTCCGGCGGCGGTCAGCGCGCGCAGGTAGGCGACGCCGGTGGCCAGCGCGCAGCCCAGCTCCTGGGCGGGGGAGGCACCGGCCTCGTGGTACGGCAGGGCGTCCACCGTGAGCGCGCGCAGCTGCGGGTACCCGTCGGCGCAGCGGGCGGCCAGCGCGGTGGCCTCGGTGAGCAGCGCAGTGGTGCGGCCGGCGGAGCCGGTGCGGGCCTGGAAGCCGAGCGGGTCGGCGCCGAGGTTGCCGGCGGCGGAGCCGGGGGAGACCTCGCGCTCCTCGTACAGCTTGAACAACTGTTCGGCGGCGTCGGTGAATTCGGCCCCAGCGTCGAGTGCCACGGCGGCCAGGTCCAGGTACACCCCGGCGAGTGCCTCGGGCAGGGCGGCGACCGGCAGGCCCGTGCCGCCCAGCTCCAGCCAGAGCGAGCCGACGCCGTGCTCCAGGTCGGCCAGCACGGCCTCGTTGGTGCGCCGCCGGTCCGGGTCGGCGTGCCGCTGGCGTACGTCCCACCCGGAGACGGCGGAGCCCTGTGGGCGGCCGCCGCGGACGAACGGCGGGAAGCCGGGGTAGCCGGGCTCGGCCGAGGTGTTCTCGGCGGTGTACAGCGGGCGGGCGCGCAGCCCGTCCGGGAGCGCGGTGGTGAGCGCCTGCTCGGCGGCGGCGCCGGCCTCGGGCTGGGCACCGGACTTGCGCAGCACGCCCTCGACGAGCTGCTGCCACTGCTCACGGTGCGCGGCCGGGAACTCGGCGGCGAGGGGGAGCCTTTCGGGCGGGACCTTCATGTGCGCAGGTTAGCGCCCGTTCGCATGCCCGCAGGAGGGGCGGCGCGTGTGAGCTTGTTCTCGCTTTGGCGAACCTTTTGCACTCCTTCGGCCGTGGAGTGTCAAGCGGGGCGTCGACGGCCGCGCAGTGCGGGGCGTCAACGGGAGTGCGGGGAGGGGGATTGCGAACCAGACCGGTCTGCGGTCACTCCCCGGCCACTGACAGGACGATCTTCCCGGTGGTGCGGCCCCGCTCGCCCAGCCGGTGGGCGTCCGCGGCCCGCTCCAGCGGCAGGACGGTGTCGACCAGGACCCGCAGCCGGCCGGACTCGACCAGCCGGGAGACCTCGCGCAGGCCCTGCCGGTCCGGCTCGACCAGCATGAAGACGGCGCGGACGCCCGCGGCCGCGGCCTCGGCGAGGGGGAAGGCGTCGGTCGGCGGCTCGATGGAGACCAGGGTGCCGCCGGGGCGCAGCGCGCGCAGGGAGCGGGACCAGCTGGGGCCGCCGAGCGGGTCCAGCACGAGGTCGACCTCGCGGACGGCCTCGGCGACGTCCTGGGTGCGGTAGTCGACCAGCTCGTCGGCGCCGAGTTCGCGCAGCAGCCCGTGCTTGGCGCTGCTCGCGGTGCCGATCACGTATGCCCCCCGGGCCTTGGCGATCTGGACGGCGAGGTGGCCGACCCCGCCTGCGGCGGCGTGCACCAGCACCCGCTGCCCGGGGCGCAGGTCGGCGGTGTCCACCAGGGCCTGCCAGGCGGTGAGCGCGGCGAGCGGCAGCGCGGCCGCCTCGACGTGGCTCAGGCCGCGGGGGCGGTGCGCGAAGTGCCGGGCGGGGGCGGCGACGTACTCGGCGTAGCCGCCCGCGGGGTGGGGGAAGCGCGGCATCCCGTACACCTCGTCGCCCGGACGGAAGATCGTCACGCCGTAGCCGACCGCCTCGACCACGCCCGAGACGTCCCAGCCGAGGGTGAACGGGGGCGTGCCGCCGGTGGCGAAGGTGCCGCGCGAACGGGTCTTCCAGTCGGCCGGGTTGACGCCGGCGGCGTGCACCCGGACCAGGATCTCGCCTCGGCCCGGCTCGGGTCGGGCGGTCTCCACCAGCCGGAGCACCTCGGGGCCTCCGGCGGTGTCCTGCGAGATCGCGCGCATGGTGTCGGTCATGTGGTGCTCCTCCGGTCGTCGGCCCGGACGGCTGACCGGGCACCCCGTCAGCGTGCCGGTGCGCGGCGGCCCCTGGTGGTGGCGCGATGGCCACAGGGTGAAAGGATCCGGCCATGCACCACGTCGGCGTACTCGCCCTGGACGGCGTCTTCCCGTTCGAGCTCGGCATCCCGGCCCGGATCTTCGGCACCGCCCGGGACGAGGAGGGCAGTCCGCTCTACACCGTCACCACCTGCGGCCTGCACGGCGGACCGGTCCGCACGGCCGCCGACTTCGACATCGCGGTCGCCCGGGACGCGGGGTTGCTCGCCACCGTCGACACCGTCGTCATCCCGCCCTCGGAGTCGCTCGGCGCCATCCGCGAACACGGCACCCTGCCCGAGGCGCTGCGGACCGCGCTGGCCGCGATCCGCCCCGGCACCCGGGTGGTGGGCATCTGCACCGCGAGCTACGTGCTGGCCGCCGCCGGCCTGCTCGACCGGCGCCGGGCCACCACCCACTGGCGGGAGGCCGACCGGCTGCAGCGGATGTTCACCACCGCCCGGATCGACCCGGACGTCCTGTTCGTCGACGACGGCGACATCCTGACCTCGGCCGGGGTCGCCGCCGGGATCGACCTGTGCCTGCACCTGGTGCGCCGCGACCACGGCAGCCGGGTCGCCAACGAGGTGGCCCGCTCCTGCATCGTCCCGCCCTGGCGCGACGGCGGCCAGGCCCAGTACATCCGTCGCCCCGTCCCCGAACCCTCCGCCGCCGGCACCGCCGCCACTCAGGCCTGGGCCCTGGAGCGCCTCGCCGAGCCGCTCACCCTCGCCGACCTGGCCGCCCACGCCCACACCAGCGTGCGCACCTTCTCCCGCCGCTTCCGCGAGGAGACCGGCACCACCCCCGCCCAGTGGCTCACCCGCCAGCGTCTCGACCTCGCCCGGCACTACCTGGAGACGACGGACTGGCCCGTCCCGCTGGTCGCCCGGCGCTCCGGCCTCGGCACCGGCGCCTCGCTGCGCCAGCACCTGCGCGCCGCCATCGGGGTCGGGCCGCAGGCCTACCGGCGGACCTTCCAGCCGAGCTGATGCATCGTCAAGATCCTTGACCGGTAACCGTGCAGTCCTCCTCGGCCAGGGCGGCAGGCGCCCGCCCGACCCGTTCGGCCGGGGTCAGCTGACCGCTGCGGTGGACCACGTCGGCGCCCATCACGGCGACGAACTCGCCCGCGTGGACGGTCAGGTCGACCCCGCGCAGGGCGTGCACCTCGGCGGCGCCGCGCCCGTGCGCTCGGGAGACCCCGGACAGCTGCAGGACGGGTGCGGGCCGGCTCGGATCGATGTGGGACGCGGTTCCCCTCGTGGGCTGTTCAGCTGTATATGTCGATGAACTATATATGCCGCGAGCGGGCGCACAAGCTGCCCGGGTTTGGTCAAGGTTCTACAAAGCTGTCGAAGATCAGCCGAAAAGGTGAACTCGGGTGGCCGCGGCGGGTCTATGCTTTTCGAGGTTTGAAAAGGCACCTCGTTCGGTGAGGCGTCTTCACGGACACAGGCCACTGACCCGACGACGTCGAGAGACGCCCAGGTTCAGGACAGGTCTTCCCGAGTTAAGGGTTGACCCCAAGTGGCTTCCGGCCGATCCGGCTGGACACGCCGTGGAGTGCCAAAGCTCTGACGAGTTGGGGTGTACCGGTCCATCGTTGACCGGTGTGCTCCTTGCCGTGTCGTGACGCGGCGCACAGACGGTGCGCCCCCGACCGGGAGGAGGCGAGAGACGTGGACTGCAATAGTCCGGGCCACAGTAGCCCCTACCCCCGCATGCTCTCGAACACCTCCGGCACGCGGTAACAACCTTCCCTGCGCGTTCACCCGGCGTTTCGTCCTGCGCTCGACCATGCCCGGACGCAAACCGCCTGACGCATCGTCATGCCCGCACGGCCGCCGCCGCTCAGCGTCGCCGTACGGAGCGGACGTCGTGCGCTCGCAGGGAGGATCGCTGCTGCGTGCCCCCTGTCGCCCTCTCAAGGAAGAGGGCAGGGAGGCCCCGCCATGACCAACGTGATGCTGGACCCGAAGGTTCCCACGGTCCCCACCGCTCCCGCCGCCGCCCAGTCCGCCGTGCTCGACGACGCCCACGTCGGCGACATCAAGGGCGCGCTCGGCACCATCCGGCTCGACGACACCACCCCCCGCAGCGGACTCTCCGCCCGGCTTAAGACCCTGCTGGCGATCGTCGGTCCCGGCCTGATCGTGATGGTCGGCGACAACGACGCCGGCGCCTTCTCCACCTACGGCCAGGCCGGCCAGAACTACGGCACCCAGCTGCTGTGGACCCTGCTCATGCTCGTCCCGGTGCTGTACGTCAACCAGGAGATGGTGCTGCGCCTGGGCGCCGTCACCGGCGTCGGCCACGCCCGCCTCATTCTGGAGCGCTTCGGCAAGTTCTGGGGCGCGTTCAGCGTCATCGACCTCTTCCTGCTCAACGCCCTCACCCTGGTCACCGAGTTCATCGGGGTCACCATGGCGGCCGGGTACCTCGGGCTGCCGAAGGTCGTCTCGGTGGTGCTGGCGGCGGCGATCATCATCGCCTCGGCCTTCACCGGCTCCTTCCAGCGCTTCGAGCGCGTGGCCATCACGCTGTGCATCGGCTCGCTGCTGCTGGTGCCGATCTACTTCATGGTCCACCCCAAGACCTCGCAGATGGCCCACGACTTCGTGACGCCGACCATGCCCGGCGGCGCCGGCCAGCTCGCCGCCGTGATGCTGGTCATCATCTCGATCGTCGGCACCACCGTCGCCCCCTGGCAGCTGTTCTTCCAGCAGTCGTACGTCATCGACAAGCGGATCACCCCGCGTTTCATGAAGTACGAGAAGGTCGACCTGTGGATCGGGATCGTCGTGGTCATCGTCGGCGCGGCCGCGCTGATCGGCCTCACGGCGGCGGCCTTCGCGGGCACCGACGGCTTCGGCCAGTTCTCCGACACGGCCGCCGTGGCCAAGGGCATCGAGGACAAGGCCGGCCACCTCGCGGGCGTGCTGTTCGCCATCGCGCTGCTGGACGCCTCGATCATCGGGGCCTTCGCGGTCTCGCTGTCCACCGCCTACGCGATCGGCGACGTGTTCGGCATCAAGCACTCGCTGCACCGCGGGGTCAAGGGCGCCAAGGGCTTCTACGCGGTGTACGCGGGCCTGGTGGTGGTCGCGGCGGCGATCACCCTGCTGTCCAACGACTACACCCAGGGGCTGATCACCCAGTTCGTCCAGGTGCTGGCCGGGGTGCTGCTGCCCTCCGCCACGGTCTTCCTGCTGCTGCTCTGCAACGACAAGGCCGTGCTCGGCCCCTGGGTCAACGGGCCGCGGACCAACGCCTTCACCTCCACGGTGGTCGGCGTGCTGGTGATGCTCTCGCTGATCCTGACCGCCTCGGTGGTCTGGCCGGGCATCAGCTCCGACGCGATCCTGTGGATCATGGGCAGCTGCGGCCTGGTGGGCGTGCTGGTCGCCGGATACTTCTTCACCGCCGGCCGCACCGCCACCAAGGAGGACCCTATCGACCGCACCGGCCGCGAGGACTGGCGGATGCCCCCGCTGGAGACGCTGAGCCGTCCGGTGATGTCCACCGCCCGCAAGGTCGGCATGGGCGCCCTGCGCGCCTACCTGCTGCTCGCGATGATCATGGTCATCATCAAGATCGTCCAGACCGCGCTGAACCACTGAGCCACCGGCCGCAGCCCGTACGGACGGGTGGTGAGCAGCGGCTCGCCACCCGTCCGTTGCTTTGCCCGCGCTTCCCTTGCCCATGTTCGGCCGTGACTCCCGCGAATCCTCTGGAGGAGGTGCCGTCGTGCACACCCTGACCACTGTCGAGTTCCTGGTCCGGCTCGCCACCGGCGTCGCCTGCGGCGCGCTGATCGGCGTCGAGCGCCAGTGGCGCGCCCGGATGGCTGGCCTGCGCACCAACGCCCTGGTCGCCGCCGGTGCCACCCTGTTCGTCCTGTACAGCGAGGCCGTCGGTGACACCGGAAGCCCCACCCGGGTCGCCTCCTACGTCGTCTCCGGCATCGGCTTCCTCGGCGGTGGCGTCATCCTGCGCGACGGCGCCGGCGTGCGCGGCCTCAACACCGCCGCCACCCTGTGGTGCTCGGCCGCCGTCGGGGTGCTGGCCGCCTCCGGCAAGCTGGACCTCGCCGTCCTCGGCACCCTGGCCGTGCTCGCCGTCCACCTGGTGCTGCGCCCGGCCGGCCGACTGCTCGACCGGGCCCCGCAGTCCGGCAGCGACCCGGACTCCACCTCCCGGGCCACCGTCCACCTGGAGTGCGACCGCAAGTCCGAGACCCACATCCGCGCCCTGCTGCTCCAGGCCCTGACCGCCTCCGGCCTCGCCCCCACCGGCCTGCGCGCCCGCCGCACCGAGCAGGGCGACGCCACCAGCCTGCGGGCCACCGTGGCGATCAGCGGCCAGGTCGCCCCGGCCCTCGAACAGGTCGTCACCCGGCTGTCCCTGGAGCCCGGTGTGCGGGACCTCCACTGGCACCTGGACGACGAGCCGGACGAGCCGGGCAACCCGGCGCTGGCCTGACGGTGCTGGTGTAGAACGGAAGGGCCGTCACACGAACCTTCCGGGAGGCCCGATGCTGAAAGCCGACCCCGAGCACGGGCCGCTGGTGCCGATGCTGCTGGTGCTGACCGTGGTCACCGGGGTGGTGGACGCGGTCAGCTACCTGGCGCTCGGGCACGTCTTCGTCGCCAACATGACCGGCAACGTGGTGTTCCTCGGCTTCGCCCTGGCCGGCGCCCCCGGCCTGTCCGCCACCGCCTCGCTGGCCGCCCTCGCCGCCTTCCTGCTCGGCGCCCTGGCCGGCGGCCACCTGTCCCGGCACCTGCCCGGCCACCGGGGCCGCCTGCTGACCGTCGCCGTCGCCGTTCAGGCGGTGTTCGTCGCCGCGAGCGTCCTCCTGGCGGCCGCGGCCGGCCACAGCTCCGAGGCGGCCCGCTACACCCTGATCGGCCTGCTCGCGCTCGCCATGGGCGGCCAGAACGCGGTGGTCCGCTCGCTCAAGGTCCCCGGCCTCACCACCACCGTGCTCACCATGACCCTCACCGCCCTCGCCGCCGACCGCACCGGCCCGCGCCGCGTCGCCTCGGCCGTCTGGATGTTCGCGGGCGCCCTCCTCGGCGCGCTCCTCGTCCTCCACACCTCCGTCCCCACCGCCCTGGCCCTGGCGCTCGCCCTGCTGGTCGCCGTCGCCGCCCTCACCCACCACGCGGCCAGGCCGACTCCGGCCCCGGCCTGGACGCGACGCCGCTGAGGCAGACGAGTTCCTGGGGCTCTCAGTCCTCCAGGCGGTTCCCGGCGCGGCCGCTCCAGAGCGGTTCCAGGCGCGCCCAGCCGGAGGTCCAGTCGGCCTCGGCGCGCCGGTCGAGGACGTGCAGGCGCAGACGCAGGGCGAAGGTGAGGAGGGCGAGCAGGGTGAGCAGGGCGCCGGCGCCGGTGCAGGCGGCGGAGACGGCGAGGGCGGCGCGGTTGACCGGGGGATTGGTGGCGTTGCCGGCGGGGTCGACCCAGATGGGGACGACGGTTCCGGCGCTGGCCGTGCTCGGCGCCTGGACGATGCCGGTGTGCCGGGTGGTGCCGGGGTAGGTCCAGGAGGCCTCGGCGTCGATCCGGTTGCCGTAGCCGCCGGAGAAGCGGCTGCCGGTGACGACGCCGTGTTCGGCGGCCGCGGTCACGACGGCGTCGACCTGGCGCAGCCGGGCCCGGTCGGTGTCGGCCTGCGGTGCGGTGGAGCGGTAGAGCAGCAGCGCGCCGCCGACGGCGAGGGCGGCGGCGAGCAGTCCGCCGAGGACGGTGAGCAGCCAGGCGCGGGCGCGGGCCCGGTCGATGGGGCGGGCCAACGGTTCGTGCCGGGCACCGAAGGCCCGCCGCAGCCGGCGGCCGGTTCGCCGCGGGAGCGACGCGGGCCTGGCCGGGCGGGGTGTGCTGGACACGCTGAGGTCTCCTCAAGGACGCGGGCGCGTACGGGGTTTCGTCACCCAATTTCCACCCGATCGCCCCCCTCGCACAAGAGTGGTGAGCGCTCGTGGCACCGTCGGCCCTGACCACCCGGGACGTTCGGCCCTCGGCAGCCGCCCCCGGGGCGGGCAGGCTGGGGTCCGACCGCGTCCCCCGTGCCTGGGCGCGGCGCCGGCCCGGCCGGACCGTGGGGGTTTCGGCCGGTGGTGCGGAGCAGGGGGCGGTCGTGCGGCCGCCTCCTGCCCGTCCTCTTCAGCGAGTTGACGTTTCACCAGGTCGGCGCCGTATTCTTCGCAGCTATACACTCGGTGTATATCCCTGGTGTATCGTCCTCCCCATGAGTGTTCCTTTGACCCTCCTCGGGCTGCTGGAGCGAGAGCCGAGTCACGGCTACGACCTCAAGCGCGACTACGACTCCCTCTTCGGCCGGGGCAAGCCCCTCCCGTACGGCCAGGTGTACGCGACCCTCGGCCGGCTGGCCCGCGACGGCAAGGTGATGGCCGGTGAGGCCGAGCCCGGCGACGGGCCCGAGCGCAAGCGCTACGTCATCACCGAGGCCGGGGCGACCGAGTTCGAGACCTGGCTCCAGGACCCGGTGGCGCCCGAACCCAACCTGCAGTCCGTGCTGTTCACCAAGGTGGTGCTGGCCCTGATGCTGGGCCGCGACGCCGAGACGTACCTGGACACCCAGCGCGCCGCCCACCTGCGCCGGATGCGCGAACTCACCGAACTGCGCCGCACCGGCGCCCTGGTGGACGCCCTGCTCGCCGACCACGGCCTGTTCCACCTGGAGGCCGACCTGCGCTGGATCGACCTGACCGTCGCCCGGCTCGACGCGCTCGCCGCGGAGGTGCGCGCATGACCACGGTGATCGAGGCCCGCGACATCGCCCTCGCCTTCGGCGAGACGCCGGCGCTGCGCGGGGCGAGCCTGTCCGTCCAGGCCGGCGAGGTGCTCGCGATCATGGGCCCCAGCGGCTCCGGCAAGTCGACGCTGCTGCACTGCCTGGCGGGCATCCTGGTGCCCGACGCGGGCGAGGTGCTGTTCGACGGGCAGCGCCTGGACAGCATGAGCGAGGCCCGGCGCAGCGCCCTGCGCCGCGACAAGTTCGGTTTCGTCTTCCAGTTCGGCCAGCTGGTACCGGAGTTGACGGCCGAGGAGAACGTCGCCCTGCCGCTGCTGCTGAACGGCGTGCGCCGCGGCGCGGCGCTGGCCCAGGCTCGCCCGTGGTTCGCCCGGCTCGGCCTGGACGGCATGGAGAACCGCCGCTCCGGTGAACTGTCCGGTGGTCAGGCGCAGCGGGTGGCGCTCGCCCGCGGTCTGGTGGCCCGTCCGCAGGTGCTGTTCGCCGACGAGCCGACCGGCGCGCTGGACTCGCTGACCGGCGAGCAGGTGATGGAGCTGATGGTCACCTCGGCCAAGGAGCAGGGCACCACCGTCATCCTGGTCACCCACGAGCCGAGGGTCGCCGCCTACGCCGACCGCGAGGCGATCGTCCGCGACGGCCAGGCCCGTACGCTCTCCGCCGGATCGGTGGCCCCGTGATCCCCTTCTCGCTCCGGCTGGCCGTCAGCGGCGGCCGGGAGGCCGTGGCCCGGCTGCTGATGATCGCGGCGGCGGTGGCGATCGGGGTCGGACTGCTGCTGTCCACCCTCTCCAGCCTCAACGCGATCGACCGCGCCAACGAGCGGCAGGTCTGGATGAACACGGGCGCCAAGGGCGCGACGGCGGCCAGCTCGGCGGACCCGCTCTGGTGGGCCGCCCGGGCGGACTACTACCGGGGGAAGACCGTCTTCCGGGCCGACCTCGCCCCGACCGGGCCCAACTCACCGCTGGTGCCCGGCCTGAGCCGACTGCCCGCGCCCGGCGAGTACTACGCCTCGCCCGCGCTGCAGAAGCTGATGCGCGAAACCCCGGCCGTCGAGCTCGGGGACCGCTTCCCGGGGCGGCCGGCCGGCACCCTCGGCGACGACGCGCTGCCTTCCCCGGACACCCTGGCGCTGGTCGTCGGCCGCACCGCGGACGAGGTCAAGGCACTGCCCAGGGCCACCACCGTCACCAGCATCGCCACCGCGCTGCCCACCGACTGCGAGGCCGCCTGCTACGGCGCGGGCGTGCACGGGGACCGGATGGTCCTGGTGCTCACCGTGGTGGCCGCCGCGCTGATCTTCCCGGTGCTGATCTTCATCGGCACCGCGACCCGGCTGTCCGCCGCCACCCGGGAGCAGCGCTACGCCGCGATGCGCCTGGTGGGCGCGACGCCCGGGCAGGTGTCGGTGATGTCGGCGGTGGAGTCCACCGTGGCCGCGGTGATCGGTACGGCGGTCGGCTTCGGCCTGTACTTCGTGCTGAAGCCGATGGTGGCCGACGTGCCGTTCACGGGCGCCCGCTTCTTCGCCTCCGACCTGAGCCTGACCCTGCCGCAGGTCGCCGGGACGGTGCTGGGCGTGCCGGTGGCGGCGGCGCTCGCCGCCCGGTTCGCGCTGCGCCGGGTCACCATCTCGCCGCTCGGGGTCTCCCGCCGGGTCACCCCGAAGCCGCCGAGCGCCTGGCGGCTGGCGCCGCTGGTGGCCGGCCTCGCCGAGCTCGGCTACTTCGTCGGCAGCAAGCCGGCGACCACCAACGGGCAGTCCATGGCCTACCTGACCGGCTTCGTGCTGGTGATGCTCGGCCTGATGACCGCCGGTCCGTGGCTCACCATGGCAACCGCCCAGGCGGTGGCCCGGCGGACCAGCCGGCCGGCCTCGCTGATCGCGATGCGCCGCCTCTCGGACGACCCGAGGGCGGGGTTCCGCTCGGTCGCCGGACTGGTGCTGGCGCTGTTCGTGACCACCGGAACCCTGGCCATCATGGGCACCATCAACGCCGACCAGGGCACGCTGAACGGCGCCCCCGAGGTCCGCAAGGCCATCGTGGACGTTCCGTTCGGCAACAAGGAGGACGCGGCCACGCTGCCTTCCGTGCCCGACCGGGTGCTGGCACAGGCTCGGGCCGTCCCCGGGTTCCAGGGGATCGCCCTGGTGCACGACAACCCGGCCCGGATCGGCACGTACCAGCTGGGCGAGCGGCGGATGGTGCCCAGCCTGGTGAGCTGCGCGGAACTCGCGCAGGTCCCCGTGGTCGGCCACTGCGCGTCCGGAGCTGCCGTCGCGGCAGTCGATCCCTTCCAGCTGGTCGACCTGACGGACGGCAGCGGGCACGAGTGGCCGGCCGCGGCGATCTCCGCGCCGGAGGTGGCCAAGCTCCCGGTGCGGATGCTCTACGCGACCACCGACGGCTCCGAGACGGCCAAGGAACAGCTGCGGACCCTGTTCATGAAGGAGTTCCCGACCTACGAGCCGCGCTTGGCCGAGGACTGGGCCTCCGAGGGGCAGAAGAAGCTCCAGGGCTGGCGGCAGCTGGCGAACGTGGTGCTGCTGACCACCCTGCCGATCGCCGGGTGCAGCCTCGCGGTGAGCGTGGTGGCCGGACTGTCCGACCGCCGACGGCCGTTCGCGATGCTGCGGCTGACCGGCGCGCCACTGCAACTGCTGCGCAGGGTAGTCGGTTTGGAGAGTGCGCTGCCGCTGCTGGCGGTGTCGGCGCTCGCGATCGGGACGGGCTTCGCCGCGGCGGCGATGTTCCTGAAGGCGCAGATGAACTACGGCCTGGTGTCCCCGGACCTGACGTACTACGGGCTGGTCGGCTTCGGGCTGGCCGCCTCGCTGGGGATCATCGCCTCGACCCTGCCGTTGCTGGGGCGGATCACCGGTCCGGAGGCGGCCCGCAACGGCTGAGCCCCGCACCGGAGTCGGTTACCCCGTGGCCCTCAGTGGGCGACGGGGTAACCGTGCGTCCCGTCCCGCCGCGCGCCGTCCAGCCCGGGCAGCCAGCTGCCGAGGACCAGCGCGGACGGGTAGAACATCGGCTCCGGCAGCGCGTCCACCGGGAAGCGCTCCCAGCCGGCGCAGGCGTGCGGCTCGGTGACCACCGCCTCGGCCAGGCTCGGCGGCGCCAGCACGGCGGCGGTCAGCCGGGGCCGGCCGAGCTCGTGGTCCAGGTGCACGGCGAGCACCCGCATCCGCTCGGCGGGCAGCACGATCCCGGTCTCCTCGGCGAGTTCGCGGGCCGCGGTCAGCTCGAAGGACTCGCCGGGGTCGACCTTGCCGCCGGGCAGGCTCCAGGTCGGCGGCTCGCCGGCCGTGGTGCGGCGGCCGATCAGCACCCGGCCGTCCCCGGTGGGCACGATGATCCCGGCGCCGAGCATCGGTGCGGTCGTCACTTCGCCGTCATCTCCTTCAGGTGGTCACCAGTTGCCGCGCTCGTAGTCCTTGAGGAAGCAGCCGTACAGGTCCTCGCCCGCCTCGCCGCGCACGATCGGGTCGTACACCCGGGCCGCGCCGTCGACCAGGTCGAGCGGGGCGTGGAAGCCCTCGTCGGCGAGGCGCATCTTGTCCGGGTGCGGCCGCTCGTCGGTGATCCAGCCGGTGTCGACGGCGGTCATCAGGATGCCGTCGGACTCGAACATCTCCTGCGCGCTGGTGCGGGTCAGCATGTTGAGCGCGGCCTTGGCCATGTTGGTGTGGGGGTGGCCGGCGCCCTTGTAGCCGCGGTGGAACACGCCCTCCATCGCGGAGACGTTGACCACGTACTTGCGGCGCGACGCGGACGCTGCCATCGCCGGGCGCAGTCGGCTGATCAGGATGAACGGCGCGGTGGAGTTGCAGAGCTGGACCTCCAGCAGCTCGACCGGGCCGACCTCGCTCACGGTCTGCACCCAGCTGTTGGTGGGCGCGAGGTCGGGCACCAGGCCGCCGGCGTCGATCGCGGTGCCGGCCTCGATCCGGGCCGGGGTGGCGGAGCCGGTGACCAGCGCGAGCGAGGTGACGTCCTCGGCGGCCAGCCGCTGCTCGCCGCCGCTCGCCTGGCGGGGGAGCGCGGGCAGGTCGACGGTGCCGCTGTTGAAGCGGCCGATCGTGGTGGCCTGCGGCAGCTCACCGGCCGGCAGCGGGGCGGACTCGGCGTTGACCAGCTCGCGGTAGGACTCCGGCGGGCGGCGGACGGTCTGCGCGGCGTTGTTGATCAGGATGTCCAGCGGGCCGTCCGCGGCGACCTCGTCCGCCAGGGCCATCACCTGGGCCGGGTCGCGCAGGTCGATGCCGATGATCTTGAGACGGTGGATCCACTCGGCGCTGTCCGGCATCGCCTTGAAGCGGCGGATCGCGTCGTTGGGGAAGCGGGTGGTGATGGTGGTGTGGGCGCCGTCGCGCAGCAGCATCAGCGCGATGTACATCCCGATCTTGGCCCGGCCGCCGGTCAGCAGCGCGCGCTTGCCGGTGAGGTCGGCCCGGGCGTCCCGGCGGGAGCGGTTCAGGACCGCGCACTTCTGGCACAGGTTGTGGTAGAAGGCGTCGACCTCGACGTAGCGGGTCTTGCAGGTGTAGCAGGAGCGCGGCCGCTCCAGGATCCCGGCGATCTCGGTGGTGGTGACGGTGGTCAGGCCGAAGGCGCCGGCCGTCTCGTCGTCGATCCGGGTCGGGGCGCCGGTGGCGGTGCGGGCGGTGACCTCGCGGTCGTTGGCCGTCTTGCGGGCCCGGGTCTCCTGGCGGCGGCGCTGCTTGAGGGTCCGGAATATGCCGCCGACCGCCTTGCGGACGGTGATCGCGTCCGGGTGGTCGACGTGCAGCTCGTCGAGTTCCGCGAGCACCTCCAGGCAGAGCCGCAGCCGCTCGGGGTCGAGGCCGGGACCGTAGTCGATCTCCTCCTCGTGCTGACCCTGCTCGATGTCCATCTGCTCGATGCTCACGCCCGCTGCCGCTTCCCAGTCGCCTCGCCGTTACCGCGTGAATGCTACGGGAGCGGCCCGGGCCGGGGCGAAAGGCCGACGTGGGGGAGGGCTTCTGGGGAACCCCTGGAGAGCGCTTGGAGGATCATCCATGTCTACGCGCGGAGCATTGATCATGGTTTGTGCACATCCCCAGCAATGCTGCTCGAACTGGCTTTTGGCGCCGCGCTCACGGAGAATCGAATGCTGGGTGCCGGGCGCCCGAGTGCGCCCCGACGGCTCCGCCGCAACCGCACCCGAGGTGTAATTTCTCCCAGCCAGAGAGCCCATTCATGCGTTTCCTGAACGACCTCAAGCCTTCGTACGACCTGACGTACGACGACGTCTTCATGGTCCCCAGCCGTTCCGCCGTGGGCTCCCGGCAGGGCGTGGACCTCTCCTCGAACGACGGCACCGGCACCACCATCCCGCTCGTCGTCGCCAACATGACCGCCATCGCCGGCCGCCGGATGGCCGAGACCGTCGCCCGCCGCGGCGGCCTGGTCGCCATCCCGCAGGACATCCCGACCGAGGTCATCGCCGACGTCATCTCCTGGGTCAAGCGCCGCCACCTGGTGGTCGACACCGCGATCACCCTGACCCCCGGCGCCACCGTCGCCGAGGCGCTCTCGCTGCTGCCCAAGCGCGCCCACGGCGCCCTCGTGGTGGTCGAGGACGACAAGCCGGTCGGCGTGGTCGCCGAGTCCGACTGCCAGGGAGTCGACCGCTTCACCAGCCTCGCCGACATTATGTCCCGCGACCTGCTGCTGCTGGACGAGGGCCTCGACCCGCGCGCGGCCTTCGACAAGCTCACCGAGGCCCACCGCAAGCTCGCCCCGGTCGTCGACGGCGACGGCAAGCTGGTCGGCCTCCTCACCCGCAAGGGCGCGCTGCGCGCCACCCTGTACACCCCGGCCGTGGACGCCCGGGGCAAGCTGCGGATCGCCGCCACCGTCGGCATCAACGGCGACGTCGCGGGCAAGGCCAAGGCGCTGATCGAGGCCGGCGCGGACGTGCTGGTCGTCGACACCGCGCACGGCCACCAGGAGAGCATGATCAGCGCGCTGCGCGCAGTGCGCGGTCTGGACCCGCAGATCCCGATCGTGGCCGGCAACGTGGTCTCCGCCGCCGGTGTCCGCGACCTGGTCGAGGCGGGCGCCGACATCCTCAAGGTCGGCGTCGGCCCGGGCGCCATGTGCACCACCCGGATGATGACCGGCGTCGGCCGCCCGCAGTTCTCCGCCGTCCTGGAGTGCGCCGCCGAGGCCCGCCGGCTCGGCAAGCACGTCTGGGCCGACGGCGGTGTGCGCCACCCGCGCGACGTCGCCATGGCGCTGGCCGCCGGCGCCTCCAACGTGATGATCGGCTCCTGGTTCGCCGGGACCTACGAGTCCCCGGGCGACCTGCAGACCGCCGCCGACGGCCGCCAGTACAAGGAGAGCTTCGGCATGGCCTCGGCCCGCGCCGTGAGCAACCGCACCGCCCAGGACTCCTCGTACGACCGGGCCCGCAAGGCGCTGTTCGAGGAGGGCATCTCGCACTCCCGGATGTTCCTCGACCCGGCCCGCCCGGGCGTGGAGGACCTGATCGACTCGATCGTGGCCGGCGTGCGCAGCTCCTGCACCTACGCGGGCGCCAACACCCTGGAGGAGTTCCACGAGAAGGCGATCGTGGGCATCCAGAGCGCGGCGGGCTACGCCGAGGGCAAGCCGCTGCACTCCAGCTGGGCCTGATCCGCCCGGGTCCGTTCCGGCGGGCGCCCGCTCGGGCGTCCTGCCGGACGGGCCGTCCTACCTCCCGCCGGCCGTCCGGTTCCTCGCTTCGGGGAGCCGGGCGGCCGCGGTCGTGTCGGGGGTGGCTGTGTCGGAGGCAGCCGTGTCGGGAGCGGCTGTGTCGGGAGCGCCTTCGTTCTGCCCGGTGCGCCCCTCGCAGTCGTCGTACGGCACCAGCGGCAGCAGCAGGGCGTGGCCGAGCAGCCCGACCGAGCCGTCCAGCGCCGCGGTGAAGGCGCGGGCGGCGGCCGGGAGCCGGCGCAGCTCCCAGAGCGCCTGGACGGCGGACCAGGCCCCCTCCCTGGCGGCCTCGACCGACCAGGCACCGAGCAGGTGGGTCAGCGGCTCGGCGCACTGCGGCAGCTCGGGCCCGGGCAGCAGTTGCTCCCGGACGACGGACTCCACCTCGGCCAGCACCCCGTTGATCCGGTGGTAGTCCTGCTCGACCTCGGCGGGCTCGCAGCCCCGGTGGCGGCAGAGCTCCACCACCGCCAGCGGCAGGTCGTGCTGGATGTGGGCGTTCATCCCGGCCAACGCGAACTGCAGCGGGTGCACGCCCGGGTGGGCGCGCAGCGCGAACAGCGGCCGCCAGCAGGCGGGCGGCTCCTGTCCGGCCGCGTCGGCGGCCACGGCCAGCAGGTACCGCCCGGCGAACACCGCGTCCAGCTCGGCCATCGCCGGCGGGTCGGCGAAGTACCCGCCCGCCAGCCGGTCGCGGACCGCCTCGGTGACGGTGAGGTAGAGCCGGTTGAAGACCGCCACCCCGTCGGCGAGGGGCAGGGCCGCCGCGATCTCCCGCAGCCGGCCGACCACCTCCTCGACCGTCACCGGTGTCCGGACCGTCACCGTGCGGGCCGTCGCTGTACCGGGCATGCGCCACCCTCCGAGGCTGATCGTGCACTGATCGCATCATCGTGGCAGCGTGGAGATATGCCCGTGGGCGCGGCGCGCGTCCGTCGAGCCGGTGTCACACGATCAGGCCGACTCCGCCGCGAAACGGCGCGGACCTGATCATGACTTTGCCGTTGCTCTGCCCATCCCCCACCTCCCGCCATGATCCCGATCGTGATCAACCGTCGAACCCTGATCGCCGCTCTCGCTGCGGCCCCCGCCCTCAGCGCCCTCGGCGCCACCGTGGGCAGTGCCCCCGCGAGCGCCGCTGACCTCTACCCCTCGAACACGGCCCTCTACGCCGACCCGACCCTGGTCGAGGGTGTGGACTACGGCCGCCGCTACCGCCGGCACCTGATCGACGACCAGAGCCCGCAGCACCGTACGGCCCTCATCCGCACCACCGTCATCGCCCCGCACGGTGGTGGGATCGAGCGCGGCACCTCCGAGCTGTGCCTGGCCGTCGCCGGCTACCACCCCGCCGACCTCGCCCCGACGCCGGCCGCCGGGCCGGTGCACGACTTCTGGATGTTCGAGGGCCTGCGCTCCTCCGACAACCGCGCGCTGCACGTCACCTCGACCCACTGCGACGACACCGTGGTCCGCGCGATGTGCTCCGGCAGCCTCAACGTGCTGTCGCTGCACGGCTGCACCACCGCCACGGCCGGACTGGAGGCCGGTGCCCGGGCGGTACTGGTCGGCGGCCTGAACTCCGGCCTCCGTCAGTACCTGATGGAGGAGTTCGCCGCAGCAGGCATCCGAGCCGTGAACGTCTCCGGTGAGAAGGAGTTCGCCGGAGACGACCCGGAGAACATCTGCAACCGCAGCATGCTCGGCATGGGCGCCCAGCTGGAGCTGACCACCGAGCTGCGGGCCGCGATGTTCACCCCGGGCGGTAACACCTGGGCCGACGCGGGGGCCGACACGCTGCCGCTGTTCTGGAGCTTCACGACGGCCGTCCGGGCCGCGATCCAGCGCCTGGAGGCGACCCAGCCGATCCTCTGAGCCATCGGCCGCCCGCGCGGCGGGCTGACCCGGCCGAAGGAGGCGCCGTCGCGCTCCTCCGTCTCCACCGGCTCGAACGCCGTCAGCTCGAACGACCCGCTCGCCTCGGCACCCATGACACGCTCCCCTCGTCGGTCCGCACGCACGGCAGGCACCTCGTCGACCGTGCGTGAAGCCTTGCACACGGCACTGACAAACCGGGCCTCAGCCCGTCGGCCCCGCTCCTGACGCACGGGCCTCAGTGGTCCCAGCGCAGCGCCAGCACCGCCGCGTCGTCGGCCAGCCCGGCGTCCCCGACCCAGCCGTCGACGTCCGCGAGCAGGGCGCCCAGCAGGTCCGCCGGATTCACCGCGGGCAGGCCGGGCAGACGTTCGGCCAGCGGGTAGAACCGGCCCTCGGCGTCCCGGGCCTCGGACACGCCGTCAGTGTGCAGGAGCAGCAGGTCGCCGGGCCGCGGCTCGAAGCGGCCCGCCGGGTAGCCGCCGCCGGTCAGCCCGAGCAGGCCCAGCGGCGGCGCGGGGAACGGCGGCTCCAGGTCGCTCACCCTGCCCGCGCGGCGCAGCAGCGGGTGCGGATGGCCGCAGTTCACGATCGTCACCGGCCCCCGGTCCGGCGCCACGTCCAGCAGTAGCGCGGTGGCGAACCGACCGTCCTCCGCCCGCGCGGTGAGCGCCGCGTCCAGCCGCTCCGCCAGTCGGGTGAGGTCGGGATCGGTCCGCGCCGCCTCCCGGAACACGCCCAGCACGTCCGCCGCCGTCTCCACCGCCGGCAGCCCGTGCCCCTGCACGTCGCCAAGCAGGATCCGCACGCCGAAGCGGGTGTCGACGACGGCGTACACGTCCCCGCCGATCCGTGCCTCGGCCGCCGCCGCGACGTACCGCACGGCCACACGCAGCCGCCCGATCCGCTCCGGCGGAGGGCGCAGCAGGGCCCGCTGCGCCGCCTCGGCCACCGTCCGGACCTGGTACAGCTGCCGCTCCCGGGCCGCCACCAGGACGACGTTGGCGGCGCTGGCCAACGTCGCGGCGAGCACCGTGATCAGCGCGGTGACGTGCACCTCGGACGGCAGATCGGTGTTGGTGGTCTCCAGCAGCCCGACCGCGAGGACGGCGATCGCCCCGGCGATCAGCGGCACCCGGGCCGTCCGGGTGATCGCTCCGGTCAACACCGGCGCCACCGCGAGGACGGGGGAGAGCGTCGTGCCGGGGCCGCTCGCCAGATCGGCCACGACGGCGCCGACCAGCAGCGCGAAGGAGCCGTACAGCAGCAACCGGGTGCGTCGCGGCAGGTGCAGTGGCGGCACACCGGCCAGGCCGTCGTCGGCGGTCACACGTCCTCCAGGGCTGAGCGGCAGAGCGGGCCCACGGTCCACTCTGCTCCGCGCCCCCCACAGGCGGCACCTCGGACAAGGACGGCCGGGCGTACCCGACTAGGCTGGGCCGCGAGATGAGACGCAAGAGCCGCCGCCCGGCCTCCCCCCTCCCACAGCGCAACGGCGTGGACCCGGTGCACCTGCGGCTCCCGGCCGAGGGCCCCTGGCCGACCGTTCGCGCCCACCTGGTCGAGCGGCTGCCCACCGTGGCGGCCGAGCGGATCGACGCGGCGCTGCACGGGCGGGAGATCGTCGGCGAGGACGGGCCGGTCGCGCCCGACGCGCCGTTCCGGCCCGGCGCTCACCTGTGGTTCTACCGGGACCTGCCGGACGAGGTCCGCGTCCCGTTCGAGTTGGAGGTGCTGCACCGGGACGAGCACCTGGTCGTCGTCGACAAGCCGCACTTCCTGGCCACCACCCCGCGCGGCAGGCACGTCGTCGAGACGGCGCTCTCCCGGCTGCGGCACACCCTCGACCTGCCCGCGCTCAGCCCCGCCCACCGGCTCGACCGGCTCACCGCAGGCCTGGCCATGTTCGTGGTCCGGCCGGAGGACCGCGGCGCCTACCAGACGCTCTTCCGCGACCGGCTGGTCCGCAAGGAGTACCAGGCCGTCGCCCCCTACGACCCGGCGCTGAGCCTGCCCCGCACCGTCCGCAGCCACATCGTCAAGGAACGGGGCGTGATCGCGGCCCGCGAGGTCGACGCCCCGCCGAACAGTGAGAGCGAGATCGACCTGCTCGACCACCGCGACGGCCTCGCCCGCTACCGCCTCCGCCCGCTCAGCGGACGCACCCACCAGCTGCGACTGCACATGTGCGGGCTCGGCGTGCCGATCCTCGGCGACCCGGTCTACCCGGTGGTGCTGCCCGAACCGGCCCCGGACGACTTCCGCCGGCCGCTCCAACTCCTCTCCTCCGTCGTCGAGTTCACCGATCCGCTGACCGGCCGCGAGCGCTGCTTCGAGAGCCGCCGCACCCTGGCCTCCTGGACCGACCCCGAGGGCTGGGCCTTCGGCGCGTCCTAGGTCCGGCGAACGACGGGCCCCGGCCCGGTGGCCGATCGGCCGTCCGACCCCGCGGCGCGATCGCGGAGGGGGCATGAACGCGGCACCGCCCACCGCCCCGCACTCCTCGGGAGTCTCGCGGGCTCCTACCCGCGAGACTGGCTCACCACCGTGATCACGGACAGTTGAACGCCGAGATCCCCGACAGGGTCAGGCTCGGACGGCGACGCGGTGCCCGTGGTGGTGCCGACCGTGCCGCCGCCGCCGTTGCCGCCGACCGGTTCCGGACGCCGACGATCCGGACCGGCCGGCTCCGGACATCGAGGCTTCCGAGGACGAGGATGAGTTGGCCGAGGCCTCGTCCGACTCCTTGCCGCGGCCCTCCGGTTCTGAGGGCAGCACGTCGATCCGGCCCATCTGGCCGTGCGAGGAGTGCACCATGTGGTGGCAGTGATAGACGTACTGGCCCGGGTAGTCGCCCCAGGTCATGGCGATCCGGACGGTCTCGCCCGGATGGATCGGGACGGTGTCCTTCAGCCCGGCCTCGGCCGGGCCGACCGGCTCCCCGTCGCGGTCCAGCACGCGGAACCGCACCAGGTGGGTGTGGAAGGAGTGGGGGGCGTGGAAGACCCCGGCCGGCCGGCGGGTCAGGCGGTTGTGGATCGTCCAGATCTCGCTGGTACCGACGGTTGTCCGCACGTCGGTTCGGTCCGGGTCGTACTTGCGCCCGTTGATCCTGGTGTCCGGGAAGGTCGTCAGCTCGAACTCCCGGTGCACCGTCGCACGCGGGATCGGCGGCAGGGTGGCCAGGACGTCCGGTATCCGGCTACGGTCCTCGGCCGTCCGGGTGATGTCGAAGCGCAGCACCTCGGGCCGCTCCGTCTTCAGCGCGGCCGTGTTCTCCAGCACCACCGATTCGCCGACCGGGTAGCGGGCGAAGTCGACCACGATCTCGGCGCGTTCGGCGCCGGCCAGGGTCAGCTCGTCCAACTTCACCGGCTCGGCGAGCAGTCCGCCGTCGGAGGCTATCTGGGTGAACGGCTCGCCGTCGGCCAGGCGCAGCGATATGTGGCGGTTGGGCGAGACGTTGAAGACCCGCAGGCGGTACTTGCGCGCCGCCACCTCGAAGTAGGGCCGCTCCTTGCCGTTGACCAGCATGTGCGGGCACTCGTACGGGTCGGTGTAGACCAGCCTGCCGTCCGTCTCGATCCGGGCGTCCCGGATCAGCAACGGGATGTCGAACTCACCGCTCGGCAGCGGCAGGCTGCTCTCGTGCGGGTCGCTGAGCAGGTAGGCGCCGGCCAGGCCGCGGTAGACGTTCTCGGCCTCCAGCTGGTGCGCGTGGTCGTGGTACCAGAGCGAGGCGGCCACCTGTTCGTTGGGGTAGCGGTACTCGCGGGTCTCGCCGGGCATGACGAGGGCCATCGGCAGGCCGTCGTACCGCGACCGGACATGGCCGCCGTGCAGGTGGACGGAGGTGTGCACGCTCAGGTCGTTGGTCTGCTCGACCACCACCTCCCGGCCCTTGACCGCCCGGATGGTCGGACCGGGGAAGCAGTCGCCGTAGGTCCAGACGGTGGTCAGCAGCCCCTTGACGATCTCCACCTCGCTCTCGGCCATCCGCAGCTTGTACAGGTCCGAGGAATCCGTCCGCGACACCGGACTCAGCACCGGGGGCACCCGCATGGCGTGCGCGAAGGGGACGATCCGGGCGGCCCGCCCCCTGGGCTCCGACCTGGCCTGAGCGGCAGGCAGTGCGGCTGGCGCGATCTGGGCCAGGCTCGGTGTGAGGCCCCATGGGAGGAGGGCCACCGGGCCGCCTATGGTGGCGGCCCTGAGGAGGTCTCGTCGGTTCAGCATCCTCGGTCTCTCTGTCCGGGACCCGGCGGTCGGTATGCCGCCGGGCAGATGGTCTCCGGCCGTGGTCGCCGGCCGCCCCGCCCAGCGGCTGCCGCGCACACGACGGTGCGCGGGCCTGGTGGTGGCTGACCGTGCGGCTCGCACCGCGCTTGGTAACCGCCCCGCTGGCTCAGTATCAGCGGGCTTCGCGCGCTCCGCATCGCGACCGCATCCGCGCGGGACGCCGGCATCCCCGGCACGGCCGGGTGTCTCCGCCGGTCATTCAGGTGGTGGCCGGTACGACATTGGTGGCGGCGACCGCGCGGCGGACCGATCTGGCCAGGTCCAAGGCATCGCCCTGGGCCCAGATGTGGGTGAAGAAGAGGCGCGGTTCGTCCGTCAGGCCGTGGTTGTGGAGTTCGACGAGTTCGATGCCGCCCTGCCGCAGCACCCCGAGCACCTCCTGGACCTCGGTGGCGACCATGGCGAGGTCGCCGCTGAGCGCGGCCCGTCCCCCGCCGAGCGGCTGGAAGTTGAAGGCCGAGGTCGCGCCCAGGCCGGGTGGCAGGACGTGCCCCTCGTCGACGAGGGTCTCGCGGCGTACGAAGACGCACGTATGGACGTCCTCGCCGCTGTTGCCCGTGGCTCCCAGTGCGGCGTCGATGCCGGCGGTGTCCAGATCGAGGGGCCGGAGCGGTCTGGGCGGGCGCGGTGCTGGAGTGCCGGTGCGGTCGAGCGCGGTCCGCAGCCCGCGGGCCAGTGCCACGGGGTCGTGGCCGTGCGCGCAGACATGGGTCCACCAGACGTCCGGCGACTGCGCCGGCAGGTGTTTGTGGATGGCGGTCAGGGCGATCCCCTGAGCCTGAAGGGCGTCGGTGAACGCCGGCAGCTCGTCCGCGGTCACCACCAGATCGCCCATCATCAGGGTGCTGCCGTCGTCGTACCGGGCGAAGGAGGCGTGCGAGCCCAGCGCGAGCCCGGGGGTGATGGTGACGCCGCGGCTGACCACGCGCAGGTCGTGCCGCGGGAAGGGCGTGTGGTGGTAGGTCGTGCGGATGAGGTTGCCCGGGCGGCCGAGGGTGTGCGCGACGTCGCCCCAGTCCGTCTCGCGGGTGGTCACCGGGACGGGGGTGGGCCCCATGTGGCCGGAATCATGGGCCGCGGCCGCCCCCATGGCCGCATCCCCCGCCAGGCCGACCAGCACCGGCATCAGCCCGGCCGCCGCCAGCAGTGGTCGTCGCGCTACAGCGGGGGGAACGGGGTTCCCGGGGGTTGCGTCCTCGGTTTTCACAGGCACCTCCAGAGCCCGGGGCGAGTACGGGAGCCGGTTCCCGCGTGGTGGCCATGGCGGCGCGCGGGTAACGGCTCCCGTCTGGGCCGGCCGCCGGGGGTGTGCCGACGGCCGGACGAAGGATCGGATGGGGGAGCGGCTCGACTTCTCGGTCAGGAACCGGGCGCCGCCCAGGTGCCCAGGGACATCTCGGCGGTGATGCCCGGGCCGAACCCGGCCAGCAGCCCGTGGTGGCCGTTGAGAGCCGACTTCTCGTCGAACATCCGGGCCAGGGCGTCGAGCACGACCGCACTGGCGATGTTGCCGTACTCGGTGAGGGTGGCCCGGCTGAAGCGGAACGCCTCGGGCGGCACCCCCAGGAAGCGGCTCAGGTCGTCCAGGATCCGTGGACCGCCGGCGTGGATGATGTAGAAGTCCAGCATGCCCACGTCCCACTGGTGCTGCTCCGCCACCGCACGCAGGGCAGGGCTCAGGGGCTCCATCGTCCCCGGGACACGCTTGTCCAGCTGGAAGTGGAATCCGGTGGGGCGGACCGCGTAGGAGATCCACTCCTCGGTGTTCGGGATGAGGTACGAGCCGTTGCGCTCCAACCGGATCCCGGTGCCGCCCTCGCCCCGGACCACGGCGGCGGCGATCCCGTCGCCGAACAGGCCGTTGGACAGCAGCGATCCCACGCCCAGGTCGGTGGGCTGGTAGCACAGCGAGCAGAACTCGCAGGCCACGATCAGCACGTTGGCGCCCGGGTAGGCCGAGCAGAAGTCATGGGCCCGGTTCACCGCCGCGCCGCCGGCCGCACAGCCCAGTTGGGCGATCGGCAGCTGCCGGGTCTCCGGCCGGAAGCCCAGCTTGTTGATCAGCCACGCCGTGAGCGACGGCATCATGAAACCGGTGCACGACACATAGACGATCAGGTCGATCTGTGACGGCTCCACTTGGGCCGCTTCGAGGGCCCTGATCACCACCGCCGGGACGCGTGCCTTGGACTCCGTCTCGAAGACGGCGCTCCGCTCGTCAAACCCCGGGTGCTTCAGCACCACGTCGATGGGTTGGATCAGATGCCGCTTCTGCACCCCGGTGTTCTTGATGAGGCGCAACGCCAGATCGAGCTGGGGATGGTCGTGGTGGAGCCTGCGCGCCAGTTCGAGGGTTTCCTCGTTGGTGATGACGTGCTCCGGCACGGCTATCGCCGGCTTACACAGAACGGCCATGGGACTTCCTCCTGACGGGCGGAGTTCCCGGTGCGACCCTGGCGAGGCGGGGAATTCGCGAGGCGGGGAATCAGTACTCGACGGCAGCCGCTGCGAACCGGACGCGTGGCGCCGGCGCGGCGGCGGGACTCACCGGGCGGGGCCCAACAGCGCGGCAGACGAGCAGGCAGAGCGAGGATCGGATGCTCGCTGTGCGGGCGGTCACGCCGGCCGTGAGTTGGTTCGGGCCACGTCAGCCCAATTTACGGAAGGTGGGTCCAGCACGCACGTCGGCCCGCGCACTCCAAGGTGCGCGGGCCGATGTGCGCGGCGATGCCGGAAGCGAGGTGGCGGCGGGCGAGCGCCGGAGCGTGGGGGCACCGTCACCAGGTGACAGGCAGCCCGAGCGGATAGCGCCAGATCGACGAGGTGTTCCACGCCAGTTCCGCGGCCGGCTTCGCCAGCGCGATCCCGGGGAAGCGCTCCAGCAGAGTCCCGAGGGCGACTTCGAGTTCGGTGATGGCCAGCGGTGCGCCGAGGCAGTGGTGCGCGCCCCAGCCGAAGGTCATGTGGGAGGGGCTGGTCCGCTCCAGGTCCAGCTCGTCGGGCCGCTCGAACCTGCGGCCGTCCCGGTTGGCGGTCAGGTAGGAGACGTGCACGATGTCCCCCGCCGGGATAGTCACCCCGCTCAGCTCCACGTCCTCAAGGGCCACCCGGGGGATGCCGACGCCCTTGCGGAAGGGGATGAAGCGCAGCATCTCCTGGATCACCTGGGGGAGCATCTCGGGCCGCTCGCGCAGGGTGGCGCGCACGTCCGGCCGGGTGAGGATGGTGTACGAGAGGTTGCCGAGCTCGTACGTCGTGGTGTCCTGGCCGGTGATCAGCAGGACCATGGCCATCACGGTGAGTTCCCGCTCGTCGAGGACCTCGTCCCCGTCGCGGGCCGTGGCCAGCGCGCTGATCAGGTCGTCACCGGGGTTCCTGCGCCGTTCGGCCGTCAGCTCGGCGAAGTACGCCCGCAGGTCGGCCTTGGCCCGCACCGCGTCCGGCTTGTTGTCCAGGTCCATGTTCATCATCGTCCGGGCGTTGGCGCGCAGCTGTGCGCTGTCGGCCTCGGGGATCTCCAGGACCTCGCAGATCGTGATCAGCGGGAGCGGGTGGGCCAGGTGCTCCATGAGGTCGGCCGGGGGACCCTGGTCCCGCATGCGGTCCAGCAGCTCGTTCACCACGTGCTGGGTACGGTCCCTCATCCGCTCGATGTGGTCGGGTGTGAAGCCCTTGGACACCAGGCTGCGCAGGCGGGCGCTGGCGGGCGGGTCCATGACGTTGATCGCCTCGGCCTGGACGATCGGCTCGGGAGTCATCCGCGGGAAGTCCCGGCCGACGATGGCGTGGCGGCTGAAACGCCGGTCAGTGGTCACTGTGCGCACGTCGTCGTACCCCGTGACGAGCCAAGCCTCCCCCTCGCCGTAGGGGAGGCGGATGCGGCTGACCGGTGCGTCGTTCATGAGCTGCCGGAGCGTCGGGTCGAACTCAAGGGCTTCGGCGAAGTCGAACGGGCAGTTCCGTGCGCTGGAGTCGGTGGACATGCGGACCTCCAGGTCCGGGCCGTGCGGGCCGGATGGGAAGACGGATGGAATGGACTGAGCACCGGTACCCGATCGGTCGGCCGTACACACCGGTGGAGGTGCGGGACCGCCGGTAATTCATCCGGGCTGATCAGCGGCAGGAGCGCCCGGTTCCCACATCACGCGGTCGCCCTGGCCGCCGTGCGCCGCTCCGCCGCCCGGCTGCTCACGGCCACCGCGAGGCCGCGCTGGGCGAGCTGACACCGCCGCCGCACCCTCGCCGCCTGGACCGACCCCCAGGACTGGGCGGCCGGGTCCTAGGACGGCCCGTCGATCTAGGACGAACGCATGACCCGGTCCCAAGCCGGGCGACCGATCCGCCGCTCGCCCCGGCGGCGGGATCGTTGCCTCATGAACGCAGCACCGCACACCGTCCCCGCCCCCGTCGCCCTGGTCACCGGCGCCTCCCGAGGACTCGGCCTGGCGCTCGCGCGCGCCCTCGCCGCCGAGGGCTGGCAGCTGGTGATCACCGCCCGCGGCGCGGCCGAACTCGCCGAGGCCGAGGCGGGCCTGGCCGCCGTCACCAAGGTCGTCGCCCTGCCGGGCTCGATCGTCGACGACGACCACCGGGCCCACCTGGCCGAGGCCGCCGAAGGCCTCGGCGGCGCGAGTCTGCTGGTCAACAACGCCGGCTCGCTCAACGGCGCCTCCGGCCCCGGCGCCGAACCGCTGCCCCGGCTGGCCGAGTTCCCGCTGCCGGACCTGCTGGAGCTCTTCGAGGTCAACGCGCTCGGCCCGATCGCCCTCACCCAGCTCGTCCTGCCCCAACTGCGCGCCCACTCGGGCGCCGTCCTCAACATCAGCTCGGACGCCGCCGTGGAGCCCTACCTCGGCTGGGGCGGCTACGGCGCCAGCAAGGCCGCCCTCGACCTGGCCACCGCCGTACTCGCCCGGGAGGAGCCGGAGTTGAAGGTCTGGGCGGTCGACCCGGGCAGCATGCGCACCCGGATGCTGCAGGAGGCCAGCCCCGGCGAGGACATCTCCGGCGAGCCGCTGCCGGGGCAGATCGCGCCCGTTCTGCTCGGCCTGCTGCGCGACCGCACCCCATCCGGCCGCTACCGCGCCGAGGACCTGGAAGCGGCCCCGGCCACCGACCGGGGTGGGCGATGACGGCCCTGACCGAGCTGGATCTCGACGTCACCGTCCCACCCGAACTCTCCGCCCGCGCACCGGCGGAGGCGCGCGGCGGCGCCCGGGACGGCGTACGGATGCTGGTCGGCCGGCGCGCCACCGGCGCCGTGGAACACCGCCGCTTCACCGACCTGCCCGAGGTGCTACGCCCGGGGGACCTGCTGGTGGTCAACAACTCGGCCACCCTCCCGGCCGCCCTGCCGGGCCGGCTGCCCGACGGCACCCCGGTCGCGCTGCACCTGTCCTCCGCTCAGCCGGACCAACAGGGCGTGTACCTGGTCGAGTTGCGCCGGGTGGTGCCGGGCGCGGCGGCGGCCTACTACCCGCCGCAGGAGTCCCCGGCGCGGCCTGGCCTGCGCATCGCCCTGCCGGCCGGCGGCGCGGCCGAGCTGGTGCAGCCCTTCACCGCCCGGCTCTGGTACGCCGAACTCGCCCTGCCAGAGCCGCTGTTGCCGTACCTGGAGCTGCACGGCCGGGCGATCCGGTACGGCTACGTGGACCGCGACTGGCCGCTCGATTCCTATCAGACGGTCTTCGCCAGCGTGCCCGGCAGCAGCGAAATGCCCAGCGCGGCCCGCCCGTTCACGCCGGGGGTGGTGGCCCGGCTGGCCGGGCGGGGCGTGCTGGTCGCGCCGGTCACCCTGCACACCGGGGTGGCCTCGCCCGAGGCGCACGAGGCCCCGTACGCCGAGCGCTTCCGCGTCCCCGCGGCCACCGCCCGGCTGGTCGGTCACGTCCGGGCGGGCGGTGGCCGGGTGATCGCCGTCGGCACCACCGTGGTCCGCGCCCTGGAGTCGGCCGTCGCGTCGGACGGAACGCTCCAGAAGGCCGACGGCTGGACGGAGTTGGTGATCACCCCGGAGCGCGGGGTGCGCGCGGTGGACGGCCTGCTCACCGGCTGGCACGAACCGCGCGCCTCCCATCTGCTGATGCTGGCCGCCGTCGCGGGCCGCCCGCTGCTTGCGGCCTGCTATCGCGAGGCGGTCCAACGGCGGTACCTGTGGCACGAGTTCGGTGACGTCAACCTGCTGCTGCCGGACTGAGGAGCGGTTCGTGGGTTGACGTCCGCTTCCATCGGACCAGGCTGACGGCCGGGACAGCGCGGTGGTCGGCACTCAGACCGCGACCAGGACGATCGACACTCCCTTTCTCATCTGAAGCATTCGAGCTCTGAATCATTATGGAAATTGTATGCTTCGAGTCATGGACGATGTCAAGAGCGGTAACGAGGAGGGCGGGATCCCCACCACGGTGGTGTTCCGGCTCGGCACCCTGGGGACGGTCGCCGCCGACAGATTCGCGGCCGTCATCGAGCCGCTGGGTCTCAAGCCCAAGCACGTCGGCCTGATGGCCGCGCTGGCCCATGGGGCCTCGGCCGGCTCGCAGCAGGATCTGGCCGCCCGCCTCGGCGTGGTCCCCAGCCTGGTGGTCTCGCTGGCCGACCACCTCGAACAGCTCGGTGCCGTCCAGCGGGTCCGTGACCCCGCCGACCGCCGCCGCCAGGTCCTCACCCTCACCGACCAGGGCCGCGACCTCCTCGCCCGGTGCACGGCCACCGCCCGAGACCTGGACGACCGGTTCACCGCCGCCCTCACCCCGGCCCAGCGCTCGGCCCTTCAGGAGGCCCTCGCCATCCTGGCGTCGGAGGCGGGCCTGCCGGGGCACTGAGCAGCCGGGTGGGCGGGAGGTCCGCGGCTGCGGCGTGAAGGTGCGGCCCGGCACCCGTTTCGCCGGATCATGGCCGGTCGTGGAGGCAGAGCGAGGACCCAGGCAGCCCTGGATGCTCTGCGCGTCCCCCGACCAGTGGCGTTGTGGTCGCCGTCGGTCGCGGCGAGCACCGCCGTCGTGACGCGCACCCCGAGCACCGAGGGGGACCTGGTGGTGCCGAAGTCCTGCGGGAGGTCGGCCGGACCCCCTGGCGAGCAGGCGATCATGGTACCGGCCCGGCGGAAGGCCGTTCAGGCCAGCAGGGTCTGCGCCACGTGGTGGGTGTCCAGGTACTCGCGAACGGCGGTGATCAGGCCGTTCTCGACGGTGAACACGCCGAGGCAGTGGTTCTCGTACGCGGCGCCGTTGGCGGCCGTTCCGACGGTGGTCCACTCGGCCACCGCCTGCGGGCCGTCGGCGAGGATGTGGGTGAGGGTGAGGGCCGGCGTGCCGCCGGGGGCGAAGAGGGTGCCGACCCGGCCGAGGAAGTCGCCGAAGATCTCCTGCTTGCCGTGCCAGGTGCGGGAGAGTTCGAGGCTGCCGGGGTAGGTCCAGGTGGCGTCCTCGGCGAACAACGCGATGGCGGCGTCCAGTTCGCCCGCGGCGAGCCGGGTGACGTACTCGGTGACGACGGTGCGGGCGTCGTTGTGCTGCATGGTGGGCTCCTCGGTCCGTCCGGTCGGGGCTCTCCCGCCGTGGAACCAGCAAAGCCCGGCGGCCGTCGCGGCGGCCAACAACCCCCGGACCGTTGCCGACAACGAGCAGTTGTTCATGCAGTCGGGAAGCCCGGCGGCAGCTCCAGCTCGAACCAGACCACCTTGCCGTTCGCGGTCCGGCGACTGCCCCAGCGGTGCGCCAGCTCGTTGACCAGGTGGATGCCGCGCCCGCCCTCGTCCTCGCTGCGGGCGCGGCGGATCCGGGGCGTGCCGCTCTCCCGGTCGGCGACCTCGACGGTGAGCACCCGGTTGCAGAACAGCCGCAACTGGGTGGGGGATCCGGCGTGCACCAGGGCGTTGGTGATCAGCTCGCTGGTGAGCAGCTCGGCCCAGTCCGAGAGCGCGGTCAGGCCCCAGGCGGTGAGCGTCTCGCGGGTGAAGCGGCGCGAGTGGGCGACCATCGAGTGGTCGCCGGTGAGCGGCAGGGTGGCGATCCGGTCGGCGCCCTCGGGGCGGACCTGCGCCATGATGACGGCGATGTCGTCCTCGGCGGTGCGCCCGGTGAGCCGGGTCAGGACGGCGTCGCAGGTCTGCTCCAGCGAGCGGCTCCGGGCGGCGACCGTACGGCAGAGCAGTTGCAGGCCCTCGTCCAGGTCGCGGCCCCGGCGCTCGACCAGGCCGTCGGTGTAGAGGGTCAGGATGGCCTGCTCGGGAAGGGTGAACTCGACGCTCTCGAACGGGACTCCGCCCACGCCGAGCGGTGCGCCGGGCGGCAGGTCGACCAGGTGGGCGTTGCCCTCGGTGTCGGCGACCACAGGCGGCAGGTGGCCGGCGCAGGCGGCGGTGCAGCTGCGGTCGGCCGGGTCGTAGAACACGCACACGCAGGTGGCGAACTGGCCCTCGCCGAGCGCCGTGGTGGCCTCGTCCAGCCGGTGCAGCACCCGCTCTGGGTTCAGTTCCAGAGTGATCAACGTCCGTGCCACGGTCCGCAGTTGGCCCATGGTGGCGGCGGCCCGGATGCCGTGGCCCATCACGTCGCCGACGATCAGCGCGGCCCGCCCGGAGGAGAGCGGCACCACGTCGAACCAGTCGCCGCCGACCTCGCTGACCACACTGCTGGGCAGGTAGCGGTAGGCGAGCTCCAGGCCGAGCGTGCGATGGATCTCCTGTGGCAGCAGGCTGCGTTGGAGAGTGAGCGCGGTGTCCCGCTCCCGGCGGTAGAGCCGGGCGTTGTCGATCGCCAGCGCGGTGCGGGCGGCCAACTCCTCGGCCAGCGAACGGTCCGCCGGGCCGAACGGCACCGGATTGTGGGTGCGGACGAACTCCGCGCCGCCCAGCACGAGTCCGCGCGCCACCAGCGGCACCATCAGGTACGAGTGCACCCCGGCCGCCAGCCCCGGCTGCACCCGGTCGGGGGAGGCGACGATCCGCCGCAAGTCCTCCTCGGTCACCGCGGAGACCAGGATCGAGCGCCGGGTGCGCAGGCTCTGCGCGTACACCTCGGCCGACTGCGAGGTCTCGCCGACCTGGTCGGCGGCCGCCGCCATGCTGCCGTCCGGCGCCGACTCGCCGACCGCCACCGCCCGCATCAGCACCGGCCCGTCCCGCGGCACCGGGCCCGGCTCCTCGCCGCCGAGCACCGCGTCGCGCAGGTCCACCGTGACGAAGTCGGCGAAGCGCGGGAGCACCACGTCCACCAACTCCCTTGCGGTGCGGTGCAGATCGAGCGTGGTGCCGATCCGGTTGCTGGCCTCGTTCAGCAGACCCAGCCGCTGCTGGGCGGCCCAGGCCTCGTCCAGCGCCCGCTGCCGGGCGGCGGCCGCATCGCGCTCGCGGGTGAACAGCAGCGCGTTGTCGATGGACACCGCCGCCCGGACCGCCAACTCCCCGGCCAGCGCGAGGTCCTCGTCCTCGTACGGGCGCTCCACCAGGGTCCGGTAGAAGCCCGCGACGCCGACCGGATTGCCGCGCGCGATCAGCGGCACGACCATGAACGAGCGCACGTTCTGCTCCCGTACGGCGGCGGTGCGCACCGGGTCCTCGGCGAACCAGGCCATGCCCTCCTCGTCCATCCGGGGCACCAGCACCGGCTTGCGGTTCGCCAGGCTCCACGCGTACGGCGAACCCGGCAAGAAGCGGTGCACCCCGCCCAGCCGGTCGATCGGCGCCAGGGTCGAGCCGCGCACCGAATGGAACGCCATCCGCCGCAGCAGCGCCGAGCCGTCCGCCGGGGCCCGCACCTCTCGCTCGCCCCGGACCAGCTCCTCCAGCACCTCCACCACCACGGTGTCGGCCAGCCGGGGCGTCGCCACCTCGGCCAACTCCTGGGCGGTGCGGTCGAGATCGAGCGTGGTGCCGATCCGGGCGGACGCCGCGTTGATCAGCGCCAGTCGCTCCTGCGCGGCCTTCGCCTCGTGCAGCGCCTGCTGCCGGGCCAGCACCGTCTGGTGCTGGCGCAGGTACAGCCGGGCGTTGTCGATCGCGACCGCCGCGCGCGAGGCCAGCTCGTCACCGAGCGTGATGTCGGCCTCCGCGAAGGGTTCTCGCTCGCCGCGCCGCGAGTACACCACCATGCCGAGCGTGGTGCCGCGTGCCACCAGCGGCGTGATCCGCACCGAACGCGGCCGGTCGCCGAAGAACGCCCGGTGGCGGCTCTCGCTGAGGCCGTCGGCCAGCGGCGACAGCTCCCAGGACGGCACCACCACCGTCCGCCCGGTGATCAGCGCCCGGGCGTACGGGGAGTCCGGCGGCAGCTCGTACACCGAGTCCACCGGCAGCGCGTCGGCTGGGTACAGCGGGTCGGAAGTCGCCAGCGCCAGGCGGCGCACCAGCTGCGGGGCGTCCGGGGCGGGCGGCTCGACGTTGCGCCCCGCGATCAGCGCCTCCAGCGCGAACACCCCGCTGATGTCCGCGACCCTCGGCACCATCGCATCGGCCAGCTCGCGCGCGGTCTGGCGCAGGTCCAGCGTGGTGCCGATCGAGGCGGTCGCGTCCACCAGCAGTGACAGCCGCTCCTGCGCCCGGGCTGCCCGGGCGTCGGCGCGGTAGCGGTCCGTGACGTCGATGATCGTCGCGCTCACCCCGAGCACCCGCCCGCCCCGGTCCACCAGCCGGAAGTACGAGGCGGACCAGGCCCGGTCGCGCCGCGGATCCCCAGGTGTGCGGCCGTGCGAACGGAAGTCCACCACCGGCAGGCCGCTCGCCAGTACCTGCCGCATCACCGCCTCGGCCTCGGTGGCGTTGATCCCCGGCAGCACCTCGGTCAGCCGGTGGCCCAGGTGCGCCCCGGCGGCCAGACCGTTGGTCTGCGCCAGTGCCTCGTTCAGCCGGACGAAGCGCAGTTCGGTGTCGAAGACGGCCATGCCCACCGGGGACTGGGTGAAGAAACCGTCCAGCACGGCCAGATCCGCCTGGATCCGCCGCAGCGTCGTCACTTCGGAGGCCACCGCCAGCACCAGCGGCGCCCCACCGGGCCCTTGGACCGGATGGGTACGGAACTCCAGGTTCACCAGATGCCCGTCCCGGTGCCGCACCGGGAACACCCCCGACCACTCCCGGCCCGCCAGGATCTCCCCGAACAGCTCCAACACCTCGGGCCGCTGCTCGTCCGAGGTCAGCAGCTTGGCCGCCTTCGCGCCCACCGCCTCGTCGGCACGGTAACCGAGCAGTGCCTCCGCGTCGCCGCTCCAGTGCAGGATCCGCCCGTCGGCCTGGATCAGCGCTGTGGCGATCGGCACCATCAGCAGGGCGTCCTGCTGAGGCTCCCCCCGGTGCTGTCCGTCGTCGTTCACCATGGCCAGAGAACCGCCCAACCGCCCGGGAGCTCGTTCCCACCAGCCCTGCCATCCTCGCACGCAGGCCCCACGACCCGCTCATCGTGCCCTGCGCCGCAGCGCGGGCCACACCAGGCGGCACCAGGCGCTACGTCGGCCGGGCGCCCGCCTCGGTCTCACGGGCAACGGTCGAACTCGTACCCACGGTCGGTAGAGGCTTCGCTGACCCCGGCGAGCGAACACCGCCCGCCCCGCCCGGGTGAGGCGCCGGTCGACCGGGTGCTCAGGTACCCCCAGGGCGTTGGCGCCGGCACCGCCTCGCATGAGAAGTCGGCGGATTCGACTTCCGGTGTCGGCTCGGGCTGAGCGCGGGGCCGTGATCCGTGTGCCTTGGCTCCTGATCCCGGCCGCGCGGCGCCCTGCCGGGCCGAGTGAGTGGGGTCCGGAGCTCAGTCCCTCGTCGGCGCCGGGGCCTTCGCCGGCCCGGCCGGGTGCTCGGGTTCGAGTACGAAGACTGGGATCACGCGGTCGGTCTTCTCCTGGTATTCGGCGTACGGCGGATACGCGGCGACCGCGCGCTGCCACCACTGGGCCCTCTCGTCCCCGGTGAGCTCACGGGCCATCATGCCCTGGCGGTTGGGGCCGTCCTGGAGATCCACCTGCGGGTCGGCCTTGAGGTTGAAGTACCAGACCGGGTGGCGCGGGAAGCCGCCCTTCGAAGCCACCGCCGCGTACCGCCCCTCGTGCTCCACGCGCATCAGCGGAATCTTGCGGATCCTGCCGCTCTTCGCGCCGCGCATCGTGACAATGACGACCGGCAGGCCGGTGTCCCAGAGCGTTGTGCCCTGCGTGCCATCCGAACTCTCATACAGCTCGACCTGTTCACGCACCCACTGCGCCGGGCTCGGCTCGTACTCGCCCTCAAGAGGCATCGCATTCACCCCATTGTCGTGCACGGATTATGTCGGGACTGTCCAACACAAGCCTCGCGCGAAGGAGCGACCGCCGCTCCCGCTCTGTGGTTCCGGTTCCGCCAGTTCACCACCTCCGACCTGGACGATCTACTGGCCAGACTCGATCGGCACACCGCCGATCACCAGGAAGAAGCCTCCGTCGAGCCCGCTACATGATCGACCCCCGAAGGACTTACGCATTCGACCACTGAGGCCGACCCGTGCGTCATCGGGTGGGGGCGCGGGCCGGGGCGGGTGGCGTGGGTTGGGGGAGCAGGGATCGGCGCTGGGGTGGTGAGTGTCGGTGCGGCTCCGGGGTGGCGTCGTCGGTGCCCGCCAGGAAGTCGGCCGGGTCGACTTCCTGCGGTGCGTCACCGGGTGGTGGCGGGTTCGCGGGTGGGGGGTGTGGGTCGGGGTGTGGGGTGGGTGCGGGATTCGGCGGTGCGGGCGGCGAGGGCCAGGGCGGCTCCGAGGAGGCAGAGGGCGGCGGCGACCAGGATCGCGCGGTCGGTGCCGGTGGCCAGGGCGTGGGCGGCGGCTTCGGGGCCGGGAGCGGTGGGGCGGGCGGAGCCGGCGACGGCGACTGTCACGGCCACGCCCAGGGCCGAGCCGATGTAGCGGGAGGTGTTGTTGGCGCCCGAGCCCATGGCGGCCCGGTGGGCGGGGACGCTGCTGACCGCGAGCCGGGCGAGGGCCGCGTTGAGGACGCCGCTGCCGATGCCGGCGACCGCGAGGCCTGGGGCCAGCCGGAGCCAGGTGGAGCCGGGCGTGAGCCCGTAGAGTCCGCCCTCGCCGAGGCCGCAGATCAGTAGGCCGAGGGCGACCTGGGCGGTGGCGGACAGGTGGGCGGCCAGTCGTCGGGCCTGGAGGGCGGAGAGCACGGACAGGCCCGACCAGAGGGCCAGTACTCCGCCCGCGGCCAGGCCGGAGAGGCCGAGCACGCCCTGGAGCAGGGTGGGCAGGTAGCTCATGAAGCCGACCAGCGAGAGTCCGGTGAACAGGGCGCCGCCGGTCGCGGCGATGAAGCCGGGGCTGCGGAACAGGGCGAGGTCGAGCATCGGCTCGCGGACCTTCGCCTCGACCAGCGCGAAGGCCGCGAGCAGCAGCACACCGCCCACCAGCAGGGCCACCACCGCGGGCCGTCCCCAGCCGCTGCGGCCCTCGGCGAGACCGGCGATGAGCAGGGACGTTCCGGTGGTGAGGGTCAGCACGCCGTACGGGTCGAGTGGGCGGGGCTGCTCGGCCCGGGACTCGGTGAGGCAGACGGCGGCGCAGGCGGCCACCGCGGCCGAGACCACGGCGAGCCCGCCGCTGACCGCGCGCCAGCCCGCCCACTGCTGGACGAGTGCGCCGTAGACCGGTCCGACCGCGATGCCGAGGCCGACGGCCGCGCCCCAGATGCCGAGTGCCCGGATCCGGTCGGGTCCGGGCGGGTGGGCGTGGCTGATCAGGCCGAGCGCGGGTGCCAGGACGGCGGCCGAGGCGACGCCGAGCAGCACCCGTGCGGCCAGGTAGACGACGCCGTCGGGGGCGAGCGCGGCGAGGGCCTCGGCGGCGGCGAACAGCAGCACGCCGAGGGTGAAGACCCGCTTGCGGCCGTGGTCGTCGGCGGCGCTGCCGGCCGTGAGGAGGAGTGCCGAGATGCCGACCAGGGTGCCGGTGAGGATCCAGGTGCGGCCGGAGGCGCCGAGGTGGGCGGCCTGGGCGGTGGCGGCGAGCGAGGCGGTGGGGGCGGTGTAGGCGACGGTGACCAGGGCGGTCGCGGCCGCCGTGACGGCCAGGGTGGCGCCCGGCCGGACGGACACGGTGGCGGAGGCCGGGGCGGAGCCGGGTGGTGCGGGGGACATGGGTGTTCCCTCCGGAGGCTGGACCAATGGGTCTGGTGAATGAACCTTCGTCTCGGGCAGCACGCTACCACCGTTGGTCTGTTCATTGAACCCACCTCGACCGTGGACTACGCTGGCCCGCATGGCGCTGGGAACCGACTACGAACTGCAGGACTGCGCACTGGCCCGCGCCCTGGAGGTGGTCGGTGAGCGCTGGAGCCTGCTGATCGTCCGCGACGCGTTCTACGGCGTGCAGCGCTTCAACGACTTCCTTGCCCACCTCGGCATCCCGCGAGCCGTCCTCACCGCCCGCCTCAACGCCCTGGTCGCGGCCGGGGTGCTGCGCAAGGAGCCGTACCAGCAGGCGCCGCTGCGCCACGGCTATCTGCTCACCGAGGTCGGCCTCGAACTCTGGGGCCCGCTCTACCAGTTGAGCCGTTGGGGCGGCCGGCACGCCACCGAGGACGGCCCGCACCACCTCTTCGCACACGCCGCCTGCGGCACCGACCTGGACCTCGTCGGGGCCTGCCCCAAATGCGGTGGCGGGCCCGTCCCCCCGGCCGAGGTCGCCATGCGCCCGAACCCCGCCCGTAACGGTGGCCACCGCGAGGACCCGGTCTCCCGCGCCCTGGTCCGCCCGCACGCTCTGCTCGAACCGATCGCCTCGGCGGCGGCGTAGCGGGGCGCCGTCGGGGCGGGTGGGTCGACGAGGCCGCCGGCAGGTCGCCGACGGCCTCGCGGGTACAGCAGATACAGCGGATACGGCAGGGTGCAGCAGGCGCTGTGGGTGCAGCAGGTGCTGCGGGTCAGGGCGTGCGCCCGGTCAGGACTGGAACCGGACCTCCGGGTTGGCGGCGGTCGGCCCGTCGAACAGCGGCTGGTCGATGCCCTTCAGCTGGAGGTCGAAGAAGGCGCCGACGTACTGCCGGGTGAGCTCGACGGCCCGCCCGCCCGCCATGGTGGTGCCCGGCCCCTGGGACATGCCGAGCGCGTCGTAGAACAGCGGGAAGTCGGTGAAGCTGCCGTGGTTCGAGCCGTCGAAGGTCAGCAAGCGCTTCCAGCCGTCGAGCCGGGGCCAGCTCGTGGTCCAGCTGCCGTCCTCGGCGCCGTCGGGCAGCGGGTGACCGATCATCAGGTACGGCTTGCCGCCGACGCCGGACTCGGGCACCAGATAGTCCATGCCGCCGTCCAGGTTCACGCCGGCCTTGATCCGGTCGTCGGTCACCAGCGCGGGGACGGTGGCCGCGCCGCCGGCCGAGTGCCCGGCCATGCCGATCCGGTCGCGGTCGATCATACGGGCGTAGCGCCAGGCCGGGTGGGGGCGCTGGGTGAGCTGGTCGATGACGAAGGAGACGTCCTTGGCGCGGCTCTCGTCCAGGCCCTTCCATGCCTCCCGGGTCTTGAGCTGGCCGCACATCACACAGGGCAGCGTCTGCCCGTCCGGGAAGGTGGTCCCGGTGTTCTCGTAGGTGTGGTCGACCAGCGCCACGACGTACCCGCGGCTGCCCAGGTCCTCGGCGAGGCTGGTCAGCGAGGTGCGCGGCATGGTGAAGCCGGGGGACAGGACCACCAGCGGGTAGTGGCCGCCCTGCGGGCTGGCGTCCGTGCTGGACCACGTCCGGGTGTCGGTCACCAGCGAGGTCGGGATCGTGTTGCCGGGGAGCTTGTCGTCCAGCAGCATCCGGGCGGCCGCGGCGGTCATGTACGGGGCCGGGCTGCCGGTGCCGGCGTGGGCGGGGTAGTACATCGTGACCATCAGCTGACGCGGACCGGCGGAGGGGACCCACGGGTCCGGACGGTTCCGGTCGACCAGGTGCAGGACCTCCTGCCCGACCGCGTGCGGCCCGGTGGGGCGCGGGAGTTCGACGTGGAGGGCGCTCGGGGCGGTGGCGGACGCACCGGCGGCGGGAGCGGCCGGAGCGGCCGGGGCGGCGGGCGCGGCCAGGGCCGGTGCGGCCGCGGCGACGGACAGGGGCAGCGCGAGCAGCAGTGCTGCCGCGGCCGCGGTGGTGCGGAGTCGGCTCGTGTGTCGGGTCATGTGAGCGACGGTAGGTCGCGGGCAGGGGAACTGACGTCCACTCAGCGAGGTACTGCTCCCTTGCGGGTTGGCCCTCGGCGGCCCTTAGGGGGTGGGCGCGGTCAGTGGATCGCCTCCAGGATCGTCGCGTTGGCCAGGCCGCCCGCCTCGCACATGGTCTGCAGTGCGAACCGCCCGCCGCTGCGGTGCAGTTCGTGCACCAGTGTGGTCATCAGCCGGGTGCCGCTGGCGCCCAGCGGGTGCCCGAGGGCGATCGCACCGCCGTTGACGTTGAGCCGGGCCGGATCGGCACCGGTCTCCTGCAGCCAGGCGAGGACGACGCTCGCGAAGGCCTCGTTCACCTCGAACAGGTCGATGTCGGCGAGCGAGAGCCCCGAGCGGCGCAGCACCTTCTCGGTGGCGGGCAGCACGCCGGTGAGCATCAGCAGCGGGTCCGAGCCGGTGACCGCGAAGGAGTGCAGCCGGGCCAGCGGACGCAGGCCGAGCCGGGCGGCGGTCTCGCTGCTGGTGATCAGGACCGCCGAGGCGCCGTCGTTGATCGGGCTGCTGTTTCCCGCCGTCACCGACCAGGCGATCTGCGGGAAGCGCTCGGCGTAGGACGGGTCGGCGAAGGCGGGCCGCAGGCCGGCGAGCACCTCGGGCGAGGTGCCCGGGCGCACCGACTCGTCCATGGTCACCAGGCCGCCGGGCGTCGGCACCGGGACCAGCTCGTCGGTGAACCGGCCCTCCGCGTGGGCCCGGGCCGCCTTGGCGTGCGAACCGGCCGCGAACTCGTCCATCGCCTCCCGCGAGAGCGACCACTTGGCCGCGATCAGCTCGGCGCTGACGCCTTGCGGTACGAGCCCGCCCGGGTAGCGTGCCGCGACCGAGGCGCCGAACGGGTCCGCCCCCGGCGGCACGTTGGACCACATCGGCACCCGGCTCATCGACTCGATCCCGCAGGCCACCACCACGTCGTACGCCCCGGCGATCACCCCCTGCGCCGCGAAGTGCACCGCCTGCTGGGAGGAGCCGCACTGGCGGTCGACGGTGGTCGCCGGGACGGACTCCGGGAACCCGGCCGCCAGCCAGGCGTAGCGGGTGGTGTTCATCGCCTGCTCCGCGACCTGGTCGACGCAGCCGCCGATCACGTCGTCGACCATGGCCGGGTCGATGCCGCTGCGCCCGATCAGGGCCTGGAGGGTGTGGGCCAGCAGGTCGACCGGGTGGACGGCCGAGAGCGAACCTCCCGGCTTGCCCTTCCCGACGGGTGTCCGGACGGCTTCGACGATCACGGCATCGCGCATGGCGGGCCGCCTCTCCTCAGAGGGTGGATTGGATTCCCGAACTCACTATAGATCTATGGGTTTGGGAATCCAACCCTCTAGGTGCTCGCCTCGGCGCTCCAGGCCCGGACCTCCTCCAGGAACTCCGCCGCCGCGCGGGCGTTGGACACCGGGAGGGTGAGTGGCAGCCCGGCCGAGTGCGTCCGGATCTCCAGCTCCCCGAGGCCGGAGGGCCGGGCCGAGTGCACCTCCGCCCAGCGGTAGGCCTCCGTCGCGGCCAGCGGGTGCGGCGGCCGGTGCACCAGCCCGCCGGCCGTCACCGTCAGCCGCCCCCGGCCGAACCGGACGCTCCCCTCGGTGTGCAGCGCCTCGTGCAGGGTGGCCCGGAGGCCGGGGGAGAGGCGCTCGTCCACCTCCCGGAACAGCCCGTCCAGCCCGCGCAACTGCGTCAGCACCAGCGGCTCGTCCGCGCCCGCCGGCCATATTCGGCCGTGCTCGGGCTTGCCGCGCTGCCCGCCCGGGGCGTACTCGACGGCCTCGATCTCGCCCCACGGCAGCAGCCGCTCGCCACCGTCCGACCCGACCAGTGCCAGCCCGCCCTGGTGGATCCGTGCGGAGCGCAGCCTGGGCGCCGGCCGCAGCAGCCCGTACCCGCTCACGGCCACCACTGCCAGGGCCGCCACCACCGGCGCGGGCCACCACTCGCCGAGCGCCAGGCAGACCGTTAGTGCGAGGAGCGCCGCAACGGCCTCCAGCCACGTCCGCGCCCGCCACGGGACGGGCCGGAAGCCCCGGTGCACCCGCACTACCGGTCCGAGCGGACCGGCCGCCCCGCGCCGGGCCTGGCCGCCCTCCACGAGCGACCGCGCCCACCCCGGCGACCACACCATCGCCACTTCGGCCTCCTTGTACTCGGCGGTCTCCCCAACCGGAACTGCGACTGTCGGATCACCAGGATCGATCGCCTGCCATCCTCGGGAACAGTGCCAATCGACACGTTTTGGCCCGAAACAGCCGATGTGGGTCCGGAACGGGGGTGCCGTTCGGCCCATCTGCGGCTGAAACGGCAGCAATGGCAGCAATGGCAGCAACGGCAGATACGGCAGCGGCGGTCCCGTCAGTCCCCCGCTGCGCCGAACCCGATCTGCAGCCTCCGCAGCAGTGCCGTGCCCGCCGGGTCCACCGACCGCCGGGTGTTGGCCAGCACCACCACCCCCACCCGCTGCTCCGGGTCGAACGCGACGAAGGAGCTGAACCCGCCCGTCCCGCCGTTGTGCCACAACTGCAGGTGCCTGCCCTGCTGGGCGTGCAGCCGGTGCCCGAGCCAGCCGAGGTGTGTCCAGGCGAACGGGTTGACCCGGTGCCTGGTCTCCCGGGTGAGCAGGATCGCGGGCGTCAGCGGCGCGTCGGGCTCGCGCTCGGCGGCCAACTGCGCGCGCAGGAGCACCGCGAGGTCGGCCGCCGTGGAACGGAGCCCGCCCATGCCCGGGAGCGCCGCCAAGTCCCAGGAGGGCACCGGCCGCCCGCCCGGCGCGTGGCCGCGGGCCAGGCGTTCGGACTGCTCCGCGCCGGGCCGCAGGCAGGTGTCGGCCAATCCCAGCGGCGCGCAGACCTCGCGCGTCACCAGCTCCTCGTACCCGGTGCCGGCCCGGTGGGCGAGGGCCAGGCCGAGCAGCCCGGCGCCGAGGTTGGAGTAGCGGAAGTTGCGCCCGGGGGCGGAGTGCAGTCGGGTCCGGGCGAGCCCGGAGAGTATTCGCTCGGCAGTGCAATGGGCGTACGGATCGGGCCGGTTGGGCTGGAGCAGCGCGCGCACCGCCATGCCCCGGGGCAGGCGGGGGAGCCCCGAGGTGTGGGTGGCGAGGTGCCGCAGTGTGATCGGCTGGCCGCCCCGGACCGGGACGGCTGCCCGGCCGGGGAGCACCTCGGCCAGCGGCTCGTCGAGTCGCACCGCTCCGTCGAGCGCCAGCCGCGCGAGCACGAGCGAGGTGAACACCTTGGTGACGGAGCCGATGTCGAAGAGTGTGTCGGCCCCGGGCACCCCGCCACCCGGCCCCGTCCGCCCGGCGCCGTGGATCTCCAGGGCGTCACCGGCCAGCCCGGCGACCACCACGCCGACGTGCCGGCCCGCGAGCCGGTCGGCGGTCTGCTGCACGAGGCGGGCGAGTTCGTTCATGTGCGCGAGCCTAGGCGGCCGCGACCTGCGAAGTCGTCCGCCCGGAAAATGATTTCGATCGCTCCGGATGCTCCCACAGGTGTACGCCCCGCTCAGTGCGGTTGCGCCTCACGAAGTACGGACCGCTGCGTCCGGAGCAGCAGCGCAGCACGGCAGGAACGGCGGGTGGGACGGCTGAGCTGGATCGGTCTGCGCCCGTAGTGCGCGGCCTGCCCGGCCGGGCACCCGTACGGTTGCGAAGTGTCGCAGTGGTGCGGGTAGTTGGAGGTTGTGCCCGTGGTACTAGACGGCGGCGCCGCCGCCGGTGTACACGGCGGTGGCGCTCCACGCGGTGCCGCAGGACGGCCGACCGGGGTGCAGGCCGGTACGGGGCTGGCACCGACTCAAGCGGAGTGGTCTATACCTGTCAAGAGGCTAGGCGGAAGCACCCCCAATGAACGCGGCACAGACGGCCTCCGGCGAACCCCCAACGACCCCCGGAATCCCCGGAACCTCAACACCCCCGGGACCCCCTACGCCTCCCCGAGCGCCGCCCGCAGCCGCGCCGCGACCTCCGCCGCCCCCGCCTCGTCCGGGTACTTCCCCCGTGGCCAGAAGAACCCGCGCAGCCCGTCCTTCGGATTGCGCGGCACCACGTGCACGTGCAGGTGCGGCACCGACTGGCTGATCCGGTTGTTCGCCGCCACGAAGCTCCCTGCCGCGCCCAACCCCCGCTCGACCGCCGCCGCCACCCGCTGCACCCGCAGGAAGAACGGTCCGACCTCCTCGGCCGGCAGGTCCGCCAGGGTCCGGTGATGGGCGCGCGGCACCACCAGCACGTGGCCGGGGAAGAGCGGCCGCCGGTCCAGGAAGGCCACCGCCGTCCCGTCGTCCAGCACCCGGTGCGCGGGTTCCTCGCCCGCCACTACCGCACAGAACACGCAGTCCATCCGTCCATTCAAACCACGGGCGGTGTTCCCGGCACCCCCGCAAACCCGGGCCCGCCCGGCTTCACCCGTCCGGCGGCCGACCGGGTGCGCCCGCCCCCGCGCCGGGCGCACGGTGCTGCGAGGGGGAGGGAGACGGACCGATGCGGCGCACTGCGTGCCGCACGAGGAGGTGGCCCGGATGTCGGGCAAGTCCGAGGTCTACCAGGACGCCGGCGGCAAGTACCGGTTCCGGCTCAAGGCGGTCAACGGCGAGATCGTCGCCACCGGCCAGGGCTACGCCAGCAAGGACGCCGCCCATAAGGGCGTCGAGGCCGTCAGGCGGGCGGCCGACGGCGCAGCGGTGATCGACGTCCCGAAGGCCGCCTGAGCCGAGATTCGCGGGACACACAGGACGCACGGGACGCACAGGACGCACGGGATACACAGGACGCACGGGACGTACAAGACGCACCGGGCACGCACGGAACGCGCGGAAGCGCCGCACCCCGCCGCCGGCCCACCCGGACCGGCGGCGGGGCAGCCCGGTGGGAGCGCACGCCGAAATGCACGGCCGCGCCTACTCGTACCGGTACAGCAGTGCCTCCTGCTCCGTCTGCTCGATCATCTCGACGGTCAGCGAGTCGTCCCGCAGGTGCGACAGCGTGACCTCCGCCGAACTCGGCTGCGCGTCCTTGGCCAGCCAGTTCTCCGGCTTCCACGCCGAAGCCCGCAGCAGCGACTTCGGGCAGTGCGCGTACACCTCCTCCACGGCCACCACGATCGCGCTGCGCGGCGGCTTGCCGACGGCGGTCAGCTGCCGGAGCAGCTCGGGGTCGGTGGAGACGCAGGCCCGCCCGTTGACCCGCAGCGTGGTGTCCCGGCCCGGTACGACGAAGAGCAGCCCGACCCGGCCGCTCTCCAGGATGTTGTGCAGGGTGTCCAACCGCTTGTTGCCGGTGGCGTCCGGAATGGCCAGGGTGTACTCGTCGAGCACCGAGACCAGCCCGGCGGGCCCGCCGCGCGGAGAGACGTCGCAGCGCCCGGCGGCGTCGGAGCTGGCGACGAACACCAGTGAGGAGCAGGCGATCAGCTGCTGGGCGACCTCGTGCAGGCGGTCGACCTGCTTGCGCCGCGCGTGGTCGCCCGGCTGCTCGTAGACCTCGCGCAGCTGGTCCTGGTCGGTGAGGGCTCCCGCGCTCAGCGCGGCGAACAGGCTGTTCGGGGTGCCCGGAGCGGTGGTTGACGGTGCGATGGCGTCTGGCGTGAGGGTCATGCCGGGAATCTAACCGAGGCCGTCTGCCGCGCCGACGGCCCGGGTTCGCGGCCCCCGCCACCGCTCCGGTCGCGGCCGCCGTCCCGCGCCCTCGGCGGCTCCACCCGCCCGGATTTCCCCACTCTCCGTGAAAGAGCCGCCCTACCCCTCCCCACCAGCGGTTTTCCGCTGATAATGGGGCCAGGGACTCCAGCCAGCCGGAGGTGGTGGCCGTGATCGTCAGAATCTGGGCCGGGCAGGTCACGGCCGATCGCATCGAGGAGTTCTGCGCACATCTGGCCAGCCAGGTGCTGCCGCAGCTCGGGCGGACGGACGGCTGCCTCGGCGGTGAACTGCTGCGCTCAGTGGCCGAGGGCGGGCACCGGGTGCTCGTGGTCAGTCGCTGGCGCGACGAGGAGGCCCTGCGCGGGTACGCCGGGCCGATGTGGCGGATCCGGCCGGTCTGGTCGGAGGGCGAGCTGCACTACCTCATGCACCCGCCGGAGGTCACCCACTTCATGCCGATCGCCGCACCCGCCACACTCTGAACCCCACCCGAAGATCCCCACTCGAAGATCCCCAGTCGAAGAACCCCGCCCCGAATCCGGCCCGATCCCGCTGCACAGCTTCCTTGGAGGGCGCCTCGGACAGGCAGTACGCCGTGCCCGACTCCGGGTCCGCCCAGGCCTGCTCGAAGTGCACGCCCTCCTCACCCTCGATTGCCTCGTCGGCCGCATGGGCCGCCTTGAGCTGGTCCGCCGTGATCCTGGTCATCCCGTGGTGGACGTCCATGAACGTCATCGTCGTCGCCTCCGAATCCGAACCCTGCCCCACCCACCAGCCTCACCCTCCCCGCACACCGGCGCCACCAGACGCCCCGCCCCCGCCGACCCACCGACTCATCGCCCCACCACCCGCATTCCCCGCATTCCCCGCAAGACCGTGAAACAGGCCACAGCGAAACACTCTCCCTGGGCTTGCGTCCCGCGTGGCACAATGTCGTCAACAGCAGTGACGTTCAGCGCACTCCGGGGTCGGTGAAAATCCGAACCGGCGGTTACAGTCCGCGACCCGTCCGCAGCCAGCGGCCGGTTGACCAGGTGAAATTCCTGGACCGACGGTTAAAGTCCGGATGGGAGGCGTGCGCGGGCGGACGAAGAGCAGTACCCGTGGTCCATCGATGTCCATCACGAGATCGGACCGGACCACGGTCAGGTGAACGGCGGGAGCATTGTCTCCCGGGCCGGGTGAGTGATCTCCCGGCGGCTCCGGCACCCCGGCGACGGGTCGTGCACGGTCCTGCGCACCGGTGCCCGTCCGTGTCATCTCCCTCTGCCGCCCCGGAGTCCGCGCCCCAAGCGCGAGGAGACCCGGGTGTTCACCGGCATCATCGAAGAGCTCGGCGAGGTCGTGTCGATCGAGGAGATCGGCGACTCCTCGCGAATCCGCCTGCGTGGTCCGGTCGTTCGTGACGGCGCGCGCCACGGGGACTCCATCGCGGTCAACGGCGTCTGCCTGACCGTCGTCGACAGCCCCGAGCAACTGGCCGCCGAGACCGGCGAGTTCAGCGCCGACGTGATGGCCGAGACGCTGCACCGCTCCAGCCTGGGCGAGCTCAAGCCCGGTTCCCCGGTCAACCTGGAGCGCGCGATGGCGCTCGGCGCCCGGCTCGGCGGCCACCTGGTCCAGGGCCATGTCGACGCCACCGGACGGCTGTTGAGCCGCGAGCCCGGCGAGCGCGACGCGGACGGCAACCTGCGCTGGGAGGTGCTGCGCTTCTCGCTGCCGGAGTCGATCTCCCGCTACCTGGTGGAGAAGGGCTCGATCACGGTCGACGGCGTCAGCCTCACCGTGGTGGAGGCCGCCCGCGACAGCTTCACCGTCAGCCTCATCCCGGCCACCCTCGCGCTCACCACGCTCGGTACCAAGGGGCTCGGCGAGAGCGTCAACCTGGAGGTGGACGTGCTCGCCAAGTACGTGGAGCGGCTGCTCGAATCGCGCACCCTGCCGAACCTGCCGACCGATCTGCAGAACCTGCCGACCGACCCGCCGACCAACTTGCAGAACCTGCAGAACCTGCCGTCCGAACTCCCGCACCTGCCGGGCGCGGACACCACCACGGGGGAGACCAAGTGAGCTGGCTCAGCGGCGAGGCGTTCACCGTCCTCGGCGAACACGTGAAGTGGGCCGACATGATCGGCAACCTGCTCGGCTTCGGAGGCCTGGCGCTCGGCTGGCGCCGCTCGGTCTGGAGCTGGCCGGTCCAACTCCTCTCCGGCGTCGTGCTGATCGCCGCCTACCTCGGCGGCCACGTCCCCGGTCTGATCGGCAAGCAGCTGATCGTCATCGTCACCGCCGCCTGGGGCTGGGCGCAGTGGCGCCGCGGCCGCCGCGACACCGGGACGATCGCCGTACGGTTCGCCAGCTGGCGCGAGCGGGCCGCCCTGGTGGCCGGCACCGCGGTCGGCACGGTCGCCCTGGCGCTGCTGTTCACCGCCTACCCCAGCCTGTCCTGGAGCCCCTGGTCGGACGCCTACATCTTCGTCGGCACGCTTGCCGCGATGGTCGCCCAGGCGCGCGGCTGGCTGGAGTTCTGGTTCGCCTGGATCGCGGTCGACGCGGTCGGCGTCCCGTTCGCCTTCAACAGCGGCTACACCTTCTCCGGCCTCACCTACTCCGTCTACTTCGTCCTGGTGCTGCTCGGCCTGCGCTCCTGGTGGCTGAGCACCCGTGAGCCGCGAGCCACGTCCTCCAACGTCCCGCAGGGAGCCACGGCATGACCGAGAACCAGACTCACCCCAGCAGCGCCGGTGACGAGCTCGTCCTCGACCCGGTCGAGCGGGCGATCGCCGACATCGCGGTCGGCCGCGCGGTGATCGTGGTCGACGACGAGGACCGCGAGAACGAGGGCGACATCGTCTTCGCCGCCTCCGCCGCCACCCCCGAGCTGATGGCCTTCACCATCCGCTACAGCTCCGGCGTGATCTGCGCCCCGATGACCGGCGCGGAGCTGGACCGGCTCAAGCTGCCGCCGATGACGCAGGTCAACGAGGACCGCAAGGGCACTGCGTACACCGTCTCGGTGGACGCCCGCGAGGGCGTGGACACCGGCATCTCCGCCGCCGACCGCGCCCGGACCGTACGGCTGCTCTCCTCGCCCGGCACCGAGCCCGGCGACCTCACCCGCCCCGGGCACGTCTTCCCGCTGCGGGCCGTCGAGGGCGGCGTGCTGGTCCGCCCCGGGCACACCGAGGCCGCCGTGGACCTGGCCCGGCTCGCCGGGCTGGCGCCGGCCGGCGCGATCGCCGAAGTGGTCAACGACGACGGCACCATGGCCCGGCTGCCCGAGCTGGTCGCCTTCGCCCGCGAGCACGGCCTGGCGATCATCTCCATCGAGGACCTGATCGCGTACCGCCGCCGCACCGAACTGCACGTCGACCGCGCCGCCGTCACCGCCCTGCCCACCGCGCACGGCGAGTTCACCGCCGTCGGCTACCAGGGCACCATCGACGGCATCGAGCACATCGCGCTGGTGGCCGGCGGCCTCGGGGCGGACGGGCGGCTGCCGGACGGCGAGGACGTCCTGGTGCGGGTCCACTCCGAGTGCCTGACCGGCGACGTCTTCGGTTCGCTGCGCTGCGACTGCGGCCCCCAGCTGGAGGCCTCGCTCCAGCGGGTCGCCGAGGCCGGCCGAGGCGTGGTGCTCTACCTGCGCGGCCACGAGGGCCGGGGCATCGGCCTGGCGCACAAGCTGCGCGCGTACGAGCTCCAGGAGCAGGGCCGCGACACCGTCGACGCCAACCTGGACCTCGGCCTGCCCGCCGACGCCCGCGACTACAGCATCGCGGCGCAGATGCTGGCGGACCTCGGCGTGCGCTCACTCACCCTGCTGACCAACAACCCGCAGAAGCTGACCGCGCTCACCGACCACGGCCTCAAGGTCAAGGGGCGCGAAGCGGTCGAGATCGCGCCGGGCGAGCACAACCTGCGCTACCTGCGAACCAAGCGCGACCGGATGGGCCACGACCTGCCCGGCCTCGGCTCCTGACGCACCCCCACCGAACCGACAGAACGGAAACACGAACATGAGCGGCCACGGAGCCCCCGAGCTGACCATCGACGGCGCCGCCGACCTCAAGGTCGCGGTCATCGCCGCCCAGTGGCACGACCAGGTGATGAACGGCCTGCTGGACGGCGCCCACCGCGCGCTCAAGGAGCTGGGCGTCGCCGAGCCGACCGTCCTGCGCGTCCCCGGCACCTTCGAGCTGCCGGTCGCCGCCAAGCGCCTCGCCGAGCGCGGTTACGACGCCGTCATCGCCCTCGGCGTGGTGATCCGCGGCGGCACCCCGCACTTCGACTACGTCTGCCAGGCGGCCACCGCCGGCCTCACCCAGGTCAGCGTGGACACCGGCGTCCCGGTCGGCTTCGGCGTGCTGACCTGCGACAACGAGGAGCAGGCGCTCGACCGTGCGGGCCTGCCGGGCTCCGCCGAGGACAAGGGCCACGAGGCCGTCACCGCCGCCGTCGCCACCGCGGTGACTCTCCGCGACCGGCGCTGAGCGCACGGGTGACGGGTGACCGGCCCCGGACCGCGCAGGTCCACCCGACCGTCCACGGTCCGGGACCGTTTACCGCCCGTCAGCCCGCACGCCGTATGGTGAGTCCCATCATGGCTTCGAAGACATTCGAGGAGCTCTTCGCCGAGCTCCAGCAGAAGGCCGCCACCGGCGACCCCTCGTCCTCCCGCACCGCCCAGCTCGTCCAGCAGGGCGTCCATTCGATCGGCAAGAAGGTCGTCGAGGAGGCCGCCGAGGTCTGGATGGCCGCCGAGTTCCAGTCGGACGAGCAGACGGCGGAGGAGATCTCGCAGCTCCTCTACCACCTTCAGGTGATGATGATCGCCCGCGGGTTGACGCTCGACGACGTCTACAAATACCTCTAGAACGCCCAAGCTCCCCGAGCACACCCCTCCCGACAGGTAAGGAAGCAACCTCCCATGCTGCGCATCGCCGTCCCCAACAAGGGTTCTCTCTCGGGTCCCGCGGCGGAGATGCTCCATGAGGCCGGCTACCGCCAGCGGAAGGACCCCAAGGAGCTGGTGCTCGTCGACCCGAACAACGAGGTCGAGTTCTTCTTCCTCCGCCCGCGCGACATCGCCGTCTACGTCGGCTCCGGCCGGCTCGACGTCGGCATCACCGGCCGCGACCTGCTGCTGGACTCGCACTCCAACGCGGAGGAGGTGCTCGCCCTCGGCTTCGCCGGGTCGACCTTCCGCTTCGCCCGCCCCGAGGGCGTGGACGTCAAGGACGTGCAGGGCCTGGAGGGCCTGCGCATCGCCACCTCCTACACCGGCCTGGTCGAGCAGCACCTCGCCGACCACGGCGTGAAGGCGACCGTCACCAAGCTGGACGGCGCGGTCGAGACCGCGGTGCAGCTGGGCGTCGCCGACGTGATCGCCGACGTGGTGGAGACCGGCACCAGCCTGCGCAACGCCGGCCTGGAGGTCTTCGGCGAGCCGATCCTGGTCTCGGACTCCGTGGTGATCCGCCCCAAGGGCGCGGGCGAGGACGCCCGGGTGGAGCAGTTCCTGCGCCGCCTGCAGGGTGTGCTGGTGGCCCGCCGCTACGTGCTGATGGACTACGACATCCGCGCTGAGAAGGTCAGCGCCGCCGTCGCGCTCACCCCCGGCCTGGAGTCGCCGACCGTCTCCCCGCTGCACACCGAGGGCTGGGTGGCCGTCCGCTCGATGGTGCTCCGCAAGGAGGCCCAGCAGATCATGGACGACCTGTGGGGCATCGGCGCCCGGGCGATCCTGGTCACCAACATCCACGCCTGCCGCCTCTGACCTGCTCGCACGACCTGCTCGCACATCCGCGGGTAAAGAACGGTTCAATAGGGCGGGGATGCCGACCGGTGTCCCCGCCCTCGTGCTGTCGCGAACCCGGAACCACCGGATCCAGAACCACCGGAGACCCCAAGTGTCCACGCCGCCCGTCGAGTTCCCCGTCACCTGGGCGCCCCGCCGCACCCGCGTGGTACTGCTGCCGGTCTGCGTCGTGCTGGTGGTGCTGTTCGTCGTGCTGGCGATGCTGCTCCCGGCGAGCTGGCAACTCAACGACCGGATCATGATGATCGCCAGCGGCGTGCTGTTCGCGGGCGTGGGTCTGATGCTGGCCCGCCCCCGGGTGAGCGCCGACGCGGAGGGCGTGACGGTGGTCAACTTCGTCCGCAGCCGCCGGCTGGCCTGGGCCGAGATCGTCCGGGTCAACTTCCGCCAGGGCGACCCGTGGGCCACCCTCGACCTCGCCGACGGCACCTCGCTCGCCGCGGTGGGCATCCAGTCCGGTGTCGGCAAGGCCCAGGCGATCGCGGACGCCCGTGCGCTGCGCGACCTGGTCGAGCACCACGCCCAGGTCTGACGGCGCGCCGCAGCCCCGGCCCCCGCGTAGCAGCCCTGGCCCCCGGCCCCCGCGTAGCAGCCCCGGCCCCCGGCGGGTCCGAACACGCTTCCTACCGTCGCGCCGGTATGGTCTACGCTGGTAAAAGCGGGGCAAAACTTCAGCCCTGCCCGAAAACAACCCCACTCGAACCGATTTCGCGCTTCGAGCGACCTGAGGAGTGACACACCCCCTCGATGGACGATCCGTCCGGTAGTACCTGCGCCGCCTCGCTTCCGGCCCCCGGAAGGCAGGCGGCACTGTGATCACCGCCTGGCTGCTGTTGCTCGCAGCCGTTCTCCTGATCCTCGCCAACGGCCTCTTCGTGGCCGCCGAGTTCGCCTTCGTGACCGCCGACCGCGGCGCGGTGGAACGTTCCGCCGAGGCCGGCGACGCCAAGTCCGGCCGGGTCGCCCGCGCCCTGCGGCACCTCTCCTTCGAACTCTCCGGCGCCCAGCTGGGCATCACCGTCACCTCGCTGGTGGTCGGCATGCTCGCCGAACCGGCCCTGTCGACCCTGCTCCAGCCCGTGATGTCGGGCATCGGGGTGCCCGACTCGGCCGCCCGCGGCGTCGCCGTGGTGGTCGGCATGGTGCTGGCCACCGTCGTCCAGATGGTGATCGGCGAGCTGGTCCCGAAGAACTGGGCGATCTCCCGCCCGCTCCAGGTGGCCCGCGCGGTCGCCGCCCCGCACATGGCCTTCTCCTTCGCCTGCCGCCCGCTGATCAGCTTCCTGAACGGCGCCGCCGACCGTACGGTCCGGGCCTTCGGCATCGAGCCGCAGGAGGAGCTGGAGCACGCCCGCACCCCGGCCGAGCTGGTCTCGCTGGCCCGGCACTCGGCCAAGGCCGGTGCGATAGACGAGGAGTCGGCGACCCTGTTCGTCCGCACCCTCGGCCTCGGTGACCTCACCGCCGAGTCGGTGATGACCCCCCGGATCGACGTCGCCGCCCTCCAGCGCGACGCCACCGCCTCCGACGTGATCAACCTGACCCGGGCCACCGGCCTGTCCCGCTTCCCGGTCTACGCCGACACCGTGGACGAGGTCACCGGCATCGTGACGCTCAAGGACGCGCTCGCCGTCCCGGCCGCCCGACGCGGTCAGGTGCGGGTCGCCGAACTGGCCTCGCCGCCGCTGCTGGTGCCCGAGACCCTGCCCGCCGAACGGCTGCTCGACCAGCTGCGCCGCCTCCAGCCGATGGCCATCGTGGTCGACGAGTACGGCGGCACCGCCGGCGTCGTCACGGTCGAGGACATCGTCGAGGAGATCGTCGGCGAGGTGCAGGACGAGCACGACCCGGCCGACCACCCCGACCTGCTCCAGCTTCCGGCCGTCGACGGCCTGCCCGCCTGGGAGGCGGACGGTCGCGCCCGGCTCGACCAGCTGGAGGCGATCGGCCTGAACGCCCCGGACGGCCCGTACGAGACCCTGGCCGGCCTGGTCTCCGACCTGCTCGGCAAGCTTCCCGAGGTGGGCGAGCAGGCCGAGCTGCCCGGCTGGCGGCTCACCGTGACCGGCGTCGACCGGCACCGCACCAGCCAGGTCCGGGTGGAGCGCACCAGCGCGCCCGGGCTGTTCGGCGAGGGCGGGGAGGGCGTCCGATGACCGTCCTCCAACTCGCCGTCGCCGTGCTGCTGCTGCTCGGCAACGCCTTCTTCGTCGGCGCCGAGTTCGCCGTCGTCTCGGTGCGCCGCAGCCAGATCGAGCCGCTCGCCGAGGCCGGGCACAAGCGCGCCCGCACCGTGCTGCACGCGCTGTCGAACGTCTCCGCGATGCTGGCCGCCGCCCAACTCGGCATCACCGTCTGCTCGCTGGGCCTCGGTGCGCTCGCCGAGCCGACCATCGCCGCCCTGCTGGAGGGCCCGTTCCACGCGATCGGCGTCCCGCCCGGCCTGATGCACCCGCTCTCGTACGGGATCTCGCTCGCCGTCGTGGTGTTCCTGCACATGGTGATGGGCGAGATGGTGCCGAAGAACATGGCCATGGCCGGCCCGGAGCGGGCCGCGCTCTGGCTCGGCCCGCCGCTGGACCGGCTGGCACGCTGGCTCGCCCCGGTGATCCGGCTGCTCAACGCCTTCGCCAACGGCGTGCTGAGGCTGTTCCGGGTCGAGGCCAAGGGCGAGGTCGAGTCGGTCTTCACCACCGAGCAGCTGATGTACCTGCTGGTCGACTCCCGGGACGCCGGCCTGCTCGACGTGGACCGCCAGGAACGTCTGGAGGACGCGCTGGAGATGGGCCGCCGCCCGGTCACCGACGTGCTGCTGCCGCCCGAGCAACTGGTCACCGTGGACCCGAAGGCGACCGCCGCGGAGGTCGAGGAGCTCGCCCTGCGCACCGGCTTCTCGCGCTTCCCGGTCACCGACGGCGACCCGGCCGGCCACGGCTACCTGGGGTACCTCCACCTCAAGGACATCCTCGACGTGGAGGACCAGTCGGCGCCCGTCCCGGCCCGGCTGTGGCGGCCGATCACGGTGCTGCGCGGCAGCCTCCCGCTGGACGACGCCCTCGGTGCGATGCGCCGGGCCGCCTGCCACCTGGCCGCCGTGCTGGACCAGGACGGCCGCACGATCGGTGTGGTCATGCTGGAGGACGTCCTGGAGGAGCTCGTCGGCGAGATGCACGACCCCGACCACCGGACGACCGCCTAGGCCGCAGCCTGAGCTCCTGTTCGCCGACATCCGCCGACATCCGCCGACTTTCGCCGACGGCGATTCTGCCCGCAGCAGGCAACGGTTCCCATGCCGGCCGTCCTCGGAGGAGGGTGGTCGGCATGAGACTGCTGCTGCTGGGTGGAACGAAGTTCGTCGGGCGGGCCGTCGCCGAGGAGGCGTTGGCCAGGGGATGGGAGGTGACGGCCCTCAACCGCGGCACGCAGCCCGCGCCCGAGGGCGTGCGCGTGCTGCTGGGCGACCGCACCGCCGAGGACGGCCTCGCGGCGCTGGGCACGGGGGAGTGGGACGCGGTGGTGGACACCTGGTCCTGGGCCCCGGCGGCGGTGCGCGACAGCGCCCGGCAGCTGAACGGCCGGGTCGGCCACTACGCGTACGTCTCCAGCCGGTCGGTGTACGACCACCCGCTGCGCGCCGGGGCGGACGAGACGGCCCCGGTGGTGCCCTCGTCGCCGGACCTCACCGGCGAGGTGCCCTACGCCGAGGCCAAGCGCGGCGCCGAACTGGCCCTGGAGGAGGAGTACGGCGGCAGCGCCCTGCTGGTCCGCGCCGGGCTGATCCTCGGCCCGTACGAGAACATCGGCCGACTGCCCTGGTGGCTGAACCGGATCGCCCGCGGCGGCCCGGTCCTCGCCCCCGGCCCGCGCGAGCTGCCGCTGCAGTACATCGACGGCCGTGACCTCGCCGCCTGGATCCTGGACGCGGTGGCGGCCCGGCTGGGCGGCCCGTACAACGTGGTCAGCCCGGCCGGCCACACCACCATGGGCGGGCTGCTGGAGGCCTGCGTCCGGACCACCGGCTCGGACGCCGAGCTGCGCTGGACCGACCCGGAGCGGATCGTGGCGGCGGGCGTGCAGCCGTGGACGGAACTGCCGATCTGGCTGGCGCCCGGCGAGCTGTACGACTTCCTGCACGGCGCCTCGGTCGCCCGGGCCGTCGCCGCCGGGCTGCGCTGCCGCCCGGTCGCCGAGACGGTCGAGGACACCTGGGCCTGGCTGCGCTCGATCGGCGGTGACGCCCCGCAGCGCGCCGACCGGCCGAACGTCGGGCTCGACCCCGAGCGGGAGGCGGAGCTGCTCAAGGGCTGAGGGCGAAGGGGGAGTTGACGCCCGACCCCGACTGTCGGCCAGCCCCGGCTGCCGGTCACCCCCGCTGCCGGTCCGCCCCGGTCATCGATCAGCCCCGGCCGTCGATCAGCTCCCCGTACGCCTGCACCAGGTCCGGCAGCCGCAGGGTCGCCAGGTCCTCCCGGCCCGGCGGCTCGCGCAGCAGCGACAGCCGCAGGTCCCGGTAGGCGCAGGACTTCTCGTACAGGGTGCGGATGAACCGGCCGTTGCCCAGCTCGTCGATCCAGCCCTCGCGCACCACGTGGGTGCAGATGCTGGCCAGTTCCTCCGCCGCGTCCTCGTCCCAGCCGTCGCCGTCCCGGCCGGCCAGCGCCGCGCCGATCGCGGTCAGCTCGTTCGGCCGGTAGCTGGGAAAGTCGACCCTGGTGGTGAAGCGGGAGTTGAGGCCGGGGTTGGTGGCGAGCAGCCGGTTCATCCCCTCGGGGTAGCCGGCCAGGATCACCACCAGCCGGTCCCGGTTGTCCTCGGCCCGCTTCAGCAGCACCTGGAGTGCCTCGTCGCCGTACGCGTCGCCCTTGGTGTAGCCGGAGTTGGAGAGGCTGTATGCCTCGTCGATGAACAGCACGCCGTCCAGCGCGGAGTCGATCAGCTCGTTCGCCTTGACCGCGGTCTGGCCGAGGAACTCGCCCACCAGGTCGGCGCGTTGGGCCTCCACCAGGTGGTCGCCGGAGAGCAGGCCGAGGGCGTGGAAGACCCGGCCGAGGATCCGCGCCACGGTGGTCTTGCCGGTGCCGGAGGGGCCGGAGAAGACGAAGTGCCGCTTCGGCGGCTGGACCGGCAGCCCCTGCTCGGCGCGCAGCCGTGACATTCGCAACTGGGCGGAGAGCGCCCGCACTTGGCGCTTGACCGGTTCCAGGCCCACCATCAGCGAGAGTTCGGCCAGTGCCGCGTCCAACTCCCGTTCGTCGCCCGCGGGTCGGGGCGCCGGCGGGGGAGCGGTACGAGGCTGCGCCTCCCCGCGCACCGGCAGCGGTGGGGCCGCGACGGGGCCGGCCGGGGCGCCCGAGCCGGAGCGCTCGCCGGCCGCCTGCGGCGCGCCGCCGTCCGCCGGGGCGGCGGCGTCCGGCTCCGGTTCGGCGAGCGGGCCGTCCACCAGCGTGGCGTCCACCGAGGGCCCGCCGCCGACGGGTGCCGATCCGGTGCCGAACTCGGCGTCGTAGAGCGGCCCTTCGACGTACCCGGGGTCGTCCTGGTACCCCTGGTCGCCGCCCGCCCCGGCGCCGTCGAGCCCGGCCTCGTCGAGCCCGGAGCCATCCAGCCCCACAATGTCCGGCCCCATAGCGTCCGGTTCCAAAGCGTCCGGCCCCACGACGTCCGGCCCGCCCGAGCGCCCGCCCTCCAGCAGCCCGTCCGCGAGTGCGTCCTCCGCCGAGATCGCGGCCAGCCGGGCCGCGGTGTCCATGAATGCCGGGTCCGCGCGGTGCACCGCCCGGTACAGCGGCAGGGCCGCCGCGCTGCGCCCGGCCCCCTCGTACGCCCGGGCCAGCCAGTAGCGCAGTTCCTTGCGCTGCGGCTGCTCGGAGCGGCAGCGCGCCAGCGAGGCGGCCAGCGGGCCCTGCGCCTGGGCGCACATGTCCAGCCGCACCCGGGCCATGCCGGCGAACAGTCCGGCCTCGATGCCCAGCAGCGGGTCGTCCAGCAGCCGGTCGGTGTCCCGGATCAACTGCTCCCAGTCCTTGAGCAGATAGGACCGGCAGGCGTACAGGAACTGCGCGGACGGGTCCTCACTGGGCGCCGGGCACTGCTCCAACGCCCGGTCCAGCTCGGCCAGGTGGCGGCCGTCCAGCCAGTGTGAGGCGTGCGCCAGCGCGAGGTCGCGGGCGTCCTCCAGCACCGGCTGCACCCACCAGCCCAGCCAGTACCAGGAGCTGAGCGGGCGCCGGTGCAGCCGCCGCTGCTCGCCGAAGCGCTTCTGGTTGCGGTACATGGCCAGCAGGGCCGCGGAGGTGTCGCTGCGCAGTGCGTGCAGCCCGAGCCAGGCGTCGGCCATGCCCGGGTCCAGCCGGACGGCCGCCCGGAACTCCTCCTCGGCCCGGGTGTAGGCGCCCGCCGTGTAGGCGTCCATGGCACGCAGCCAGGCCCGGTCGGCGAGCCGGTCCGGGCCGCCCGCCGTGCTGTCGGAACTGTCCACCGTCGTCACTCACGCCCCCCGCGGTGTGGCCCGGGGCGCGGCCGGCGGATCGCAGCGCGCAGCCGGTCCGGTGGTCGGAAGCCCCCGGGGCGCATATGCGCCTACGGGAATCGTACCGGCGCGGGGCTGATCCGGAAGGGTGCCGTACGGGGTCAAATGCGATCGTGCGCACGGTCGTTGAGCGGGCGGATGGCCGAAACACCGCTGACCGGGAGAGCTGTGGGAGGGGACCGGACGGCGCCCCCGGCTCACGGGGGAACAAGCCGGGGACGCCGGGTCCGAGGCACCGGAACGGTGGGTTCCGGCGACTGAGGAGAACCTAGATCCTGGTGACGTCGCAGGTCAAGGGGCTAGTTGAAGGTTCACCGACGGTGCGCGGCAGGATCCGCCCGGTCACCCCGTCGACCCGCGTCGCGGCGTACGGACGGCTCGGGTCGGCGGCGAAGTGCGCCGCCTCCGCCCGGGCCCAACCGGCCCAGAACCCGGCGAGTTCCGGCCCGTCCCGTTCCTCGCCGCGCCGCCGGGCCGCGGCGGCCTCCAGCTCCATCCAGATCACCCGGGCCAGCCACGGCCGCACCTCCCGGCGCCCCGCGCCGACCCCCTCCACCAGCACCACCGGGGCGAGCGGCACCCGGACGGTGCCCTCGAAGCGGCGCAGTGTCCAGTCGTAGGCCCGGTGCTCGGCGTCCCGGCCGGCCGCCAGCGGCTCCAGCACCTGCTCGCGCAGCCGCCCGGTCCATTCGAAGAGCTCGGCGTGGGTGGCCAGGTCGTCCAGGTGCACCACCGGCGCCCCGCCGAGAGCCGCCGCCAGCCGCCCGGCGAAGGTCGTCTTGCCGGAGCCGGCGTGCCCGTCCACCGCGACCAGCCGCACCGGCCCGCAGGACGGCGGCAGCGTGCGCAGCTCGGCGGCGAGCGCCTCGACCGGGCCGAGTGCGTCGACCGGGCCGCGTACGTCGGGCGTGCCGACCGAGCCGGGCATGCCGACCGGGCCCAGCGCGTCGGGTCCGGTCGGCGCGTCGGCCCCGGTCAGCGCGTCGCCGGGAACGGGCGGACGAGGGGAGGGGGCGGTTCCGGATGCAGCCACAACGTCAACCCTACGGTGCCGTAGCCCACCACTGCGGATAGTTCATCTGTGCTGGTCGTGACGCCGACGCGGCTTTCGGGCATACTCGCCTTCGCCACGCCTGTGAACGGCCGTTCACCGCAACCCGGTGCCCGGTCGGGGCCGACCTGCCACACCCGCGCCGGACCCCCGCCACCCCGGGCCGGCGCCCGATCGAGGAGGCGACCCTCGCCATGACCCCCTCCCCCGTGAAAGCCGTGGAGCGCCAGCTGCCCAGCGAGGAGGCCCGCGAGCTGCTGAGCCTCACCCGGGACCTGGTCCAGCGCGAGCTCCAGCCGCGCGCGGCGGAGGACGAGGCCGCCGACCGCTTCCCCCGGGAGGTCTTCCGCACCCTCGGCGAGGCCGGCCTGCTGTCCCTCCCGTACGACGAGAAGTACGGTGGCGGCGAGCAGCCCTACGAGGTGTACCTGCAGGTCCTGGAGGAGCTCGCGTCCGGCTGGCTGGCCGTCGGCCTCGGCGTCAGCGTGCACACCCTGTCCTGCCACGCGCTGGCCACCTTCGGCAGCGAGGAGCAGCGCGAGAAGTGGCTGCCCGGCATGCTCTCCGGCGAGCAGCTCGGCGCCTACTGTCTCTCCGAGCCGCAGTCCGGCTCGGACGCGGCCGCCCTGCGCACCCGCGCCGACCTGGACGGCGATGAGTACGTCGTCAACGGCACCAAGGCGTGGATCACCCACGGCGGACAGGCCGACTTCTACAGCGCGCTGGTGCGCACCGGCGCCGAGGGCCCCAAGGGCATCAGTTGCCTGCTCGTCCCCGGCACCCAGCAGGGCCTGTCGGCCGCGCCGCCGGAGCACAAGATGGGCATGCGCTCCTCGCCGACCGCCCAGCTGCACTTCGACGGTGCCCGGGTCCCCCGCGAGCGGCTGGTCGGCGAGGAGGGCCAGGGCTTCCAGATCGCGCTGGCCGCACTGGACTCCGGCCGTCTCGGCATCGCCGCCTGTGCGATCGGCGTCGCCCAGGCCGCGCTCGACCTCGCGGTCGACTACGCGCGCACCCGGCGCCAGTTCGGCCGCCCGATCGCCGAGTTCCAGGGCCTGTCCTTCATGCTCGCCGACATGGCCACCCAGATCGAGGCCGGGCGCTCGCTCTACCTCGCCGCCGCGCGGCTGCGCGACGCGGGCCGGCCGTTCTCCAAGGAGGCGGCGATGGCCAAGCTGTTCTGCACCGACGCGGTGATGCGGGTGACCACCGACGCCGTCCAGGTGCTCGGCGGCTACGGCTACACCCAGGACTTCCCGGCCGAGCGCTACATGCGCGAGGCCAAGGTGCTGCAGATCGTCGAGGGCACCAACCAGATCCAGCGCCTGGTGATCGGCCGCCACCTCACGAAGGGCTGAGGCCCTCCCCGATACGGCCTCCGGCCGTCACTCCAGGGTGCGGAGTGACGGCCGGAGGCGATTCTGGCGGCGCGTCAACCTGCCTGCGGGCGGCGGGAGTCAGCGCCGCGCGAGCCGCCGGCGCTGCTCCGGGATGGTGGCCAGCGACGCTGTCGTGGCGACCGCCCGTACGGCCTTGGCCGGGACGGCGGCGGCGGCCGTCGCGCTGCGCACCGGGCGGTGCACCAGTGCGTGCGAGAACGGCTGGGTGCGCCAGTCGAGCCCGCTCGGGAGCTTGAACAGCGCGTCGAACCCGGACGGTTCGGCGTCCTCGGGGGCCTCGACCTCCGCCAGGTCGTCGGTCGGCGTGCCCGAACCGGGGCAGATCGCGGGGGCGAAGGGGTTCCAGGCGGTGGGCAGCAGCGCGTGCTGCGGCAGCCGCTCCTCGTCCGCCACCAGGGCGATCGGGCGACGGCACTCGGGGCAGTGGACCCGGAAGATGTCCCAGGTGTCGGCCTCGCCGGGGTCGGTGCCCGGCGTGTGATCGACCGCGAGGTCGTCGCGGCCGGTCATATCGTCGGTCTCGTCGGCGGCCAGCACGCGCTGGTCAGTAGCAGGCATGAGGATCCCCCTAGGATCGGGCCCGGCGTGGTCGCTCAGGGCCACAACCAGCACTTCCCTGCCGCTCGGGCTCATAACCCTGCGGAGTTGTGCACCGTGATGCACCGGGTGTGTCCTTGGCCACACCGCCCGCCACATTCACCCGGCACTTGCCCGCGTGACACCTGCAATCCCACCGTGTGCCACCACCGTGCGCCCCCGTGCTCCCGACCCGGTAGGTTTGCGCACTGTGGAGGATCTCGACCAACGCATCGTCCAGCTGCTCCTAGAGGACGGCCGGATGAGCTACACGGACCTGGGCAAGGCCACCGGCCTGTCCACCTCGGCGGTGCACCAGCGGGTGCGCCGCCTCGAACAGCGCGGGGTGATCCGCGGCTACACCGCGATCATCGACCCCGACGCCGTCGACCTGGCGCTGACCGCGTTCATCTCGGTCAAGCCCTTCGACCCCAGCGCTCCCGACGACACCCCGGACAGGCTGGCCGGCCTGCCCGAGATCGAGGCCTGCCACAGCGTCGCCGGTGACGAGAACTACATCCTCAAGGTGCGCGTCGGAGCCCCCGGCGACCTGGAGGACCTGCTGGCCCGCATCCGCAGCGCCGCCGGAGTCTCCACCCGCACCACCGTCGTCCTCTCCACCCCCTACGAGGCCCGACCCCCGAAGCTCTGACCAGGGACGGGGGAGGTGCAGACTTAGCGGCATGACCGAACGCACCCCCCGGACCGTCCTGCTGCGCGGCGGCGCCGTCTACAGCCCCGCCGACCCCTTCGCCACCGCGATGCTCGTGGAGGGCGGGCACATCGCCTGGGTCGGCAGCGACGGCGCCGCCGAGGCGTACGCCACCACCGCCGACGAGATCGTCGAGCTGGACGGCGCACTGGTCACCCCCGCCTTCGTCGACGCCCATGTGCACGCCACCGCCACCGGGCTGGCGCTCACCGGCCTCGACCTCACCGGCAGCCCCTCGCTGGCCGCCACCCTGGCCGCCGTCACCGCCTTCGTCGAGGCCCGGCCGGAGACCGGCGGTGTGCTGATCGGCCACGGCTGGGACGAGACCGGCTGGCCCGAGGGCCGCCCGCCCACGCTCGCCGAACTCGACGACGCCGCCCGCGGCGCCGCGCTCTACCTCTCCCGCACCGACGTGCACTCCGCGCTCGCCACCACCGCGCTGCGCAGCCTCACCGAGGGCCTCGCCGAGCGCCCCGGCCACGACGCCGAGGGGCCGCTCACCAAGGACGCCCACCACGCCGTCCGGCAGACCGCCCTCGCCCACCTCACCCCCGAGCAGCGCCGGCAGGCCCAGCGCGCCACCCTGACCCGCGCCGCCGAGCTCGGCATCGGCGCCCTGCACGAGTGCGCCGGACCGGAGATCTCCTCCGAGGCGGACCTGACCGCCCTGCTGGCCCTGGCCGCCGACGGTGACGGACCCGAAGTCTTCGGCTACTGGGGCGAGTTGGGCGGCATCGAGACCGCCCGCAAGCTCGGCGCGGTGGGCGCCGGCGGCGACCTCTTCGTGGACGGCGCCCTCGGCTCGCACACCGCCTGCCTGCACACCCCCTACGCCGACGCCGAGCACACCGGCACCGCCTACCTGACCGCGGAGCAGGTCGCCGACCACGTCGCCGCCTGCACCGAGGCCGGGCTGCAGGCCGGCTTCCACGCCATCGGCGACGCGGCCGTCGCCGCCGTGATCGAGGGCGTACGCGCCGCCGGCGAGCGGGTCGGCGCCGACCGGGTCAGGGCGCTGCGCCACCGCGTCGAGCACGCCGAGGCGCTGGACGACAAGGCGATCGCCGCCTTCGCCGAGCTCGGCCTCACCGCCTCCGTCCAGCCCGCCTTCGACGCCGCCTGGGGCGGGCCGGACGGCATGTACGTCCAGCGCCTGGGCGCCGAGCGGGCCGCCGGCCTCAACCCGTACGCCGCGCTGCTGCGGGCCGGTGTCCCGCTGGCCTTCGGCTCGGACGCCCCGGTCACCCCGCTCGACCCCTGGGGCACCGTCCGCGCCGCGGCCTTCCACCAGAGCCTGGAGCACCGGATCTCGGTCCGCGCCGCCTTCACCGCCCACACCCGCGGCGGCTGGCGCGCGATCGGCCGCGACCAGGACGGCGTGCTGGTGCCCGGCGCGGTGGCCAACTACGCGATCTGGGCCGCCGACGAGCTGGTCGTCCAGGCCCCCGACTCCCGGGTGGCCGGCTGGTCCACCGACCCGCGCTCCGGCACCCCCGGCCTGCCCGACCTCACCCCGGGCCGCGAACTGCCGGTCTGCCTGCGCACGGTGGTCCGCGGCCGCACCGTGTACGAGCGGTGAATCGGACGCCGCATTTAATCGGATGAGCGGGCGGGCCGGTGGCTCATAGGTTGACCACCATGACCACCGACCTGCTGGTACCCGCCGACTTCACCGTCCCGCGCGAGCTGCTCGCCCCGGAGTTCCGCCTGGAGCCCCTGGGCGAGCAGCATCGAGCACATCCGCGCCACCCCCGGCTGGGCCGGCCGCGGCTGGCCGCCCGCCGACGGCATGCCCCTGGAGCGCAACCTCGCCGACCTGCGCCGCCACGCCGCCGACTTCGAGGCTCGCAAGGGCTTCACCTACACCGTCCTGGAGCCGGACCGCGACGAGGTGATCGGCTGCGTCTACGTCTACCCGGACCGCGAGGACCCGTCCGTCGTCTCGGTCAGCTCCTGGGTCCGCGCCGACCGCGCCGAGCTGGACGCCCCGCTGTACCGCGCGGTCTCCGCATGGCTCACGGACCACTGGCCGTTGGGGCGCTTCGTCTACGCCGAGCGCTGACGGGGGGTAGCACCCTCACCTCACGCCTCTCCGACTTTCCGGGGTACCTTCTTCGCACAGCGTCCGAACAGCAAGCCCCAGGAAGATGGTGCGCCGGTGGCCATTCCCGTCACCCAGGAGCGGTCCGGGACCGCTCCCGAGCCACAGGACCCGGCCCCGAAGCCCGGCCGCGGCGCCCGCGCGCTTGCCAAGGTCCGCGCCGGGCTGCCGCGCACCGGCCTCGCCGTGCTGGCCGGCCTGCTGCTCGCGCTCGCCTTCCCGCCGTACGACCTGTGGCCGCTGTCGCTGCTCGGCGTCGCCGCGCTCTCCCTGCTCACCCGCGGCCGCACCTTCCGCCAGGGCGCCTGGACGGGCTTCGCCTTCGGCCTGCCGTTCTTCCTGATGCTGCTCAGCTGGCTGCGGGTGGTCGGCTGGGACGCCACGGTCGGCCTGTCCGTCATCGAGGCGCTGTTCCTGGCCCTGCTCGGCGGCGCGCTGGCGCTCACCTCCCGGCTGCCCGGCTGGCCGCTCTGGGCGGCCGCCCTGTGGGTCACCCAGGAGTGGGCGCGCGACCGGCTGCCGCTCGGCGGCTTCCCCTGGGGCCGGCTCGCCTTCGCCAACACCGCCACTCCCTACACCCCGCTGGCCGCGATCGGCGGCGCGCCGCTGGTGACCTTCGCCGTCGCGCTCTCCGGCACCCTGCTGGCCTGGGCCGCGCTGCGCCTGCGCGGGCCGGGCAGGGCCCCGAAGGTGGCCGCGCTGGCGGCGCTCGGCGCGGTGGCCGCGCTGCTGGCCGGCTACCTCGTCCCGGTGCCGACCGCCGCGGCCGACACCGTCAAGGTCGCCATCGTCCAGGGCAACGTGCCGAACCCGGGCATGGACTTCCTCGGCCGCCCGATGATGGTCCTCAACAACCACGCCTCGGCCACCGAGCGCCTGGCCGCCGACATCCAGGCCGGCAAGCTGCCGCGCCCCGACGTGGTGATCTGGCCGGAGAACTCCTCCGACCTCGACCCGTTCAGCGACCCGCTGGCCCGTCAGCGCATCGACGAGGCCATCAAGGCCGTCGGCGTACCCACCCTGGTCGGCACCCTGGTGGACGGCCCGGACGCGCAGCACGTCCAGAACGAGGGCATCGTCTGGGACCCGGTCACCGGCCCCGGCGCCTCCTACACCAAGCAGCACCCCGTCCCGTTCGGCGAGTACGTGCCGTTCCGCGCCCAGCTGATGAAGGTGGTCACCCGCCTCCAGCGGGTCGCCCGCGACTTCTACCCCGGCGACCACAACGGCGTGATGCAGCTCGGCCCGGCGAAGATCGGCGACGTGATCTGCTTCGAGGTGGCCTACGACGAGATCGTCCGGGACACCGTGGACAGCGGCGCCCGCGTCCTGGTGGTCCAGACCAACAACGCGACCTACGCCAAGACCGGCCAGCCCGAGCAGCAGCTCGCGATGAGCCGGCTGCGCGCGGTCGAGCACGGCCGGGCCGTCCTGATCGCCGCCACCAGCGGCATCAGCGCGGTGATCGCCCCGGACGGCACGGTCGAGCAGCGCACCGCGGAGCTGACCCCGGCCGAGCTGTCCGCCACCGTCCCGCTGCGCGACGGCACCACGGTGGCCGACCGGGTCGGCGCCGTCCCGGAGTGGACGCTGGCCGTCGGAGGCCTGCTGGCCTGCGGCGCCGCCGTGCTGGTCGGCCGCCGCTGGAAGCCCGAGGTCGGAACACCGGCCGCCGGGGAATCGTTGGACGAGGTGGTGCCGTAGCCGGCCCGGACCTCCCGTGCGGCGCGCAGAGCACCGCTTGGAGTGGATTCGTACCGTGACCCAGCAAGCTACCCCCACCCGTCCGGTCCCGCGTAGCAGGCTCCGCCGGGTGCTGCCGCTGCTGATCACCGCCTGGCTGGTGCTGGAGATCTGGCTGCTGGTCCTGGTGGGCTCCTGGCTGGGCGGCTTCGCCGTCCTGCTGCTGCTCATCACCGGCGGGGTGATCGGCGGCTCGCTGATCAAGCGGGCCGGTCTGAAGGCGCTCTCGGCGGCGGTCGAGCAGAGCAAGAACCCGCAGTCCCAGCAGCCCCAGACCGGCACCAGCATGACCGTGCTGGCCGGGCTGCTGCTGATCATCCCCGGCTTCCTGTCCGACCTGGTCGCCCTGACCCTGCTGTTCCCGCCCACCCGGGCGCTGTGGCGGGCCGTCGGCCGCCGGGTCGCGGACAAGGCGGTGCGCAGCGCCTCCACCGCGGGCACCGACCCGTTCGCGGACGCGATGCGGCTGCAGGAGCAGCTGCGCATCCACCGCCCGGACGGCAAGGTGATCCAGGGCGAGGTGGTCGACCCGGAGACCGGCCCGCGCGGCCCGCAGGGCCCGGACACCACCTACCGCCCGCCGATCAACGGCTGAGCTCCCGGCGCGGGGCCGGGACGGTGGCCGTGACGAACAACGGCCTCGGACAACGCGAAACGCGAAAGGGACCCTGGTGACCAGGGTCCCTTTTCGCGTCCTCCCGCGCGCGGCGGGAGCGAGGTGTTGTCAGGCGCTCTTGCGGGTGTCCCGCGGGTGCACCGCGAGGTTCATCCCGCCGGAGCGGAGCACGGCCAGCCGTTCGGCCAGCACCTCCTCCAGCTCCTCGCGCGTCCGGCGCTCCATCAGCATGTCCCAATGGGTGCGCGTGGGCTTGACCTTCTTCTCCTCCGGCTCGTCTCCGTCGAGAAGTGCCGCCTCCTGGCCACAGAAGCGGCATTCCCACACCGGGGGGATCTCCGCTTCGACCGAGAAAGGAACCTCGAATCGGTGTCCGTTCTGACATGCGTACTCGACGGTCTGGCGGGGAGCCAGATCGATACCACGGTCGGTCTCGTAGCTAGTGGCCCCGAGTCGCGTGCCGCGGAGAGCTCGCTCGCTCATGAATCGTGCCTCCCGGGCTTATAGCCCACAGGACTAGTGGTCGCTGTTCTTCGTCGTTCGGTCAACGCTCGGCTTCCGACGAAGATTCCCGTCCCGGGACATGCGTCGTCTGTCGTGCCGCCCCTGTTTGTACCCACCGGCGCCCGATTTGTCACATCTGGCCGGTGATATCACCCCAGGTGTCACCTATTTCACATCTGGTGATCGTGCGTACTTTCTGTGACGAGCGTACCGGGAAGGGATTCGGCGCCGCCCGCCGACCCCGCTTCCGGCGAGTTCAGGAGATCGGTCGGGAACGGATCATCGGCTCGGCCTTGCCGAAGTCGACCGGGTGCGAGGGCGGGGCGTCGGCCCGGACCACCGGCGGGCGGTCCGGGCGGTGCGGTGCGGCGGGGGCGGCCTCGGTCCGGCTGTCGCGGTGCGGCAGCAGGGCGATCACGGCGTCCCGCAACTGGGCCAGGGCGTCGTCGTCGAGCGGGTCGACGGTGGTCGGCACCTGGAGCCGGACCGGGGTGCCGTTGCCGATCCGGGCGTAGCCGCGGCCCACCGGGGCGTGCGCGGCGGGCACGATGTCCAGCGGAGCGCCGAGCGCGGCGTGGGCCTCCTCGGACCGGGCCGGGCCGAGCAGCACCCGGGCCCGGGTGGTGGCGCGGACGGTCGGGGTGATCCGGTCCCGGGCCTCGACGTCGTCGGCGATCACCACGGTGACCCGGGCGGCCCGGCCGTGCCGCAGCGGCAGCTCCAGCAGGTCCTGCGGGTCGGGGCGGCCCTCGGCGTGGGCGAGCTCGCCCAGCTCGGTCGGGTGGTCCAGCAGCAGCCACAGCGGCCGGGTGACGTCCTCGGGCAGGCTGGCGCCGGTGTGCCGGGCGGCGTTCAGCGCGGTGAGCCGGCGCTCGGTCTCCTGGGCGGCCCAGGTCAGCGCGGCCAGCGCGCCGTGCAGGCTGGTCTCCACGGTGTGCACGCCGGGCCGGTTGACCAGGCAGGCGTGCTCCCCGGTCCCGGCGCCGTCGATCACCACCAGGTCGGCGTACGGGAGGGCCTGGAGCGCGATCGAGCGGATCAGGCTGGAGGTGCCGTAGCCGGTGACGCCGAGGGCCAGCAGGTGGGGCTCGGAGGAGCGCGGGCCGGTGCGCCAGATCACCGGCGGCTGCTGGGTGACGGCGCCGCCCTGGGTGACCGGGATGGTGCGGGCGGTGCCGTCCTCGTCGGTGAAGCCGAGCACGATCTCGCCGGGGGCGGCCACGAAGCGCTGGGCGACCACGTCGGTGGGCAGCGGGGCGAGCGCGGTGATCCGCAGCCGGTTGGACTCCTCGTCCCAGTCGAAGCGGTACTCCCGGGCCCGCCCGGCCTTGCCCTGGACGACCTGCTCGATCCGGGCCCGGGCGGCGGGCTCGGTGTCGGTGAAGTAGGCGGGGTAGCTCAGCTCCAGCCGGGAGAGCCGGCCCTCGCCGTCGAACTCCCAGGAGCCGAAGGCGTTCTTGTAGCTGCCCTCGAAGTGGTAGAGCGGGTTGGCGTCCTCGGGGCCGCACAGGTACGGCGTGAGCGCCGAGTAGAGGGCGCCGAGCTTGACGTCGGCCACGTCGGGCGCGGGCGGGGCGGGCGCCGCCTTGGGGGCCCGGCCGGCCCAGGCGGCGCTGGCCATCAGGGCTACCAGCGCGAACAGCAGGCCGTGCGGCAGCAGGTAGATGCCGATCAGCATCGCGGCGGACAGGAACAGCGTCGGGCCGCGGCGCTCCTCGGGGGTGGCCTGCCAGCGGTCCTTGGCCCAGCCGGCGTGGTGGCGCAGCCCGCGGCCGATCACGGCGAGCGGGGCGAACATGTCGGTGGCGTGGTCCCCGGCGGTTCGGGCGAACTCGCGGCCCTTGCTGAGATGGCGGTGGAGCGGCATTCCGTGACTCCCCGGTCGAGTGGGACGGGTGGGGTGAGGGGGTAACTGCTCGTGGTACGACGGGGCCCGGGGCGGTGGGATCCGCGCCCGGGCCGGTGGGGGAGTGGCGGCGCCTAGAACTTGATGCCGCCGAGCAGGCTCGCCAGGCTGGCGCCGCCGGCGGTGATGCTCGGGGCGATCGAGGAACCGGCGATGTAGAAGCCGAAGAGGGCGCAGACGACGGCGTGGGACATCTTCAGTCCGTCTCTGCGGAAAAACAGAAAGGCGACGGTGCCGAACAGGACGAGCGCGGAGACATTGAGGATCACGTTCTGCTCCTCGGGAGGGGGACGGGGACAGGGGCAGGGTTACTTAAAGTGCCCTTATCGTGACAAAAAGTAATAGATGATGGAACGGCGCAAATGGGTGGTTCTGCCGCTCAATACCGCCCGGAAGCCGGACGGGGGTATGCGAACCGGCCCCGGGTGGGGGCCTGTGTCGCATGGATGCCGCGTGGATTCGGTGCCGCGAGGCATTCCCGGGGGGTGGGTGGGAAGTTTCCGGGGGGTCCCGGAAGTTCGCTCGAATGGCGGCGCAACCCGCGTGGCCGCCCGTCGTACCGCGTCCCGCACCGGCGCGGCCGTCATCCGGAATCCGGACGCCGGCTGGCCCGGCTCGGCGTCGGCCGCTACGGTGCCGTACGCACGGCCCCCCGTCAGCCCTCTGGAAAGGCAGTCCGCCATGACCGATGCCCCCGACGCCGAGGTGATCGCGCTCGCCGGGAAGCTCTTCGACGCCGCCCGGGCCGGCGACACCGCCACCCTGACCACCGCCGTCGACGCCGGTGTCTCCGCGGACCTCACCAACGGCAGCGGCGACACCCTGGTCATGCTGGCCGCCTACCACGGCCACGCGGCCACCGTCGAAGCCCTGCTCCAGCGCGGCGCCGACCCGAACCGCGCCAACGACAAGGGCCAGACCCCGCTGGCCGGAGCCGTCTTCAAGGGCAGCGCGGACGTGGTCGACGCCCTGCTCGCCGGCGGTGCCGACCCCAGGGCCGGCGTCCCGTCCGCCGTCGACGCCGCCGCGATGTTCGGCAAGACCGACCTGCTGGCCCGGTTCGAGGCCCGCTGACCCGTTCTCGTAGGCTCTTCAACCATGGAGAGCACCGCCACCAAGGACACCGGCACCGTCGAGTTCCGCATCACCGGGTACGCCCACCCCGACGCGCAGGCCCTGTCGGCGGAGGTGCAGCAGGAGTACGTCCGCCGCTACGGGGACCCGGACGAGACCGTGATGCACCCCGAGGACTTCGAGGCGCCGGCCGGTCTGTTCATGATCGCCTACCTGGACGGCCGCCCGGTCGCCTGCGGCGGCTGGCGGGCCAAGCAGGCCGGCCCGGACGGGCTGTGCGACGGCGACGCCGAGCTGAAGCGGATGTTCGTGATACCCGACGCCCGCGGCCGGGGCCTCGCCCGGGCGGTGCTGCGCCGCCTGGAGGAGACCGCCGTCGAGGCCGGGCGCACCCGCTTCATCCTGGAGACCGGCACCGAGCAGCCCGAGGCCGTGGCGCTGTACGGCTCCGAGGGCTACGCGGCGATCCGCAAGTTCGGCATCTACAAGGACCACCCGCAGAGCATCTGCCTCGGCAAGGAACTCCCGGCGGCGGTCTGAACGGCCGCGGTCCGGGCGCCGACGGTCTGAGCGGTCGACGGTCTGAGCGGTGCGCGCGCCGGGTAGACACCCGTGGTGAGCCACCAACCACCCGAAGCCGCACGACTCCCCGCCCTGGCCGCGCCCGGCGGGGAGCTGGACCGCCTGGTCCGGGAGGGTGTGCGCACCGTCGGGGCGGGCGCCGTCTGGGCCGTCGGCGACGCCGGGGGCACGCTCGGCGGCGGCAGCCACGGCGCCCTCGGGCAGGGCCGGTTCGCGCGGCTCGCCCCGGGGCCGGACACGCTGTACGACCTCGCCAGCCTCACCAAGATCGTCGCACTCTGGCCCTGCGCCGGGGTGCTGTGGCAGGCCGGACGGCTGCCGCTGGACGAACCGCTCGGCCACTGGTGGCCGCCCGCCGCCGGGCAGCCGGTCGGCGGGGTGACGGCCCGTCAACTCCTCGCCCACACCGCCGGGATGCTCCCGTACACCCGCTTCGAGCAGCTCTACGGGCGGGCGCCGGCGGCGATCCGGGCCGGGGTGATCGCCGCCCCGCTGCACCGCGCGCCGGGGGCCGCCGTCGAGTACACCGACCGCGCCGCCGTGCTGTTCGGCTACCTGGTCGAGGACCTCGGCGGGGCGCCGCTGGACGAACTCGCCGCGCGCTGGGCCTGGCGGCCGCTGGGCATGACCGACACCCGCTACGGGCCGCTCGACGCCGCGGAGACCGCCCGGACCGCGCCCACCGAGTTCGACCAGTCGACCGGCGCCCACCTGCGCGGCGTCGTGCACGACCCCTCCGCCCGGCTGCTCGGCGGCGTCTCCGGCAACGCCGGGGCCTTCTCCACCGCCCCCGACCTCGCCCGCTTCCTCACCGCGCTGCTCGCTCCGCCGCCCCAACTCCCCTGGGGCGAACCGTGGATCACCGAATCGCTGCGCGAGCAGACCGGCGGCCTCACCCCCGCCCGCGGCCTGTCCTGGCTGTACGCCCCCGGCACCGAACCCGCCGAGGGCACCTTCGTCCACTACGGCTTCACCGGCACCGGCATCTGGGTCTCCCGCCGACTCGGCCGCTGGGCCCTGCTGCTCACCAACCAGGTGCACCACAGCCGGGTCACCCAGTCGCTCACCGACCTGCGCAACGCCTTCCGGCGGGCCGTCTTCGGGTGAAGAGGCAGGTAGTACCCGATCGGGTGGATTAGGTACGAACCACCTTTCGCGGAGCGGCGATTGCGGCAGAGTGGCCGCGACGGAGGACGGTCGGCGGAGGAGGCGCGATGACGGACACCTGGGAACTCTCGGAGGAGGAGTGGCTCTCCCGGATGGTGCGCGCCTACATCGGCTGCAGCGTGCTGCTCACCGACCAGGACGGCAAGGTCCTGCTGCTGAGGGCCAGTTACCGCGACCAGTGGCAGTTCCCCGGCGGCGGGATGGACCCGGGGGAGGGGCCCGCCGAGTGTGCGGCGCGGGAACTCTGGGAGGAGACCGGGCTGGTGGCCCGTGACCTGCGGCTGCTGGTGGTGGAGTGGCGCGAGGCGATTCCTGACCAGGGCCGACACGCCCACCCTGCCGTGCACTTCATGTTCGACGGCGGCGCGGTCGAGCCGGGCGCGGTGGTCCGGCTCCAGGCGGAGGAGATCGCCGGCCACGGCTACTTCACCCCCGCCCGGGCGGCCGCCCTGCTGCACCCCTGTGCGGCGCGCCGGCTCACCGGGGCCCTGGAGGCCCGGCGGACCGGCGCCGCCGCGCTGCTGCACTCGGCGGGGTACGTGGGGTGAGCCCCGGGGCCGGTCAGCCCAGGGTGCTCCAGTAGTACCAGAACCGGTTGAGCACCATCAGCGCGATCACGGCCGCCCACAGCACCGGCAGCGCCCAGTGGTAGCGCGCCGCCTCCCGGACGACCGTCCGCATCCGCGGCCCGACCGGGATCACACCGGTGCGCAGGTTGTGCAGCGTGGTGTACCAGAACAGCGCCACCACCGTCGCCCACACCACCATGCAGTACGGGCACAGCGCGCCGATGTCGTACAGCGCCTGGTCGGCCAGCCAGTGCACGAACACCACGCCCAGCGCCGTCCCGCCCTGCAGGCCCAGCCAGAACCAGCGCCGGTAGGCGGCGCCGGCCAGCAGCCCCGCCCCGATCGCCGCCAGCGCGCCGAACGCGGCCAGGCCGAGCAGCGGGTTGGGGAAACCGAAGACCGAGGCCTGCTCGGTGCGCATCACCGAGCCGCAGCTGATCACCGGGTTGATGTTGCAGCTGGGGACGTACGACGGGTTCTCCAGGATGCGGAGCTTGTCGAAGGTCAGGACGGCCGAGGCGGCGAGGCCGACCAGCCCGCCGAGGAACAGCAGGAGGGCGAGGGCCCGGCTCGCGCCGATCGGGCCCGGGCCGGCGGCATCGGGGGCGGGACGGGAGAGGTGCACGGTAGTCGCGGTCATGACAGCACACTCCGGTGGCTGGCTGGGAGGGGCCGGCCCGGCCGGGAGTTCGGCCGGACCGGTGGTGCCATGCGATGCGTTGCGGCCTACTGCAGGCCGGCGGCCTGCTTGACCTGGGCGGTGAACTGCTCCGGAGCCGCGGGGGCGTTGCCCGTGAACAGGTTGATCGGCTTGCCGTCCACCTTGACCGTCGGGGTGCCGGTCACCTGGCTGTTGTTGAACGCGTCGGCCACCTTCGCCGCCCACGGCGCGTACGTCCGGTCGGTGACCGCCTTCACGAAGGCGTCCGTCTTCAGCCCGGGCACCTGGCCGGCCAGGTCCAGCAGGTGGTTGACGTCGCCGAAGCCGTCCTCGCGCTCGTCCGGCTGGTTGGCGTACAGCACGTCGTGGAACGCCTTGAACTTGTCCACGCCCTCGTTCAGCGCGGCGCCGGCCGCGGCCAGCGCGGTGCGCGAGCCCTTGCCGCCGAGGTTCTTGTCCAGGAAGGCGGCCAGGTGGTACTCCACCTTGATCTGGCCGTCCTGGGTGATCTCCTTGACGGTCTGGCCGTTCGCCGCCTCGAAGTGCTTGCAGACCGGGCAGCGGAAGTCCTCGTACACCTCCATGGTGTGCGGGGCGTCGGCCTTGCCGTAGGTGATCACCGTGCCGTCCGGGCCGGTGGCGTTGGCCGGGACGACCAGCGGGGCCGCGGAGGCGGCCGCGGCGGCCTTGTCGTCGTTCTTCGAGCCCGTGTTGATCGCGAGCGCCACACCGCCCGCCAGGGCGAGCACGACGACGGCGGAGACCGACACGACGATCAACTGGCGGCGCTTGGCGGCCTGCTGCTCGCGGCGCTGCGCCTCCTGGATGCGCTCACGGGCGCTGATGCGCTTGGCCTCGCGCTTGGTGGGGTTCTGAGCCATGGGGAAGTCAACTCCTGTACGCGGCGCGCGGGTGCGCGCGGGTGGCCGCATGGGGTGCGGCGGGGGCAAGTGACGCGGAGTTGTGCGCACTGCCTACGGGCGTACGGAACCGTGCTTACGGGAAAGGGGGTACGCGCTCAGCAGACAGGCGCGAAGACCGGCGGACCACGCCGGGGAGCCGGGCTCAGCACCACGTCCTCGCGGCGCGGCCGCTCGTGGTCCGACACCGGCAGCGGTACCCGCAGCACCGGGCGCACCGGGGCGGGGACCAGCAGGACGAGCAGCGCCCGCAGCGGGCGGGCCACCGACTGGCGCAGCGCGCGCAGCGCCCGGGCCAGGCCGGACAGCGCGGAGTCGCCCAGCCGCAGCCAGGCCGCGGCCGCCAGCGCGATCACCAGGTGCACCAGCAGGAGCAGCAGCTGGGTCGCGGCGGGCGCCAACTGCCCGGAGTGGCCCACCGGGCCGCCCAGCAGCGAGCCGTCCACCGAACCGCCGCCGCAGACCAGCAGGTTCACCCCGCGCGCGGAGACGTGCTCGGACAGCACCGGCCCACAGCCGGTCTGGCCCAGGTTGAAGGTGGTGTTGAGCAGCAGCTCGACCGGCACCATCACCCCGGAGATGTGCAGCAGCCGCCGCTCCCCGCCGGCCAGCACGGCCGCGACCAGGAACACGACGGCGCTCGCGGTGGCCACCAGCGACAGCGGCAGCGGGCGACCGGTGATGACCACCTGGCCCAGCGCGGCCATCGGCACGGCGAGCGCGGTGAACACCGCGGCCCGCAGGGCCCTGGTCGCATGGGTGGAGGTCATCACGCCCCGGAGTATGCCATGCCCCTTACGGCGGACACGAGGGCGCGTACGGATGCGGCGGTTCGGGTGACGCCCCTTCAGGCCGCCGTGGGGTCGACAGGCGGGCCCGCGCGTAGCCTGGAAGACATCCCGATGAGGGGGTGCACGCGCATGGCGAGGCCCGGAACCACGGTCGGACAGGTGCTGCTCGACCGCGTCGAGGCCCAGGCGGCGGTGCTCGCCGGACTGGACGACGCCGTCCGGGCGGACGAACCCGACGCGGTCCACCGGATGCGGGTCGCCTGCCGGCGGCTGCGCAGCGCCCTGCGGACCTTCCGCCGGCTCCTCGACCCCGGCGCCACCGACGCCCTGGTCGCCGATCTGCGCTGGCTGGGCGCCGCGCTGGGCCGCGCCCGGGACCGCGAGGTGCTCGCCGAACGGCTGGCCGCCGAGGCCCGTGAGCTGCCCGCGGCCTGCGGACCGGAACGGGTCGCGGCGGCGCTGGAGCAGTGGGGCGAGGCCGAGTACCGCCGGGTGTGGCCCGAGGTGGTCGCCGCCCTAGACAGCCCCCGCCGCCGGGCCCTCGCCACCGCCCTGACCACCCTGCTTGCCGACCCGCCGCTGCGCCCCCGGGCCGCCCGCGCCGCCGCCCCCGAACTCGCCCGCATCGCCGCCCACGAGCAGCGCCGCACGGCCGACCGCGTCCACACCGCCCTCGCCGCCGGCCCCGAACAGCGCGACCAGGCCCTGCACGAGGCCCGCAAGGCCGCCAAGCGCGCCCGCTACGCCGGAGAGACGGCGTCCCCCGCGATCGGCCCGGCGGCGGAGCGCTACGCGGAGCGGATGAAGGCCGTCCAGGAGGTGCTGGGCGAACACCAGGACGCGGTGGTCGCCGCCGCGGCCCTGACCGCCCGGGCGGCCGAGGACGGAGAGTCCTTCGCCTACGGCGTGCTCTACGCGGGCCAGCTGGCGGCGGCGGAGGCGGCGCGCGGGCGGCTGACGAAGGTGTGGGCGGAGGCGGGGAAGCGGAAGCTGACGCGGTTCGGGTCTGTTAGCGGGGGCTGAGCCCCGCTGAGAGGGCCGCCTCGCGGAGCAGGTTTCGGAGCATCGCGGTGGTGAGCCGGCCGGTGTTGGTGTTGCGCGGGCTCACGTGGTAGCAGCCGTAGAGCAGCAGGTCGGGGCCGCCGTCGCGGGCGGGGAGGGTGACCCGGGCGGCGTGGCCGAAGGCGGGGCGGGGGCGCGGGACCAGCCAGCCGGCGTCGGCGATCACCGGCAGCATCGCCTGCCAGGCGAAGCCGCCGAGGGCGACGACGGTCCGGACGGTGGGGCGCAGCAGCTGCATCTCGCGGGTGATCCAGGAGCGGCAGGTGTCGCGTTCGGCCGTGCTGGGCTTGTTGTCGGGCGGGGCGCAGCGGACCGGGTCGGTGATCCGGACGCCGTACAGTTCCAGGCCGTCGCCGTGGCGGACGGACTCCGGGCGGTTGGCGAGCCCGAGGTCGTAGAGGGCCGCGTAGAGGAGGTCGCCGGAGGGGTCGCCGGTGAAGATCCGGCCGGTGCGGTTGGCGCCGTGGGCGGCGGGGGCGAGGCCGACCAGGACGAGCGGGGCGTCGGGCGGGCCGAAGCCGGGGATGGGGCGGGCCCAGTAGTCCCAGTCCTGGTAGGCGCGGCGCTTGGTGCGGGCGGTCTCCTCGCGCCATTCGACCAGCCGGGGGCAGGCCCGGCAGCCGGTGACGACGCGGTCGAGCTCGGTGAGTCCGGTGGCGCGGGCGGCGGCCTCGGCGGGGTGGCGGGGGTGGCTCGGGTCGTCGGCGGGGGCCAGCTGCATGGCCCGATCCTAGGGTGCGCGGGACGTTCGGTCCGGCCTGCACCGGGCAGGCGTAGCGTGGAATCAGTTGCTCCGGCGGCCCCCGGCCGGTCCGGTCGGCGGTGGCCGGACGCGCCGGTGTGCGCGGAGGCCGCGAGGAGGCCGCGATGATCGTCGATGCGGTGCTGGGGGCTCTCGGGGGGCTGGTCGGGCTGGGGGCGGTCTGGGCGGGGCTGAGCATCCGGGTGGTCCAGCAGTTCCAGAAGGGCGTGGTGTTCCGCTTCGGGCGGGTGCGCGAGGAGATCCGCGAGCCGGGGCTGGTCGCGCTGATGCCGATCGCGGACCGGCTGCGCCGGGTGAACGTGCAGATCGTGACGATGCCGATCCCGGCGCAGGAGGGCATCACCCGGGACAACGTGACCGTGCGGGTGGACGCGGTGGTCTACTTCCAGGTGCAGGACCCGGTGAAGGCGACGGTCAACGTGCAGGACTACAACTTCGCGATCTCCCAGGTCGCGCAGACCTCGCTGCGGTCGATCATCGGCAAGAGCGAGCTGGACGACCTGCTGGCCAACCGCGAACCGATCAACCAGGGGCTGGAGTTGATGATCGACAGCCCGGCGCTGGGCTGGGGCATCCAGATCGACCGGGTGGAGATCAAGGACGTCGCCCTGCCGGAGTCGATGAAGCGCTCGATCGCGCGCCAGGCGGAGGCCGAGCGGGAGCGGCGGGCGCGGATCATCACGGCGGACGGTGAGTACCAGGCCTCGGAGCGGCTGTCGGAGGCGGCGGCGGTGATGAGCGCGACCCCGGCGGCGCTCCAACTGCGGTTGCTGCAGACCGTGGTGGAGGTGGCGGCGGAGAAGAACTCGACGCTGGTGCTGCCGTTCCCGGTGGAGCTGCTGCGGTTCTTGGACAGCGCGACGGAGTCCCAGCAGCGGGACCTGCTGGCGGCCGCCTCGGTCGCCGCCGCGGCGAAGTCCGCGGAGCAGGCGGTGGAGAGCGGCGAGGTGCCGGAGCCGGAGCTCGACCGCGAGCAGCCCAAGCACGAACTGCCTCCGCTGGATGATCTGTTGTCCCGTCCGCCGCTGGAGAGTGGGGACCCGCAGGGCGGTCGCGCGGAGGCGGACGGGCAGGGCGGGCCGGAGGAGCGCACGGAGCCGAAGGCGACGCCCTGACGGGTGCCCGGTGGCGTGCGGCATCGGCCCGGACCACGATGGACGAGAGGGAGCAAGCCAGGTCAGGAGGCGGACCATGACCAAAGCCAGCGACATCATGCACCCGGGCGCGGAGTGCGTCCGCGAGGGCGAGACGCTAGCGGCCGCTGCCCGGATCATGCGGGAACGGCACGTGGGCGCACTGCCCATCTGCGGGGAGAACGACAAGCTGCTGGGCATCGTGACCGACCGCGACATCGTGCTGCGCTGCGTCGCGGAGGGCCGCGACCCGGCCGAGGTGACGGCGGGCGACCTGGCGCTGGGGCGGCCGATGACGGTGGAGGCGGACGAGGACTGTGAGCAGGTGCTGCGCGTGATGGAGCAGTACCAGGTCCGCCGGCTGCCGGTGATCAACCACCCGGAGCACAAGCTGGTCGGCATGATCAGCGAGGCCGACATCGCGCGCGGGCTGCCGCAGGCGCGGCTCGCGGAGTTCGTGGCGGCGGTGTGCGCGGAGGAGCCGCCCAAGAAGGAGGCGTTGCAGGGCTGATCCGGCTGGGCCGGCCCCGGGCCCGCGCCCGGGGCCGGTCACATTCGGGCGTCAGCCCAGGGCATAGACCGAGGTGGCGTGGGCGGCGGGTTCCTCGGTTCCCTCGGCGGTCAGGGTGACGTCGAGGAAGGCGATCCGGCGTCCGAGCTTGGTGACCACGGCGTGGACCAGGACCTCCTGGCCGCTGACCGCGCGCTGGAAGCTGGTGGACTGCTGGACGGTGGTCATCGGCGCGAAGCCACCGCGCGCCGCCGAGAGGGCGATCACGCAGGCGGTGTCGGCGGCTGCCATCAGCGCCTGGCCGGACAATCCGCCTCCCTCGCGGGCGAGTTGGTCGGACCAGGGCAGTCGCAGCACGGCGTGCCGCTCGCCGGTCTCGACAACGTACAGGCCGAGCGACTGTACCCAGGGGGCGAAGTTGTCGGCCAGGAGCTTGTCCGCCTCGGCGGGGGTGAGGGTCATCGCGCCATTGTGCCAAGAGCGTTGGCGTGGTGTCAGGAGGCGGCCAGGGTCTCCAGGTGGCGGCGGAGCACCGCGCGCAGCTCGTCCGGCCCGACCAGGTCGGGGTGCTGGACGGCCTGCAGGGTGAGGCCGTCCAGCAGGGCGGAGAGGCGGCGGGTCTCCAGGTCGAGGTCGAGGCCGGTCGCGAGGGCGCCGGAGCGCTCCATCTCGACCAGGACGCGCCGGACCAGCGCGTCCAGGCCGGTCTGCAGTTCGACGGCGCGGGGCCGCAGTTCGGGCCGGGTGCGGGCGGCGGTGACGAAGGAGAGCCAGAGCGCGGACTCCTCCCGGCGCTCGGCGTCCAGCGGGAGGGTCTCGGCGAGCAGCCGTACGGTCTGTTCGCGCCGGTCGGTGCCGGGCGCCGGTTCCGGGTCGAGCAGGACGCGGGCGTGGGTGCGGATGCGGGCGTCGATCCGGCGGGCCAGCTCCTGCATCGCGAAGATCATCAGCTCGGAGCTGCCGGCGAAGTAGTGCCGCACCGAGCCGATGGCGAGCCCGGCCTGCTCGGCGACGTTGCGCAGCGAGGCGTGTTCCAGGCCCTCCCTGGCGGCGACGCGCAGGACGGCATCGGCGACGGCCTGGCGGCGTTCGACGGGGTCGACGATCTTCGGCATGTTGCCGTTATAGCACGATCGAGCTAAATTGCTGATTTAGCACGGCCAAGCTATAAAAACTCGGGGAGCACGGATGAACAACTGGGTGCACGTGGCACTGATCGCCGCCGTGGTGGTCGTGGTGGTGGTCCGGCGGCTGCGCGGCGAACCGCTCAACGCCAGGGATCTCTTCGGGCCGCCGGTGGTACTCACCGGCCTCGGCCTGTGGGCGCTCTCGCAGCAGCACGGCCTCGGCGTGGGGGGCTACGTCTGGGTGGGGGTGGGCGCCGCGCTCGGCACTGCCTTCGGTGCGCTGCGCGGTGCCACCATCCGGGTCTACGAACGCGACGGGGTGCTGTGGCAGCGCTACACCGGCTGGACGTTCCTGGCGGCGGCGATCTCGCTGGCACTGATGGCGGGCTTCGCGATGCTCGCCGAGCACAACGGCCTGGCCTCGGACGCCCGCCCGGTGCAGCTGTCGATCGGCGTCGGCTTCCTGGGGGAGGCGCTGGTGGTGGGCTACCGCGCGCTCTCCTCCGGGATCCCGTTCGCGCCCGAGCGGCGGGACTCGAACTCGCCGTTCGGGGGGCGGGATTCGGGCTCGCTGTTCCGGGGGCTGGGCCGGGGCTCCGACTGGGGCCCGGGCCGGGGCTCGGACCGGGGTCCCGGCTGGGGCTCGGGTTGGGGCTCGGAGCGGGACTCGGGCCGGGGCGCGGACGGGGACTCGGATCGTTTCGACCGCCGGTAACTATGGTTGTCGAAGGCTGCTTCGGTAACTATAGTTGTCATCATGACGACCGTGGAGATCACCGATGAGGAGCAGAGGGAGCTGGCCAGGGCCCTCCTGGACGCGCTCAACCCCCTCGCCGCCGCCGTGCGGTCCCGGGCGACCGGGCTGCCCGAGGACCGGATGTGGAATGACGACCCCGCCGAGGTCGCCCTCTCCGTACTGTCCGCCTGGAAGCTGGTGGACGCTGAGGTCAAGCGGCTCACCGCGGCCGCGGCCGCCACCGCCGGCTCCTACGGCGCCAGCTACGAACAGCTGGGCGCCGCCTGGGGGATCACCCGACAGGGCGCCCGGAAGAAGTGGCCGGAGGCCGTCAGTCGCCCGGCAGCCCGGCCCGGCTCGCTCGAACTGTTCGGCGGAACCGCTGAGTTGGTCCGGGACGAGGAGTCCGGCGGGTGGTGCTGGACAGCCACCGGGGCCGACGGGGAGAGCGGCCGGGGGGCGGTCGGGCACCCGAGTCGGGAGGAGGCCGCGGCGCACGCCGGGGCGTTCCTCGCCGAGCACGGGTAGTCAGTCGGCCGGTCGGGCGGCGGCCCGGAGCGCCCGGGCGATCAGCTCCGCCAGGTGCAGGGCCCGGCGCCCGTCCGCGAGTTGGGCGATCTGGGTGCGGCAGCTGAAGCCGTCCGCCAGCACCACCGTGTCGGGCCCGGCCGCCCGGACCTCGGGCAGCAGGACCCGCTCGGCGATCGCCTGGGAGACCTCGAAGTGGCCCTGTTCGAAGCCGAAGTTGCCCGCCAGCCCGCAGCAGCCGGAGTCCAGCACCCGGTTGTTCAGGCCCAGTCGGACCTCGACCCGGCGGTCCGCCGCGCTGCCGAGCACCGCGTGCTGGTGGCAGTGGGTCTGGGTGACGGCGTCCAGCCGGACGCGGGGGAGCGGGGCGTCCGGGGCGTGCTCGTCGATGAACTCGGCGAAGGTGCGGGTCCGTTCGGAGAGGGGCCGGCCGTCCGCGCCGAGCAGTCGGGGCAGGTCCTCGCGCAGGGTGGCGGTGCAGCTGGGGTCCAGGCCGACCACGGGGGTGTCGGCCGGGACCCCAACGGCCGCCAGCACGTTCAGGCTGCGCCGCAACACCCGGCGGGCGGTGCCGAGTTGGCCGGTGGAGTACCAGGTGAGGCCGCAGCACACCGGCCCGTCGGGCAGCCGGACGTCGAAGCCCAGGTGCTCCAGCACCTCGACGGCCGAGCGCAGCACCTCCGGCTGGAGGTGGTTGGAGAAGGTGTCCGGCCACAGCAGGACCGGCCGCGCGCCCGCCGGGGCCGGGTGGGCGGCGCGGTGCCGCCGGTACCAGCGGGTGAAGGTCTCGGGCGGGAAGACCGGCAGCACCCGGCGCCGGTCGATCCCGCCGAGCCGCTTGAGCAGCGCGCCGGCCGGGGAGCGGACCAGCGAGTTGGCCGCCCCCGGCGCGAGCGCGACCGCCCGCAGCCACAGCGGCAGCCAGCCCATCGAGTAGTGCGGGAGCGGGCGCGGCCGGTGCCGGTAGTGCTGGTACAGGAACTCGGTCTTGTAGGTCGCCATGTCGACGTGCACCGGGCAGTCGCTCGCGCAGCCCTTGCAGCTCAGGCAGAGGTCCAGCGCCTCCCGCACCTCCGCCGAGCGCCAGCCGTCCGGGATCGCTTCCCCGCGCAGCATCTCGGCGAGCAGCCGGGCCCGGCCCCGGGTGGAGTGCCGCTCCTCGCCGGTGGCCATGTAGCTCGGGCACATCACCCCGGTGGTCGGGTCCACGCACTTGGCGACGCCCACGCAGCGGTGCACGGCCTTGGCCAGGCTGCCGCCGTCCTGCTCGTACGGCAGGGCCAGCGGCAGCGTGCGGCGCGGGGAGGTGACGAAGCGCAGGTCGGCGTCGAGCGGGCGCGGGTCCACCAGGGCGCCCGGGTTGAGCAGGTTCTCCGGATCCCAGATCCGCTTGAACTCGCCGAACAGGCCGATGACTTCGGGCGGGTACATGCGCGGCAGCAGTTCCGCGCGGGCCTGCCCGTCCCCGTGCTCGCCGGAGAGCGAACCGCCGTAGGAGACCGCCAGATCGGCGGCCTGCTCCAGGAACTCCCGGAAGACCAGGACCCCTTGGGGCTCGTCCAGCGGGAAGTCGATCCGCAGGTGCACGCAGCCGTCGCCGAAGTGCCCGTACGGCACGCCGCGCAGGCTGTGCCGGCGCAGCAGGGCGCGCAGGTCCCGCAGGTAGTCGCCGAGCCGTTCGGGCGGGACGGCGGAGTCCTCCCAGCCGGGCCAGGCCTCGCCGCCGCCGGGCAGCCGGGTGACGATCCCGGCGCCCGCCTCCCGGACGGCCCACAGCTGGCGCTGCTCGACCTGGTCGGTGACCAGGGCGACGGAGGCCGAGCGCTCGCGGCGCACCGCGTCGGCCAGCCGGCGGGCGGCCTGGTAGGCCTCCAGCGTGGTGGCGCCGCCGGTCTCCAGGAACAGCCAGCACCCGCCCGCGGGCAGCCGGTCCAGCGCGGGCGGACGCGGGCCGGCCGCCAGCAGCGCTGCGATCAGGTCGGCCGCCATGCCCTCGGCGGTCAGCGGACCGTACGGCAGCAGTGCCGGGACGGCGTCGGCGGCGGCGCCCTCGTCGGGGTAGCCGGCCACCACCAGGGCGCGGGCGGGCGGGTCCTCGACCAGCCGGACGGTGGCGCCCAGCAGCAGCGCGCAGGTGCCCTCGGTGCCGGTGAGCGCCCGGGCCAGGTCGTGGCCGCGCTCGGGCAGCAGTGCGTCCAGCGGGTAGCCGGAGGTGCGGCGGGGCAGCTGGGGCATGCCCTGGCGGATGACGGCGAGGTTGCGGTCGGTGAACTCCTGGAGCAGGGTGTGGAGTTGGCCGACCCGGCCGGGCAGCTCCCGCAGCCCCGCGCGCTCAGCGCCGGTCAGCCGCCCGCCCACGGTCAGCTCGGTGCCGTCCGCGAGCAGCAGCTCCAGCTGCTCCACGTTGTCGGCGGTGCGGCCCCAGGCGAGCGAGTGGGAGCCGCAGGAGTCGTTGCCGATCATGCCGCCGATCGTGCAGCGGCTGTGGGTGGACGGATCCGGGCCGAAGCGCAGCCCGTACGGTCGGGCGGCGCGCTGGAGGTCGTCCAGTACGGTGCCGGGCTGGACGCGCGCGGTACGGGCCTGCGGATCGACCTCCAGCACCGAGCCGAGGTGGCGGCGGAAGTCCAGCACCACCGCGCCGGGGCCGATCGCCTGCCCGCCGATGCTCGTCCCGGCGCCGCGCGCCACCACCGGCACCCCGTACCGGCGGCACAGCGCCAGCGCGGTGCGCACGTCGTCCAGGTCGGCGGGTTTGACCACGCCGAGCGGCAGCTGCCGGTAGTTGGAGGCGTCGTGGCTGTAGACCGTGCGCTCGGCCGCGCCGAAGCGGACCTCCCCGCGCAGCACGGCGGCCAGCTCACGGGCCAGTTCGGCCCCGGGGACGGCGGAGGGACGGCTCACCAGGGACCTCCCGGGCGGGTGCGGCAACGGCTCCGCCGATGATCGCAGCCGGGGCGCCGTAGGGGTACCGTCAGCGGGGCTCGGCGCGGGGCGTTTCTTGTAGCCCGATCGGGTGGTGTCCCGTTTGCGGCCTGAGGGCGGGCGCGCGGCCGCGCACGCTCGGAACGCGATGTGGACGCCTGGTCGGGCGTCGATGGGCGGGGCCCTGCGCCACCGGAGTGATGGTTCAGGGCCTCCCCGTCGCCTCCGGCCGAGCGCGCCCGGCGGATCGCCGCCGCGCCCGCCGCGGACGGCGGTACCGCGCACGCCTGACGGGGCTACTTGCGCCCCGTGAGGGTGCCGCGGGCGATGTGGGAGAGCTTGGCGACCTCGAAGGCCGGGTAGGCGCCGCCGGCCAGCAGGGAGAACTTGATCCCCAGCCGCCCGCCCGGCTTGCGGTGGCCGGGAGGCATGAAGCGGCGGTGGTGCTCGGCGGCCCGGTGGAAGAACTGCGGGCGTTCGGCGCGGGCGACGCAGCCGGCGAGGTCGAAGACGAACAGGTAGTGCTGGATCATCCGGACGAACAGGGCGTCGCGCACCGCGTAGAGGTGCGGCTGGTCCTCCAGCAGGGCGAAGCTGCGCTCGTACTGGTCGAACAGGTCGAACACGCTGCTGCCGGGGCCGCCGGCCGGGTGGACCGTCTCCCGGCGGCGCAGCTGGACGCACTCGCGCGCCAGCACGGCGGCCTTCCGGGCGCCGAGCAGCGCCGCGTGGACGACCGGGATCTCCTCGTACCGGCCGTCGGGGAAGGCGAGCTTGAGCTCCTCCCAGTGGTCGCGGCGGATCAGCCGGTCCCAGATCAGCGGCGGGGCGCCGAACAGCGCTGGCCGGTCGAAGGGGGCGAAGACCTCGGGGCCGGCCTCGGCGAGCAGGGCCTCGGCGCCGCCCGGCCAGTCGCGGTCGTTGTGGCGGCGGGAGTGGCCGAACAGCAGGACGTCGACCGGGCCGGTCTGCTGGAGCCGGTCGGCGAGCGTCTGGAGGGCGTCCCGGGGGAGCAGGTGGTCGGCGTCCAGGAACAGCAGGTAGTCGCCGGAGGCCTGCGCCGCACCCGCGTTCCGGCTCACCCCGACCCCGACCGCCGCGTTCAGGTGCAGCACCGACACCTGCGGGTGCCGGGCCGCGAACGCGTCGGCGAGCCCGCCCGCGGTCTCGGGGGAGCGGTCGGCGACCACGATCACCTCGACGTTCGCCAGGGACTGGGCGAGCAGCGAGTCCAGGCAGTCGGCGAGCTGTCCGTGCTGGTCGTAGGCGGGGAGCACGACGCTGATCAGGGGTGAGGGCATGACGCCGGAGCGTAAGAGGGAGCGCGAACCGTGGCAAAGGCCTGACGATGCGTAATTCCTAGCAATTGGCACCAAACCGTACGAGCGTGCGCCATATCTTCACGCCGCCTTCTGGGCGTGCACACGCCGACCCCGGACGCCGCGAGGCCCGCGACGCGGAGTGCGTCGCGGGCCTGGGGCGTGTACGGAGGGAGAGCCGGGCCGGCTTAGTACCAGTGGTGGGCCTGCCAGAACGACCATGCGGCGCAGGGGCTGCCGTAGCGGGAGTTCATGTAGTCCAGGCCCCACTTGATCTGGGTGGCCGGGTTGGTGCGCCAGTCGGCGCCGGCGGAGGCCATCTTGGAGCCGGGCAGCGCCTGGACCAGGCCGTAGGCGCCGGAGGAGGCGTTGACGGCCATCGGGTTCCAGCTGCTCTCGCGGAACACGATGTTGCTGAAGCACTGCAGCTGGCCGGCCGGCACGATCTGCGCGGCGATCTGCTGCGGGGAGCCGGAGTAGCTGTTGAGGTTCTGCCGCTGCTGGGAGCGGGAGGCGGCGGCGTCGGCCTGGGCCTTGGCGTCCGCCTGGGCCTTCGCGTCGGCCTCGGCCTGCGCCTGGGCGGCGGCCTGGGCCTGCGCCTGGGCGGCGGCGTCCGCCTGGGCCTTCGCCTGCGCGTCCTGCGCCGCCTTGGCGTCCTGGGCGGCCTTCTCGGCAGCGGCAGCGGTGTCGGCCTGGCCCTGGTCGCCGACCGGCTTGCCGTCCACCGAGACGGCGGCCACCGGGGCGGCGGCCTCGGTGGAGCCCCCGACCTGCGGGATGGCGAGCGCGGCGGTGGCGGCACTGGCGACCACGAGGGTGGCAATGCCGGTGATCAGGGAGTTGCGGCGGGCATGGCTGAGCTGCATGGAGCGGGCGATCCTTTTCCGTCGGGGGCCGTGCCGGGGGCACTGGGCGGGCATCGCGTGGGCTCCGGGTGAGCGGGGCCCGCGCGGCCGTCCGGGACGGCCGTGGCGCCCCGGCGGTGACGGCGGGGCGGGCAGGCTGCGCGCGGCGGACTGACCGGCCGGCGCTGCCTGGCGACGGGCCATTCTTGGCAGGGCCGGAGACGGGTGGCAAAGGGGTTCGCTACTACGCCCAGTAGTGGCTGCGGGGCGGGCGCGACCGGGCAAGCCGGTGGGTTTGGGGAGGTTTGTCCGTTTTCGACATCTAAGGGTTGCGGGCGGCCCGCACTGGCGGAAGATGCCGTCGGGAGGCGCGATGGCCTGCGTTCTTCAGGTCGGACCCGGCGGCCGCGCGGGCGGCCGGGGGCCGATGGTCCGGGCTGCGGGGTGGGTGCGCCGACCGTGACCACTATCCAGGGCCGTAGATGCGAAATCTCCTGTGGGCGGGCTCACACGCGGCGGCACCGACTTCGACGCAGCGTGACCGGCCGGTGGCGGCTCGCCGGAGGGCCGCGACGGCGGCCGCGAACAGCACCGGGCCCGGGAGCCTCCGCAACGGCTCCCGGGCCCGGCGTTCCAGCGCGGCGCGGACGGATCAGGACTTCGCCGCCACCGCCGCCCGCCGCCGTCGGCTCACCACGGCCGAGGCGACGAGCACGATCGCCGCGGCGACCAGCGACAGGTACATCTGCTTGCGTCCGTCGGCGTCGGTGAACATGTACGCCACGACGAAGCCGATCATGCCGATGGCCACCCAGGTGAGATAGGGGTACAGCCACATCCGGACGGTGTGCCGCTCGGGCATCTCGCGCTCGATGATCTTGCGCATCCGCAGCTGGGTGACGCAGATGACCAGCCAGACGAACAGCGCGACGGCCCCGGAGGAGTTCAGCAGGAAGGCGAACACGGTCTTCGGATAGGTGTAGTTGAAGAAGACGGCGACGAAGCCGAACACCACCGAGGAGAGGATGGCCACCCGCGGCACGCCGCGCGAGGTCACGGTCGCGAAGACCTTCGGGGCGTCGCCGCGCTGGCCGAGCGAGAAGGCCATCCGGGAGGCCGTGTACATCCCGGAGTTGAGGCAGGACAGCACGGCCGTCAGCACGATCACGTCCATCACCTGGCCCGCGTGCGGGATGCCCACGTGGTCCAGGACCGCCACGTACGGGCTGGCCTTGACCTCGGGCGAGTTCCACGGCAGGAGGGTGACCACCAGCAGGATCGAGCCCAGGTAGAACACCCCGATCCGCCAGATCACGCTGTTGGTGGCCTTGCTGACCGCCTTCTCCGGGTCCTCCGACTCGCCGGCCGCGAGGGTGACGATCTCGCTGCCCATGAAGGCGAAGACCACTGTGAGCATGCCGGTGAACACCGCGCCCACGCCGTGCGGCAGGAAGCCGCCCTGGCCGGTCAGGTTGGTGGCGCCGACCGCGTGGGTGCCGGGCATCAGGCCGAAGGCGGCGAGGGTGCCGATCACCAGGAACGCGGCGATCGCGACCACCTTGATCCCGGCGAACCAGAACTCGAACTCGCCGTAGGAGGCGACCGAGAACAGGTTGGTGGCGGTCAGCACGCCCATGACTATCAGCGCCCAGCCCCACTGCGGCACGCCCGGCACCCAGTTGTGGAGGATCTTGGCGCCGGCCGTGGCCTCGACCGCGAGCACCACGACCCAGAAGAACCAGTACAGCCAGCCAATGGTGAAGCCGGCCCAGCGGCCCAGCGCGCGGTCCGCGTACGCCGAGAACGAGCCGCTCTGCGGGTCGGCCGCGGCCATCTCGCCGAGCATCCGCATCACCAGCACCACCAGCACGCCGGCCAGGGTGTAGGAGAGCAGGATGCCGGGCCCGGTGGAGGCGATGCCCGCGCCGGAGCCGACGAACAGACCGGCTCCGATCACGCCGCCGATGGCGATCATCGACAGGTGGCGGTTCTTGAGCCCGGCCTTCAGGTGGCCGTCGCCACCGTGTCCGACCGGGCCGAGCTGGTGGGGGGCCTTGGTGGTGTCCGCCGCCTGCTTGGTGGTGTCCGCACTCATTGAGGGAGTCCTCTGCCTTTCCGGCGCGGCATGACCCTCGGCTCGTCGCGCCGGAGGGTGGGGGACAGATCCGCGCATTGCGGTGCAACCTAACTTCTACGCCCGAGTATCGGAACAATGCTTTGATAACTGTTCGCTTACCGAACGCAAAAGGCCAGGTCAGGGCCGGTATGGGGGTGGCATGGAAAGCTCAAATCTGATGCATCGTCAGCTGTTCGGGCACCCTCGCCGGCCCGTGGGAGGCGAGGTGTGGCCGATCGGGGCAAACCCGGGCACAGTGGGAGTCTCGGGGCACTTCGGACGTTCTCGGAGCCACTCCATGCAGACGACCTGGAAGGGGACGATCAGCTTCGGGCTGGTCAGCATCCCCGTCCACCTCTACTCCGCGACCCAGGAGCACGACGTCCCGCTGCACCAGGTGCACGCCAAGGACGGCGGACGGGTGCGGATGAAGCGGTACTGCGAGCAGGAGGAGAAGGAGGTCCCGTACGCCGAGATCGCCAAGGGCTACGAGTCGCCCGACGGTCGGACGGTCACGCTCAGCGACGAGGACCTCGCGGACCTGCCGCTGCCCAGCAAGAAGATCATCGACGTGCTGGCCTTCGTGGACGCGACCGAGATCGACCCGCTGATGTTCTCCAAGGCCTACTACGTGGGCGTCGCCGACAAGGCCGCCGCAAAACCGTACGCCCTGCTGCGCGACGCGCTGATGGAGTCCGGGCAGATCGCCGTCACCAAGATCGCGCTGCGCACCCGGGAGTCGCCCGCGGTGCTGCGGGTGCACGACGGGACGCTGGTGCTGCAGACCTGCATCTGGCCCGACGAGGTCCGCCCGGCGGCCGGGATCGCGCCCGAGGAGAACGTCACGGTGCGGCCGCAGGAGCTCAAGATGGCGCGGTCGCTGATGGACACCCTCTCCGAGGACTTCGACCTCTCCCAGCTGCACGACGACTACCAGCAGGCGCTCCAGCAGGTGATCACCGCCCGGCTGGAGGGCGTCGAGATCCCGCACGAGGAGGAGCCCGGCGAGGCGCCGGACAACGTGATCGACCTGATGGAGGCGCTGCGCAGCAGCCTCAAGCAGGCCAAGGGCGGGCGGGCGCCGGCCGCCGAGCGGGAGGAGCCGGAGGAGGAGAAGCCGGCGCCCCGCAAGCGCGCCGCGCCGAAGAAGGCGACGGCCGCGAAGAGCACGACCGCGAAGACCGCGGCCGCCAAGAAGGCCTCCCCGGCGAAGAAGACCACCACCCGCAAGTCCACGGCTCCGCGCAAGGCCTCCTGACCGCGCGGGCCGGGCTGTCCCCCTCTCCAGCACTGGAGGCGATCCCGATGGACCTGCTCACCTACAAGGAACTCGACACCGGCCCCGACGCCCCGCGGAACCCGAGCCTGGGGCACCGGGCCTGGCACTGGCTGCTCAGCCTCAGCCCCACCGTGGTGACGTTCATGGTCGCGCTCTCGATCGGCCTGTGCATGATCGCCGTCCAGACGGCCTGGGAGCCGATGATCGGGCTGATGGCCTTCTTCTGGTTCCTGACCTTCATCGCGCTGGTCGGCATGGTGGCCCGCTGGGCGACGCCCGGCCGGGGCAGGCACCGGATGGCGGCCTCCTGACCCGGCCGGGACGTGGTGGTCCGGGAGGGCTCAGCCGATCCACACCGTGGTGACGTTGCAGAACTCCCGGATGCCGTGCCCGGACAGCTCCCGCCCGAAGCCCGAGCGCTTGACGCCGCCGAAGGGCAGCGCCGGGTGGGAGGCGGTCATGCCGTTGAAGAACACCCCGCCGGCCTGGATGTCACGGACGAAGCGCTCCTGCTCGTCCTGGTCGGTGGTCCAGACGTTGGAGCTGAGCCCGAACGGGGTGTCGTTGGCGAGCGCCACCGCCTCGTCCAGGTCGGCGACCCGGTAGACGGTGGCGACCGGGCCGAAGGTCTCCTCCTGGTGGATCCGCATCGCCGGGGTGACGCCGGTCAGGACGGTCGGCTCGTAGAACCAGCCGGTGTCCCAGCCCATCGGGCGGTCGCCGCCGCACTCGACCCGGGCGCCGTGGGTGCGGGCGTCCTCGACCAGCTCCTCCAGGTCGTCCCGGCCCTGGCGGCTGGCCAGCGGACCGACGTCGGTGCCCTCGTCCATCGGGTCGCCGATCCGCAGTGAGCGCATCGCCTCGGTGAAGGCGGCGGTGAAGCGGTCGTAGACGTCGGTGTGCACGATGAAGCGCTTGGCGGCGATGCAGGACTGGCCGTTGTTCTGCACCCGGGCCCGTACCGCGGTGCCCACCGCGGCCTCCAGGTCGGCGCTGGGCAGGACCACGTACGGGTCGCTGCCGCCCAGCTCCAGCACGGCCTTCTTCACCTCGTCGGCCGCGGCGGCCGCCACCGCGCGTCCGGCCGGCTCGCTGCCGGTGAGGGTGACGGCGGCGACCCGGCGGTCCCGGATCACGCCCTCGACCGCGCCCGAGCCGATCAGCAGGGTCTGGAAGCAGCCCTCCGGGAAGCCGGCCCGCTGGAACAGCTCCTCGAGCGCGAGCGCCGTGCGCGGCACGTTGGAGGCGTGCTTGAGCAGGCCCACGTTGCCCGCCATCAGGGCCGGCGCGGCGAAGCGGATCACCTGCCAGAACGGGAAGTTCCACGGCATCACGGCGAGCACCGGGCCGAGCGGACGGTAGCGGACGTACGCGCGAGCGGCCCCGCTGTCGGCCACGTCGGCCGGGGCGGGGTGCTCGTCGGCGAGCAGCGCCTCGGCGTTGTCGGCGTACCAGCGCATCGCCTTGGCGCACTTGGCGGCCTCGGCCCGGGAGGCGGCGAGCGGCTTGCCCATCTCCTCGGTCATCGTGCGGGCGACGGTCTCCTGGTCCCGGTCCAGCAGGTCGGCCGCGCGGTGCATCAGTTCGGCGCGGGCGGCGAAGGAGGTGCTGCGGTAGGCGTGGAAGGCGGCTTCGGCGCGGGCCAGTCGCCGCTCGATCCCGGCAGCGTCGAGCGGTTCGAAGGTCTGGATGATCTCGCCGGTCGCGGGGTTGACGCTGGCGATGGGCATGCGGGCTCCCAGAGGGGTGTGAGGGCAGACGCACCAACCCTCCCCGACGCCCCGGCCCCGGGCACACCACCGCCGCCCGGCGTGTCCCGCCGGGCCGCGGTGTCCGTCGCTCCGGGAGCTACTCCGGCAGCGACTCCACCCGGGCCGCCGCCTCCCGGGCCCGGGCGCCCGCCCTGGTCCGCGCGGCGGTGACCTGCCTGGTGGGGAAGCGGTGCAGGTACTCGGCCTCCAGCTCCCCGGTGCGCAGCGTGTGCCGCTTCAGCGCCTCCTCCGAGCCGTACAGGAAGGTCTCGTGGCGCGTGCGGTGCAGTTGCTCCAGCTCGTGCAGCAGGGTGTCGTTGCCCAGAGCGTGCGGGGAGATGCCCTCGGGCCGGATGTGCGGGTCGTTGGCGTGCCGCATCTCGGTACCTCCTCGGAGAATCCTCCTTCTACCAAGTGCCCGGTGTCCGTCCCGGTACACCCGTTCGAGCGGGCGGCAGTACACAAGAGCTGTTGTAAAAGAGACGTCGTACAAGAGTCCTTGTGGATATCCTCCCACCATGGACGACACGACGGGCCGCACGCCCGACACCGCGGAACGGCCGCGCGGCACCCGGGAGATCCAGGACTCCCGGGTGCTCGCCGCCCTCACCCACCCGCTGCGCCGCCGGCTGATCGACCTGCTCAAGATCGACGGCCCGGCCACGGTCGGGAAGCTGGCCGAGCGCACCGAGCAGGCGGTCGGCAACGTCAGCCACCATCTGAAGGTGCTGGCCGAGAGCGGACTGATCGAGGAGGCGCCCGAGTTGGCCCGCGACCGGCGGGAGCACTGGTGGCGACTGGCCGACCGCGAACTCAGCTGGACCAGGGCCGACTTCGACGGCGATCCGGTCACCGAGGCCGTCGCGGACGCCGCCGGATCGATCCTGCTGGAGCGCCAGGTCGAGCTGGTCCGGGAATGGGCCGTTCGGCGCGGCGGCTACGGGCCCGACTGGCGGGACGGCTGCTCGGTGGCCACCCAGACCTGGCTGCGGCTCACCCCGGAGGAGGCCCGGGAGCTGGCCGCGGACCTGCACGAGGTGATCCAGAAGTGGGCGCACCGGCCCGTGCCCGAGGACGGGCGGGACCGTGAGACCGTCCTCGCCTTCGCCCACAGCGTCCCGGCCAAGCCGTGACCGCCACCCTCGCCCCGCCGCCGGAAAGCCGTCAAGTCCGCTCCCGTTGGGGCCTGTTCGCCCAGCACGACTTCCGGCTGCTGTGGGCGGGGCAGACCGTCAGCCGGCTGGGCAGCAGCGTCACCACCGTCGCGCTGCCGTTGGTGGCCGTGCTCACCCTGGACGCCGGGCCGCTCGCCACCGGCCTGCTGACCAGCGCGATCTGGCTGCCGTGGCTGCTGTTCGGCCTGCCGGCCGGAGTGTGGGTCGGCCGGGTGCCCCGACGGGCCGTGATGATCGGCTGCAACCTCGGCTCCGCCGCGCTGTTCGCGAGCGTGCCGCTGGCGGGCTGGTTCGGCGTGCTCACCATGGCGCAGCTGCTAGCCGTGGCCTTCCTCAGCGGTCTCTGCTCGGTGTTCTTCGACGCCGCCGACCAGGCGTACCTGCCCGAGCTGGTGGCGCCGGAGGACCTGATCGAGGGCAACGCCAAGCTGACCGGGAGCGGCTCGGCGGCCGAGGTCGCCGGGCGCGGGCTGGCCGGGCTGATCGTCCAACTCGTGGGCGCGGCAGCCGGGTTGCTCATCGACGCGGTGAGCTTCCTGATCGCGGCCGGCACCCTGCTGCGGATCCGCGCCCGGCCGGAGCCGGTGGTCCGGGAACACGCGGACCTGTCCGCGCAGGTCCGGGAGGGGCTGTCCTTCCTGCTGCGCGACCCGTACCTGCGGGCCTTCCTGTGCTTCGGCGCCGCCGCGAACTTCGCCCTCATGGGGTACCAGTCGATCCTGGCGCTGTTCCTGGTCCGGGCGGCCGGGATCGCCCCCGGCTGGGTCGGCGCCCTCGCCTCCGCCGCGGCGGTCGGCGGCGTGCTCGGCTCGCTGGTGGCCCGCCCGCTGTGCCGCCGGCTCGGGACGGCGCGCGGCACACGGATCGTGCTGCTCACCGTCACCCCGTTCGGGCTGCTGATGCCGCTGGCCGGGCCGGGCGCCGGGACGGTGCTGTACGTGATCGGGTCGCTGGCCGTGGTCGCGGCGGTGGTGCTCTGCAACATCGTGCTGGGCAGCTTCCGGCAGTCCTACACCCCGCCCGAGCTGCTCACCCGGGTGGCGGCCGGCTCGATGTTCGCCCTCCACGCCACCATCCCGCTCGGCGCGCTGACCGGCGGGGCGCTGGGCGAGCTGATCGGTCTGCGGGCGACGATGTGGGTGATGACCGGCCTGCTCGCGCTGGCCGGGACACTGCCGCTGTTCTCGCCGCTGCGCACCCTCCGGGAGCTGCCCACGGCGCCCCCAGAGAACGGGAAGATCATAGGATGAATTCTTCCGTACCTTCAGGTTCACCCCCCGACAGCTCGGACAGATCGCACATGCCGCTTCCCAAGGCCGAACTCCACCTGCACATCGAAGGCACCCTCGAACCCGAGCTCGCCTTCGCCCTCGCCGCCCGCAACTCCGTCGCGCTGCCCTACGCCGACACCGAGGAGCTGCGGAAGGCGTACTCCTTCAGCGACCTGCAGTCCTTCCTGGACCTCTACTACGCGCTGATGGCCGTGCTGCGCACCGAGCAGGACTTCGCCGACCTCGCGGACGCCTACCTGGCCCGGGCCGCCGAGCAGGGCGTGCGGCACGCGGAGATCTTCTTCGACCCGCAGGCGCACACCGCCCGTGGGGTTCCGCTCGGCGTGGTGGTGGACGGGCTGACCCGGGCGCTGTCGCGCAGCGAGGAGCGGTACGGAATCAGCACCCAGCTGATCATGTGCTTCCTGCGGGACGAGTCGGCCGACTCCGCACTGGACACCTTCGAGGCCGCCCGCCCGTACTTCGACCGGATCTCGGGCATCGGCCTGGACTCCGCCGAGGTCGGCAACCCGCCGGCGAAGTTCCGCGAGGTCTACCGCCGGGCCGCCGAGGCCGGGCTGCGCCGGGTCGCCCACGCGGGCGAGGAGGGCCCGGCCTCGTACATCACCGAGGCGCTGGACGTCCTGGGCGTCGAGCGGATCGACCACGGGCTGCGCTGCCTGGAGGACGGCGAACTCGTCGCCCGCCTGGTCCGCGAGCAGGTCCCGCTCACTCTCTGCCCGCTCTCCAACGTCCGCCTGCGCTGCATCGACACGCTCGCCGACCACCCGCTGCGCGAGATGCTGGACGCCGGGCTGCTGGTCACCGTCAACTCCGACGACCCGGCCTACTTCGGCGGCTACGTCGAGGACAACTTCCGGGCCGTCCGGCAGGCCCTGGCCCTCGACCAGGAGACCCTGCGCCGACTGGCCGCCAACTCCTTCCGGGCCTCCTTCATCGACGACCGGCGGCGCGCCGAACTCCTCGCCGAGGTCGAGGGGTACACCTTCGAGCCGATCGAGGGCTGAGCGGGACGGGCGCGATGGCGGTTCGCCGTCGCGCCCGTCGGCCGGTCAGTCCAGCGGTGACGGGCCGCTGCGGGCGTAGTGCAGCATGGTGACGCCGTTGGTGAAGCGGTGGGTGTCGGTCAGGGTGAGCGGGACCGGCTGCTCGGTGGGGCGGAAGAACAGGGTGCCGCGGCCGAGGACGACGGGATGGACGTAGATCCGGAACTCGTCGACCAGGTTCTGGGCGAGGAAGGACTCGGCCAGTTCGGCGCCGCCGAGGGAGAGGTCCCCGCCGGGCCCGGCGGTGAGGGCGGCGACCGTCTCGGGGGTGACCTCGCGGACGATGGTGGTGTTCCAGTCGGCGTGGTCGAGGGTGCGGGAGAAGACCGTCTTCGGCATGTCGCGCCAGATGCCCGCGAACTCCGCCATCGGACCGTCGGCGGCCGGGTCCTGGTCGGCGGTGGGCCAGAAGGAGGCCATCAGCTCGTGGGTGCGCCGGCCGGAGATGAAGCCACCCATTCGGGCGAGCACGCGGTTGAAGTGGGTGTGCACCTCGTCGTCGACGTGGTGCCAGCTCAGATCGTGGTCCGGGCCCTCGAAGTAGCCGTCCAGGGAGACGTTGGAGGTGAGGATGATCCTGCGTCGCATGACGACCTCGCGGGGAGGAGGGCCCGCCGCCCGCCCCGGACGGGAGCGGGCGGCGGAGGGGAATCAGATCAGGGTGCTCCAGTAGTACCAGAACCGGTTGAGGACCAGCAGCGCGATCACCGCGTACCACAGCGCCGGGACGACCCAGTGGTAGCGCGCGGCCTCCCGCACCACCACCCGTGCCTTCGGGCCCACCGGGATCACGCCGGAGCGCAGGTTGTGCAGGGTGGTGTACCAGAACAGCGGGATCATCGCGGCCCACACCACCATGCAGTACGGGCAGAGCGCATCGATCCGGTACAGCGTCTGGTACATCAGCCAGGTCACGAAGCCGATCCCGAAGACCGTCCCGGCCTGCAGCCCGAGCCAGAACCAGCGCCGGTACGCCGCCCCGGCGAGCAGGCCGGCACCGATCGCGATCACCACCCCGAAGCCGACCAGGCCGATCAGCGAGTTGGGGAAGCCGAAGGCCGACGCCTGGTCGCTGCGCATGATCGAACCGCAGCTGATGATCGGATTGATGTTGCAGCTGGGGACGTACGACGGGTCCTCCAGCAGGCGGATCTTGTCCAGGGTGAGGACCGTCGAGGCGAACAGGCCGACCGCGCCGCCGATCAGCAGCAGCCAGGCGAACGGACGGCTCGCGCCGAAGGGCCCCAAGGCCCGCGGAGCGGGGGCGGCGGTCGTCACCCGGTCACCTGCTTGACCAGCGCGGTGAACTGCTCGGGCGAGGCCGCCTTGCCGTCGGTGAGGACGTCCAACTTCTTGCCGTCGAGCTTGACGGTCGGGGTGCCGGTGACGTCGCTCTTGCCGAACTCCTCGTTCACCTTGGCGGCCCACGGCGCGTAGCTGCCCTCCTGGACGGCCTTGACGAAGCCGTCGGTCTTCAGCCCGGGCACCTGGCCGGCCAGGTCGAGGATGTGGTTGACGTCGCCGAAGGCGTCGCTGCGCTCGTCCGGCTGGTTGGCGTACAGCACGTCGTGGAACGCCTTGAACTTGTCCACGCCCTCGTTCAGGGCGGCGCCGGCCGCGGCCAGCGCGGTGCGCGAGCCCTTGCCGCCGAGGTTCTTGTCCAGGAACGTCGCCAGGTGGTACTCGATCTTGTACGTGCCGTTGTCGGCGAGCTGCTGGATGGCCTTGCCGGTGGTGGTCTCCAGCTGCTCGCAGAACGGGCAGCGGAAGTCCTCATAGACCTCCAGGGTGTGCGGCGCGTCGGCCTTGCCGTAGGTGATCACGGTGCCGTCGGTGCCGCCCGCGTTGGCGGGGACGACCAACGGGCCGTTCGCGGCGGCGTCCGAGGACGAGCCGGAGGAGCCGCCGACGGCGAAGGCCACACCGGCCGCGAGGGCCAGCACGGCGGCGGAGGCGGCGCCGACCACGACCCGGCGACGGACCCGGTCGGAGCGCTCGGCCTGGGCGCGGGCGGCGCGCATGCGCTCGGTGGCGTTGGTCTTCTGGTCGGTCCTGCGGATGTTGCTCATGAGGTGTCGTCCTGTGCTCTCGGGCGTGCGGAAGGGCGGCGCGACCGGGATCGGGTCGGCGCGGGGAGAGAGACGACCGCTGAGAGGAGGGCTCGGACGGCCCGGGCTCAGACGGCCAGGGCGAACACCGGCGGACCGCGCCGGACGGCCGGACGGACCACCACGTCCTCGGCCGGGACCAGCGAACGGCTGGCCCTGGGGAAGGGCACCCGGACCACTGGACGGGCCCGGACGGGCGCGACGAGCAGCCGCAGCCAGCGGGCGGCGGCCGGCAGGTGCCGGTGCAGGAACTCGCCCAGCATCCGGACCGCCCGCACCAGGCCGGCCAGCGCGGCATCGGCGCGGCGCAGCCAGAACGCCCCGGCCAGCCCGATCACCGTGTGCAGCAGCAGGAGCAGCAGGACGCCGGTCTGCTGGGACACGCCGTGCCCGAGCAGGAAGCCGCCGAGCGAACCGCCGCCGCACAGCAGCGGCTGGAAGCCGTGCCCGGCGCCCGGCGGCAGGGTGGGGCAGGAGCGCTGGGCGAGGTCGAACAGCGCGCTGACCCCCAGCTCCAGCGGCAGGAACGCCGCCGCGATCACCGGGTAGCCGCGTTCGCGGCCGGCCAGGGCGAAGGCGAGGGCGAAGACCGCGATCGAGGCCAGGCCCATCGTGCCGACCGGCAGGGACCGGCCGGTGACCAGCACCTGAGCGAGCCCGGCGAGCAGCACGACCAGCGCGGCGAAGACCGCCGCGCGGAGCGTCCTGGTGACCGGGCCGATGTCCATGGCATCCGAGTCTGCCACAGGGTGAAAGCGGAACGGTCTTGTCGGCGGCGGGCTGTGAACAGCCTCACCACCCCCGCTGAGCTGGGCTTATGCGGTTCTTACGGGTGGTGGTGGTCGCGCTTGTGGTCGGCGTCCGAGTGGCCGTCGGCGGCGCTCACCCGGGCCTCGACCAGCTCCCGGAAGTGCTCCAGGTCCCCGCGCACCGCCCGCTCGATCGCGCCGGCCTGAGCGAATCCACGCGGCCCGCCGAACTCCTGGTGCACCGCCTCCGGGTCGTACTCCACCCGGATCTGCAGCCGGGTGTGCCGGGGGTCGAGCGGCAGCAGCGCGAACGCGCCGCTCAGGTGGACGGACTCCACGGTCCGCCAGGCCATCACCCGGCCCCGCCCGCGGTCGGTGATCTCGGTGTCCACCGACCGCTCGGCCCCGCCGACCCGCACCCCGAGATGGGCGAGGTTCCGGCCGCGCGGGTGGGCGCTGCGGACCCCGTCGACGAACTGCGGGTACTCGTGCACCCGGTGCAGCTGCTCCCAGGTGGCGAGCACGGGGGCGGCGATGTCGATCTGTTCCTCAAGGGTGGTCATTGGCGACGCCTCCTCCGGACCCAGCCTGCGCTTTCCCTGCGGGGGAGGCAAAGGGGGGTTGGTGTTGGGCGGTGGGCTCTCGGGAGGGTGGGTGGCCGGGGGGGGGGGGGGGGGGGGGGGGGGGGGGGGGGGGGGGGGGGTGTGGGGGGGGGGCGATTGGGGGGGGGGGTGGTGG